>NZ_JARWBG010000022.1:0-203904 GCF_029846775.1 Streptomyces chengmaiensis
CCTCGCCCTTCAGCACACCGGCCTGGAGCGAGGCGCCGATCGCGACGACCTCGTCCGGGTTCACACCCTTGTTGGCCTCCTTGCCGCCGGTCAGCTCCTTCACCAGCTCCGCCACCGCCGGCATACGCGTCGAACCGCCGACGAGGACGACGTGGTCGATCTCGCTCAGCGCGATGCCCGCGTCCTTGATGACGTTGTGGAACGGCACCTTGCAGCGCTCGAGCAGGTCGGAGGTGAGCTGCTGGAACTGGGCGCGGGTGAGCTTCTCGTCCAGGTGCAGCGGGCCCTCGGCGGACGCCGTGATGTAGGGCAGGTTGATCGAGGTCTCGGTGGACGAGGACAGCTCGATCTTGGCCTTCTCCGCGGCCTCACGGAGGCGCTGGAGGGCCATCTTGTCCTTGGACAGGTCCACGCCGTGGCCGGAGTGGAACTGCTTGACCAGGTAGTCGACGACGCGCTGGTCCCAGTCGTCGCCGCCGAGGTGGTTGTCGCCGTTGGTGGCCTTGACCTCCACGACGCCGTCGCCGATCTCCAGCAGCGAGACGTCGAAGGTGCCGCCGCCGAGGTCGAAGACCAGAATCGTCTGGTCGTCCTTCTCCAGCCCGTAGGCGAGCGCGGCCGCGGTCGGCTCGTTGACGATGCGCAGGACGTTCAGGCCCGCGATCTCGCCGGCCTCCTTGGTGGCCTGACGCTCGGCGTCGTTGAAGTACGCCGGGACGGTGATGACCGCGTCCGTGACCTTCTCGCCCAGGTAGGACTCGGCGTCCCGCTTGAGCTTCTGCAGGATGAAGGCGCTCATCTGCTGCGGGTTGAAGTTCTTGCCGTCGAGCTCGATCTTCCAGTCGGTGCCCATATGGCGCTTGACCGACCGGATGGTCCTGTCGACGTTGGTGACCGCCTGGCGCTTGGCGACCTCGCCTACCAGCACCTCGCCGTTCTTGGCGAAGGCGACGACGGACGGCGTGGTCCTGGCACCCTCGGCGTTGGTGATGACGGTGGGCTCGCCGCCCTCCAGAACGCTGACGACGGAGTTCGTCGTGCCCAGGTCGATGCCGACCGCACGTGCCATTTTCGTTTCCTCCAGCTGCTTCCTTGAGTGGAACTGGCTCAAGGATGCCCGACGGGCTGAACCACGTCAACAGAGCTGAGCCTGCTCGACTCAACTTTTATCCAGCCCTTAAGTGCAGCCCTGGAGGTCGAGGGCGTGGCGTGCCGCCGCTGCGGACGCCATTCATGCCAGAGTCATGCCTGAAAACCAACTAAACCCGACAAATGGGATCAGAACCAGGGGGTGGGCGTCAGACGGCCCGGACCGAGCAGCCCGGAGCGAGGAGCGCACACCATGCGAGGAAGGCAAGCGAGACAGACGAGGCGGCGGAGCCGGCAGAGCCGGCGGGGCCCGGAGGGCCTGGGACGACAGAGGCTGGGACCCGGTGCCGAGAGGACACTGCAGGCCGCCCGCACCGCCGAAGCCGCCACCCGGGCCGTCGAGGCGAAACGGGTCGTCGATCTGACCGGCGCACTGCTGCTGCTCCTGCTCCTCTCCCCCGTCCTGCTGGCCGCCGCTGCGGCGGTCGCGCTCACCTCCCCCGGCCCGGTCCTCGTACGGCGGCAGCGGGCGGGGCTGCGGGGCCGCCCCTTCACGATGCTCGGCTTCCGCACGGCGCGGACGGAACCACCCGGCCCGCTCGGCCGCCCCACTCCCGCCGGCCGACTGCTGCGGCGCCACTGCCTCGACACCCTCCCCCGGCTGGTCAACGTGGTGCGCGGGGAGATGTCCCTGGTCGGCCCGGCGCCGCTGCCGCCCGCCCGGCCGGCCCATCCGGCGCGCCTGTGGGTGCGCCCGGGAATGACGGGCCCCTGGCAGATCAGCGGGCGCTCGGAGCTGCCGTGGGAGGAGATGTCCGTACTCGACCTCCACTACGCCGAGCAGCACTGGCTGGGCATGGACCTGGCCATCCTGGCCCGCACGGCCCGGGTCGCGGCTGCCGGCCGGCCCGAGGCCCGGACCGGTGCGCGACCCCGGTCGCGAGCTGCGGCGCACACTGCGGCCGAGGAGTCCGGGAAGGGTTGCCTGAGCGACGCAGATCACCGACTGCGCGACTACAGTGCGACTGCATAAGTGGGTACTCTCGGCACGGACTGAATAAGTTACCGCTTAGTAGTGCTGGATCGATCCCCACCCTCGCAGGCCCGAGGAGCCCCCAAATGCAACTCGCCGCGATCATTGTGTCGCTGGTCCTGACCGTGGTCGGCGTTGCGCTCATCGCCCGAGCCGTCGCGCAGATCTACCGCTTCGTCAGGCTCGGCCAGGCCGTGCCGGCGGGCAGCCGCACCGACGCCCCCAAGGCGCGCACGATCACCCTGGTCAAGGAGTTCCTCGGCCACACCCGGATGAACCGGTGGGGGATCGTGGGCTTCGCCCACTGGTTCGTCGCGATCGGCTTCCTCACCCTGCCGCCGACGCTGGCGCAGGCGTACGGCCAGCTCTTCCAGGCCGACTGGACTCTGCCGGTGCTCGGCGGATTCCTGCCGTTCGAGATGTACATCGAGTTCATCGGTCTGATGACGGTCGTGGGCATCGCCGTGCTGATGGCCATCCGGCTGCTGAATCTGCCCTCCCGGGCCGGCCGCAAGTCGCGCTTCGCGGGCTCCAAGGCCTGGCAGGCGTACTTCGTCGAGTACGTCATCCTCACCATCGGCCTGGCGATCCTCACGCTGCGCGGCCTCGAGGGCGCGATCCACCACGTCGAGGGCTACGAGGCCGCGTACTTCGTCTCGTACCCCCTGGTCCTCGCCTTCGACGGGCTCAGCGTGCCCGCCCTCCAGACGCTGATCTACTTCACAGCGATGATCAAGATCGGCGTCTCGCTGATCTGGATGATCACGGTCTCGCTCAACACCAACATGGGCGTGGCCTGGCACCGCTTCCTCGCCTTCCCCAACATCTGGTTCAAGCGCAACGCGACCGGTGGGAGCGCGCTGGGCGCCCTGCAGCCGATGACCTCCGGCGGCAAGGAGATCGACTTCGAGGACCCGGGCGAGGACGACGTCTTCGGCGTCAGCCAGGTCGAGCAGTTCTCCTGGAAGGGCATCCTCGACTTCGCCACCTGCACCGAGTGCGGACGCTGCCAGTCGCAGTGCCCCGCCTGGAACACCGGCAAGCCGCTCTCCCCGAAGCTGCTGATCATGTCGCTGCGCGACCATGCGCACGCCAAGGCCCCTTATCTGCTGGCCGGCGGCGGCAAGACGATGGAGGGCGAGGAGAAGGCCTCCGAAGAGCAGCTCGCGGACGTCCCCGCCGCCGCGCTGGCGGAGGCCGAGCGCCCGCTGATCGGCACGGTCGAGGAGAACGGCGTCATCGACCCGGATGTGCTGTGGTCCTGCACCACCTGCGGCGCCTGCGTGGAGCAGTGCCCGGTCGACATCGAGCACATCGACCACATCGTCGACATGCGCCGCTACCAGGTGATGATCGAGTCCGCCTTCCCGAGCGAGGCGGGCACGATGCTCAAGAACCTGGAGAAGAAGGGCAACCCCTGGGGCCTGGCCAAGAAGCAGCGCGTCGAGTGGACCAAGGAGGTCGACTTCGAGGTCCCGATCGTCGGCAAGGACGTCGAGGACCTCACCGAGGTCGACTACCTGTACTGGGTCGGCTGCGCCGGCGCCCTGGAGGACCGGGCCAAGAAGACCACCAAGGCCTTCGCCGAGCTGCTGCACATCGCGGGCGTCAAGTTCGCGATCATGGGCGGGGATGAGAAGTGCACCGGCGACTCGCCGCGCCGCCTGGGCAACGAGCCGCTGTTCCAGCAGCTCGGCCAGGAGAACGTCGCCATGCTGAACATGGCATTCGGTGAGGACGAGGACGACGAATCCACTCGTAAGCCCAAGGCGTCGAAGAAGATCGTCGCCACCTGCCCGCACTGCTTCAACACGATCGCGAACGAGTACCCGCAGCTGGGCGGCGAGTTCGAGGTCATCCACCACACGCAGCTGCTCCAGCATCTGATCGACGAGGGCAAGCTGATCCCGGTGACCCCGGTCGAGGGCCTGATCACCTATCACGACCCCTGCTACCTGGGCCGCCACAACAAGGTCTACACGCCGCCGCGCGAGATCATGGACAAGGTGCCCGGCCTGCGCCAGCAGGAGATGCACCGCCACAAGGAGCGCGGCTTCTGCTGTGGCGCCGGCGGCGCGCGGATGTGGATGGAGGAGCGGATCGGCAAGCGCATCAACACCGAGCGGGTGGACGAGGCGCTGTCGCTGAACCCGGACATCGTCTCCACGGCCTGCCCGTTCTGTCTGGTGATGCTCACGGACTCCGTGAACGGCAAGAAGAACGAGGGCCAGGCGAAGGAGTCCCTCCAGGTCGTGGATGTCGCGCAGCTGCTGCTCGACTCGGTGCAGACGCCGGTCCCGCCGGAGGCGGAGACGCCGAACTCCCAGGAGCCGGAGCCGGTGAAGTAGGACCGTCGCACAGAGCCGGAGAGGGGCTGGACGCCCGCGGGCGTCCAGCCCCTCTCCGTACCCGGACGCCCGCCCGCCCCACCCCCATCTCCACCCCGATTCCCGCCCCTTAGGGGATGTCACAGGTCCGCAGCAAAGGCTGCGGGAGGCACTCCCCGCGACTGCGGGGCGAGCGGGACCGGGTACGTTCGAAGGCGTGGCAGGATTCAGGATCGGACGCGGCCGGGACAACCGCACCCCGCAACGACAACCGCAGCAGGCGCCGCAGACGCCGTACGGAGGCGCCCCGGCGGCGCCCCCGTATGCGCAGCAGCAGGCCCCGCAGTGGCCCCAGACGGGCGGCAGCGGCCCGTACGGCGAACCCGAGTACTTCGGGGACGGCGGCGATCCGCACCAGCAGCCGTATCCGCCCCAGGGCCCACAGCCCCCGCGGGGCTCGGACCAGTACGCCAACACCCCGGGCCACACCCAGATGTTCGCCGTCGGCGAGGCCCCCTACGGCGACGGCGCGGCCTACCGCGCGGGGGACGCCCCCCAGCCCGCCGGCCCGCGGCTGCACTGGAAGCAGCTGCTGAGCGGCATCGTGCTGCGCCCCGGCCCGACGTTCTGGCAGATGCGGGACTACGCGGTGTGGGGCCCGGCGCTGATCGTCACCTTCCTGTACGGGCTGCTGGCCCTCTTCGGCTTTGACCAGGCCCGCGACGAGGCGATCAACGCCACGATCTCCACCGCGATCCCGTATGTGCTGAGCACGGCGGTGGCGTTCGTCATCGGCGGCCTGATCCTCGGCGCGGTGACGCACACCCTGGCGCGCCAGCTCGGCGGCGACGGCGCCTGGCAGCCGACGGTCGGCCTCTCCATGCTGATCATGTCCATCACGGACGCCCCGCGGCTGCTCTTCGCGCTCTTCCTCGGCGGTGAGAACTCCCTGGTCCAGGTGGTCGGCTGGGTGACCTGGCTGGCGGCGGGGGCGCTGTTCACCTCGATGGTGAGCAAGTCGCACGACCTGCCGTGGCCGAAGGCGCTGGGAGCGTCGGCGATCCAGCTGATCGGCATTCTGTCGATCATCAAGCTGGGCACCATCTGACACGAGGAGAGCAAGAGAAAGGGGGCGCTCGCCGGACCGATCACCGGCGAACGCTCCCTTCTGCCGTGCTTCCTCGGCTCAGGCGTCGAGGACCTGCCCCTCGCGGCGGATGACGGGCGGTTCCACGGACCAGGGGAAGTTGATCCACTCATCGGTTCGCTTCCAGACGTACTCGCAGTCCACGAGGGAGTGCGACTTCTGGTAGACCACGGCGCTGCGGACCTCGGCGACGGTGCCGAGGCAGAAGTCGTGGACCAGCTTGAGGGTCTTCCCGGTGTCCGCGACGTCGTCGGCGATCAGCACCTTCTTGTCGGAGAAGTCGATCGCGTTGGGCATCGGCGCGAGCATGACCGGCATTTCAAGGGTCGTGCCCACGCCGGTGTAGAACTCCACATTGACGAGGTGGATGTTCTTGCAGTCCAGCGCGTAGGCGAGCCCGCCCGCGACGAAGACTCCACCGCGCGCGATCGACAGCACGATGTCGGGCTCGTATCCGTCGTCGGCGATGGTCTGCGCAAGCTCGCGGATCGCGCGCCCGAACCCCTCGTACGTCAGGTTCTCCCGTACCTCAGCCATGTGCTCACACCTGCGTTCGATGGAAATTCTGGAAGGAGCGCGAGGCGGTCGGCCCCCGCTGCCCCTGATAACGCGATCCGTACCGTTCGCTGCCGTACGGCGCCTCTGCCGGAGAGCTGAGCCGGAACATGCACAGCTGCCCGATCTTCATGCCCGGCCACAGCTTGATGGGCAGGGTGGCGAGATTGGAGAGCTCGAGGGTGACGTGCCCCGAGAAGCCGGGGTCGATGAAGCCGGCGGTCGAATGGGTCACCAGCCCCAGCCGACCGAGGGAGCTCTTTCCCTCCAGCCGGCTGGCGATGTCCTCCGGCAGTGAGATGACCTCATAGGTCGAGGCGAGCACGAACTCGCCGGGATGCAGGATGAACGCCTCGTCGCCGTCCGGCTCGACCAGCCGCGTCAGATCCGCCTGCTCGACCGCGGGGTCGATATGCGGGTAGCGGTGGTTCTCGAACACCCGGAAATAGCGGTCCAGCCGCACATCGATGCTCGAGGGCTGCACCATGGATTCGTCGTACGGATCGATGCGCACCCGCCCGGCGTCGATCTCGGCCCGGATGTCCTTGTCTGAGAGAAGCACCCCCCGAGGATACGCAGTGCGCGCGGACCCGCCGCAATCAGACTCCGCGCCGCCCCCGCACGCACCGCCCTCGGCTTCTCCTCCCGGCCTGTGCTTCCTCGGGCCTACCGCTTCACCGACTCCACGGGCACGGCATGCCGCAGCCGTGCACAACGCGGACACCGGATGAGCCGCCCGGGCCCGATCCTCCCGGCGCCGAGCTGCTGCATCGGGAACGAAGCGGTAGCGAAGACATGCCCCTCGGCACAGCGGACGACGGTGCGCTCCATCAAGTCCATCGAGTCCCTTCCCCAGCCAATGCGGACGAAAGCCACATTAGGGGATGAGTGAGACGCCGCTCCACGCGGCACTCCGCACGCCAACGCTACGCCCCAACTCCCGCCGCCTGCACCCGCATCCACCCCCTCACCGCCCGCACACAACGCAAAGACCCCGCGGCGTATAACACCGGGGGCCAGGGATGAGGTACAGTGAGCGACGATGCGGATCGATGATCGGTTCGCCACGCGGGTGTAGTTTAATGGTAGAACATGAGCTTCCCAAGCTCAGAGCGCGAGTTCGATTCTCGTCACCCGCTCCACGCAGCAGGCCCTGGTCGACGACCAGGGCCTTGTTTCTTGTCTAGACCTGCCGTGGGCCTTCGTGCCCTCCGCGCGCCCTATCTGGCGCGCCGCGTCCACCTCGTCCGGGCCGCCGACGGCTCGCGGCGCGGGACCGCGAGCATCCACGACGCTCTCCGTGCGGAAGTGCTGCATCGCGAATCACAGCGATCGGCCAAAGTTGGCGATGGGGCCCTGGGAACCTGGTTACCGGAATGACCATCTGACCGATCCCGCCAGAGCTACGGAGGAGCACGCATGGCCGAGCGCACCATCCGGCTCGACCCTGACCCACGGGACCCTACCGTCCGGAAGATCCACGTCCGGGCCCATCGTTGGTACGGCACAGTCGAACTCGACCGTGATCGATATGTCGATGCCGCGTTGTCGCGAGGACACGACCGCGCATCTGGGTCAGCTGATCCGGCAACAGGCTTCCACACCGCCAGCCAGGGGGCACCAGTTCTCAGCGAGGCCCTCCGCGCCCCTGCCTCCTCGGAGACGGCCGCGCCTTGGCGGCATCCGACTTCACCGTCGACAAGAGGAAGCATCGGGAGGGGCGGGTAGCGGTCGGACACCGGTAGCCGCCCCTCTCGTCAAGCTTCTCGGGCCAGTCGCTGCTGAGCGGAAGCTGCCTTGTGGCGCCCAGTACCGGGCCTGCCACCGTCCGGAGGGAAGCTGACGTACGGTGCCGAACTCGCGCCGCCGCTGGTGCTTGCGTCCTGCCATCAGGCGGCGCTCCCGTAACGGGCGGCCTTGGCCTCGCGGAGCGTCGGTACGGTGCGCTCCTCTATGTACGCGTCGAGGACGCTCGCTGCGATGCGGACATGCTTGCCGAGCTTCACGTACCGAATGCGGCGCTCAGCGATGACTCAGCGGCGCCGCATACGCGAAGGAAGGGGCTTGAGCGACGCGAGTGGATGAGTACTGGCAGAAGCTACTGGTGGGCGAGTTGCCGGAGCAGGTGGCTGATGATGAAACATGGCATCGATCGCGTCGAGATCTTCTTCCGAGAACGTGACGCTGCGCCCCTTCTTCGAATGGGGCAGCCGCTTGATGTTGTTCTGGAGCCAGCGCTGCTTGACACGGAGGATCGCAGCAGCCTCCGGGTAGGTGTACCGATGCGCTGGTTGCCTGCTTACGGGCTCGTCAGCTTTAGCGGGCGGTTCCATCTGCCAGCCTCCTGATGCGTCGGGCCTGCGCGGACAGCAGTGCGAGCTTCGCGAAGTGCGCCTTCCGCAGGGAGGCAGCCACGGCTTCGATCTGGCTCTCGGTCGCACCAGGGTGAAGCTCTCGTGCCTGGACCAGAAATCGAGATTCGCGGGCTGCTCGGGCCGGCGCCGTCCGAGCAGATCGATCGACAGTATTTGCCCAGCTCACATGGGCAGCGACACGGCTCCGGAGCGTCCGTTCGGTAGGGTCCACCACAGCCTCCCAGGGCAGACAGCAACATCGCTCCGCATACCACCACCCATTCACCTTCACGTGCCTGGAAAGCCAGGCAATCCCCTCATCCGAGTGAATAGAAGATGGTCGGCGTGCCCGGCCTCAAACAGGAAATTCAGCCCTCCTGTCTCTCCGGTGTGTGGAGATCCCGTGCGGCGTAGTAGGCGTGGAGGGCGGCTTCGCTGCCGGAGCCGAGGGCGGTCATGACGCGCTGGTAGCGGGCGGAACGCAGGTCGCCGGCGATGACGACGCGGGGGTGCTGGGCGGCGGGTGGGCAGTAGCCGGTCGTGTCGCGGGCGAGGTCGCCGGGCGGGGTGGTGGGGGCGTTGCCGATGCTGAGGAAGGCGGCGTCCGCCATGACACTGTGCCGTTCGCCGCTTCTGTCGACGGCTTCTGCCATCGTCGTCGGCCCTTGCGGCGGGTGCAGGGTCACGTGCTCGACCGCGAGGAGCGTGACGCGTGGGTCCTCTCGGATCTCGTCGATCTTGTAGTCGTCGCCCGGTGGGTACGCCACGAGCAGGCCGGTCTCCGTCGTCGGGTGGGCACGCAGGAACGTGCCGATGGGCCGGTCACCGCCCAGCACGAGGAGGGTGCGGCCTTCGGCGTCGGCCGCTTCGGCCTTCCACAGCGGCGGCAAGGTGAGGTCGGGCGGGGCGGTGATCCAGGGGACGTCGCGGGGCTGGAGCGGACCGACGCCGGTGGCGACGATCGCGTACGGCGCGGACAGGCGGGTGCCAGTGTCCAGGGTGACCGTGACCTGGTCGTGCTCGGCGCGGAGGGCCGTGGCGCTGCGGCCCAGTTCCAGGCGGCACAGGTCCGTGGCCTTCAGCTCTGCGGTGATGGCGTCGGCCAGTTCCGGGCCGCTGGTGTAGCCGCCCAGCACGTTGTTCAGCGCCGGGATCCGGTAGAGGTTGCGGCACAGCGCGTCCGGCTCGACCAGGACCGAGCGCATGCCCACGCTCGCCGCCATCCGCGCCGCGGCGCAGCCGGCCGGGCCTCCGCCGATGACGATCAGGTCGGTGTCGTACGCGCCGGACGATCCCGTGGATGTGGAGGCCATGGGGCTATTCCAGCACCGTCATCCCGTCGCGCGCCGAGAGTTCCTGGATCACATGCCCCATCGTCACGAGCTGCCCTTCACCAATCAGGCGGCGGGCGACGACCAAACCGGCGTCATGAACGTCCGGCCCGGCGTCGCTCGCACACGCGTCGGTGACGATCCAGGGCGCGAATCCCTGCTCGAAGGCATCGGCAGCGGACTTCAGCACGCAGCTCTCGGTCGCCACGCCGCAGAACACCAAGTCCGTCCAACCAGCTTCACGGGCCAGCGCGTTCGCCTGCGTGGTGAGGAAGGTGTACCCGGTCTTGTCGATGACCGCGCGGGCGCGAGAAACGGCGTCGGCGAGCTCCGGGACGATCTCCGTCTCGGGAGGCTCCTGGAGGCGGCGCCAGTGGAAGAACCTCTCGTAGGGGCTGTCCGGGTAGTTGAAGTAGCGGGTGAACACCACTGGGCGGCCGACGGCGGTCCAGGTCGCAACCAGGTCGGCGACTGCGGGCACGGCGTGGTGGCTGTGGTGGTTGATGAAGCCGTTCTGCATGTCGACCACGACCAGCGCCGCCTTGCCGATGTCCATGCCTTGTCTCTCCTGCCCGTGTTGTCAGCCGACGCCTTCGCGTAGGGCGTCCTGCGCGGCGCGGAGCCGTTCGGCCAGGCCGCTGGTCTTCATGATGGCTTCTCGCATGAGCACGTGTTGCGCGGTCTCCTGGGCCCGGGCCGTCGTCAGCCGGGAGTACGCGGCGCGCAGGAAGCGCCAGCCGTAGCGTTCGGGCATGGAGGGGTCCTGGCCGTCCTCGATCATCTGCTGGACCTGGCGGGTGAAGCACCACAGGGCCTGGACCGTCAGTTCGCAGGCGACCAGCTCGTCGACCGTGAGGCTGCGTTCGCGCGCGATCGAGGCGTACGCGACGCCGGACCATCCCGCGTAGCCGGTGGAGACTCCGCGTACGCCGAAGGACACGATGTCCGGGTGGTCGAAGCCCGTGGCGAGCAGCAACGCCTCCACCGAGCCGTCCAGCGGCGCGGCACCGCCAGGTGCACCTCGGTCGACCAGCACGGACGGTGTGGACAGCAGGCGCAGGGCGGTGTCGTACTCGCTTCCGGTCCATGGGCTGGAGGTGAGCCAGTAGAGGGAGAGGACGTATTCGGGGTTCGGCGCGCGGGCGGGATCCTCGTCGAGTAACTCCCTGATCCGCTCCCTCGCCCAGGGCAGGTCGGAGGCGTAGGAGCGGTAGCGCCACACGGCGAGTTCGGTGAGGCAGGCGGGTTCGTGGGGCTGGACGATGTGGAAGACGGCGACTCCACACGCGAACACGTGGAGGGTGCAGTTCGGCGTCTCCGGGTGTGCCACGCGGGCGGCCGAGGACTCCAGCCACTCCTCCGCGGAGCCCGTGGTGACCTTGCTGCTGGTGGTCATGTGGGCGCGTAGTCGACGGGCACGCTCGACGCCGATGAAGACGGGCAGGAACTTGTGCGAGTCGACGCCTATCCCGGCGGCGACCGGCAGGGCTTCACCGTGTACGCCAAGGGCTTCAGCGAAGCGTGCCTTGACTTCGTCCGATGCCCGCGCGAGGGCGGTGTCGAGTACGGCCTGGGACTCCGTGCTGGGGTGACAAGTCGCTCCGCCCGACTCCCAGTTCGACACCGCCCGATCGCTCATGCCGAGGTGTGCGGCGAAGCGGCGGAGACTCATCCGCATGGCTTCGCGGAGCAGCCGGGACTCGCGGCCGGACCATCGCTGCACCGTGACCACTGCCGTACCCCCTGTCCGCTGTCCGTAGAGCACGGAAGCACACAGCGTAACGAGGCATGTTCGGCAGCGGTACGGCATGGGTGCAGCCACTTGTGCGTCACACCCGGCCCGCGATGTGCACCATGCTGGGTCCGCCAGCCGGGAAGCGGCCCTTACCAGAAGCCCGGCTGGTGGCGAATGGGCCGCTCTCACGGGCACCACGACGAGAGGGAGCAATCCGCATGACCGACATCGTCAAGCGCAATGCCCGCGCGATCCTCCTCGACGGCGACGAGCTGGTCCTGATCAAGCGCACCAAGCCGGGCCGGGAGCCCTACTGGGTGACCGTCGGCGGCGGGGTCGAGGACGACGACGCGACCATCGAGGCGGCGCTGCACCGGGAGGTGTTCGAGGAGCTCGGCGGCAAGCTGGCCCGGGCCGAACTCGTCCACCTGATCACCGACGAGCTGGAGGGCGGCATCGGTGTCCAGCACATCTTCGCCGCGCGCCTGGAGTCCATGGACCTGAGCGTCCGTACGGGCACGGAGTTCGCCAAGCCGGAGCGAGGCGGGTACGAGGTGGTCCGGGTGGCCTTCACCGCCGAGGCCGTTTGCGAGCTGAACCTGATGCCGCCGGAGCTGGCCGAGTTCATCACCGCCAACACCGATGCCATCGCCTCGGTCCTCGGCAGCCCGATCCGCGAGGCGTGACCGGCGATGCGGGTCCCGGACTTCGTCAGCCTCAACGGACCTGACAACGCCGGCAAGACAACCCACCTGCGACTGCTCGCCGCAGCAAGCGGCCTCCAGCTTCTCGGGTCGGTCCACGAGCACGATCCTGAGCCGTGGGCACGAGTAGCAGCCGGCGACTACGCCCGGTGGTGGTTCGAGACGTCCACAACGGTGGAGCTGACCGAGATGCTGCTGGCCGGACACACCAAGCGGGGCGCCACTCGTGAGCCGGACCGCACGGGGCTGCTCGACCGGGGTCTGCCCATGCTCCTCGCGGTGGCCGCCGCGACCTGCGCGGTCAAGGACGGGCTCACCGTACGAGAGGCCGTGGCCACCGTGGCCGGTATCGCCGGTTCACGGTCGGGACCGCCCGAGACGTCGGTTCTCCTGTTGCCGTCCCTCGACGCCGAGCGCAGCTACGCGATCACCAGCGCCCGCGAGGGCCGCCCCTGGACCGGGGTCTACCCCGTCTACCAGAAGACCCTGCACGCGGTCCTGC
Organism: Streptomyces chengmaiensis; assembly: GCF_029846775.1. Taxonomy (NCBI): domain Bacteria; kingdom Bacillati; phylum Actinomycetota; class Actinomycetes; order Kitasatosporales; family Streptomycetaceae; genus Streptomyces; species Streptomyces chengmaiensis. The sequence continues at coordinate 12,778 of NZ_JARWBG010000022.1, forward strand.
TCCACCAGGCCGACCACGGCACGTACACCGCGGTCGTGGACTGCGAGAACCGATCCGTGGACGAGGTCCACGCCGACGTACGGCACCACATCGCTGCCTACCTTCCGGCCCCACCACTCAAGGACGGGAGCCCACGATGACCCAGACCTTCCCACCTCTGGTCCTGCCTCCCGGGCTGGCCGGTGCCACAGCCACGCTCCAGGACAAGGACCGCCGACGCCTGGACGACACCATCACCCGGCTCCACACCGTCAACGGACGCCTGTGGGACACCGAGGACCGAGTCCGTGGCGCGTTACTGACCGCCGCCCAGGTCGCCGACTGCAAGCGCGAGATCGACCAGCTCAACGCCGAACGCAACGCGCTCACCGAACGCGCCGACGAGATCCTCGGAACGTTCGCGGACGCGGGCCGCGCCGATGCCCCGCTGCACACGGAGACCCTCGCCTCCGTCGTGGACCGACTGTCGGTGCTCACCTTGCGGATCTGGCACAGCGAACGCGCCTCGACACGGGACGAGCTGGCCCGGCGCCGCGTCCCCGCACTGCACCGGCAGCGCGAGGAGCTGTGCGCCGCCCTGGACACCCTCGTCGCCGATGCCCTCGCCGGTAGGCGGCGCCTGCCCGTACCGGCCCGTTTCAAGCTCTACGGCTGTGACGACGCCGTGCTCGCGGAGATCGAGCCGAGCCGTCATCTGCGCCGGGTCGTCGCCTTCGGCGGACTGAGCGAGTGCGGCAAGAGCACCAGCGCCGAGTTCGTACGGCGTACGTGCGGTGCCCAGCGGCTCAAGATCGGCTTCCTGCTACGGCAGGCGGCGCACCGGGAGGGGCTCGCAGACCCGTATGCGCTGTCGGCCCGGCGGCAGGCTGAGCTGCTGCTCGGTGAACTGAACCGCTTCGCGGACGCCCACGTCGACACGGGGCTGTTCACCATCGAGTCCGTCCATGACGACGCCTCGATCGCCGAACTCAAGCAGCTGATGGGCGACACGCTCCAGATCGTCTACCTGGACGCCTCCTTCGCCGTACGGGTCGAGCGGTCCGGGATGCCCGCCCAGGCGGTAGCCGCCAAGGACGAGATCAAGATGAGCCGCGGTGCGCACCAGGTCGCCGCCCTCGCCGACCACGTGATCGACAACTCCGGCAGCATCGCCGCCCTCCGCGCCCGGCTCCGGCGCATCGCCGCCCCGCCCGCCCTTGCGAGGCTGCGCGTCACCACCCCCTACGGGCTGGGCCTGCCCGCCGAGGTCGCCTCCGCGACAGCCGACTTCACCGACGCGGTACGGGCGTACGGGCCCGGCGTACGACTCGCAGCCCTGACCGGCAGCCCGGGCGAGGGCACCTGGATTCCGGGGTGGTCCGACCTCGACCTGCTCGTGATCGCCGAACACGAGGCCCACGGCCGACTCCACGAGGCCCTGGAGCGGTATCGCACCACCCTCGACGGAGCCGCCTCCCTCGGCCCGACCCTCGTCACCCCGGGTGAGGTCACTGCCCGGCGCCTCACTCCGCGTCTCGCCTTCGCCCTGCACCAGCTCCAGCAGGGCCGGCCCGTCCTGTACGCCGCACCTGGCACCGAACTGCCCACCATCACGCGCGACGACCTGAACCTGGCCGCCGTCCGAGAGCTGCCCCAAGTCATCCTCACCACGCGCCGCCTGCGCGCCGACACCGGCCCGCGCACGCTGCGCCAGTTGTACAAGCACCTCGTCCTGGCCTGCCGCCTCCTTCTCCGCGAGCACAACCGGTGGGAGACCGGCCCCGACCAGATCCTCGCCGCAGCTTCCCGGATGCCGGGGCTGCCTGCCTTCTCCCTGCCGTCCTTGGCCGAGATCGCCGCCGCCTGGCGCGACGGCGCCAGCGAGCAGGTGCTCAAGCAGGTCACGGCGGCCATCGACCAGCTTCTGGCCTGGTACGCCGCCGAGCTCGCGGCCTGACCACTGGACGCCCTCGTCCTTCCTTCTCCTTCCTTCCGCACACCCGCAGGAGCTTCGTCATGCCCGAAACCCTCGCCGTGCCGCCGTTCTCCGCCCGCATCGTCGAACGCCTGAGCGTCGGCGCGACGAGCCGCCGCGAGCGCGTCATCCACTCCCTGGACGGGCTCGAAGCCCCGGTCCACCCGAACGCGCTGGCCACCACCGGCACCCGCCTGTGGCAGTGCCTCCAGGACGAGTTGCCCGACGGGCTCGGCAGCGTGGACTTCCTTCTCGGTCTGGACGCCGGTGGCATCCTCCCGACCGTGTCGCTCGCGGGTGCCGCACAACTGCCGTACAAGATTGCCTGGAAGCTGCACCTCCCGCTCGACGGCGCGGTCCGCTTCAGCGAGCCCCACGCGATGCGTACCGACGTCTTCGCGTACGGCATCGCACCGGGGCAGCGGATCATCCTGGTGGACGACGAGATCACCACCGGCCGGACGCTCGCCGACCTCACCCGCCGACTCCGCGAGGCCGGCGCCGTCCCGCTGGCGGCGGCCTGCCTGGTGGAGGACACCACGTGCGGCGCCCGTGAACTGCTCACCGCCCTCGACCTCCCGCTGGTCTCCCTCACCACCATCGAGGGAGAGGCATGAGCACCGTCGCCTCGGCAGGGGTCCGCTTCCACTCCGGCTCGCAAATCATCCCCGCCGGGGCCGTACACACCACGCCGCTGGGCTACGACCGCGCCGACATCCCCGTCGGCGCCCCGCTCCCGGCCCCCGCGTCCGCCGAACTGGTCGACCGCCTGAGCACGTGCGACGAGATCGAAGTCGCCTTCGATGGCAGGCTCGGGGACACCCTCCTCGCCCTGGCAGCGGTTCGCGCCGTCACGGACTGGCTCCGCCTGCGCTCCGCGAGGGTCATCGTCCGCGCCATGGGCCCCTACGCAGGGCTCATCGCCCGCGCCGGACTGATCACACAGGAGCCGGACGCCACATCCACCGGCCGGCGAGCCGTGATCGGCGACCGGATCGCGGTCGAGGCCCGCGCCCCCGGGGCGGCGGTGAGCCTGATCTGCGACCCGGCCGCCCCACCCTGCTGGGCGAGCGACGGCCGATCCCATCCGGACCTGCCCACCCGCTACTACCTGGCGCTGGAACGCCGCCTCGGTATCCGCCTTCCCGGCACCGCACCCTTCGCCCCCGTTCTCACCACCTGGCAGAGCGGGCTGGTCGAGCAGTTACGTTCCGCAGGCTGGCTGAACGACCTGACCATCGCCGCGGTCACCGCCACGAGCTGGCCGGAGCGCAAGGACTACACCGCCCAGCGCTACATCGAACTCGCGGAGCGCATCGCCGAGGCCCAGCAGACCAGGGTCCAGCTCCTGCTGATCGGCGGCCGCACTACGGGCGACGTCCACATCGCCGCAGAGAGCGCCCGACGCCGTGTTCAGGTCCTCCGCCTCGACGGTGTGGCGGCCGACCACCTCGCCGACCTGTTCCCGCACGTCCACCTGGTCGTCGGCAACGACACCGGCCTCACCCACCTCGCCGCCATGACCCGCATCGGCAACGGCGGCGGCCCGCCGGTCATCGGCCTGTACGCCCGGCACAGCCACAGCAAGTGGCGCACCGGCCTGCCCCACCACCACGCCGCCGCCACCCGCCTGTCCGACCGCATGCACCAGGGCGACCTGTGCCCCGTACGCGATGCCATCGCCCCGGACACGGACGTCCACATGGACGCCATCCCGCCCGCCGCGCTGGCCCAGCTCTGCCTCAACCTCCTCAGCGGAGTGAAGGCATGAACGGACAGCCCCTACTGAAGATCGGCCCGCTGCGTCGCTTCACCCGCAACCTGCTCTGCCCCTTCGACCTCCTCGGCCGCCCCGTGCTCATGAAGTACACCCGCGACCCGGTGGAGGCCCGCGAGGAGGTCCGTGGCCGCGCCCGCCTTGCCCGGCACTACCGCGTACCCGCCCTCCACGCCCGCCTGCGCGTACCCGGCGGCTACCTCATCGCGTACGAACGGCTCCCGGGCGGCACGGACCACGGACTCCTACTCGACCTGCTCAACGCGCCCGAACCGACCGCCGAACTCCATTCCTACCTGCGCCAACTCACCACCACATACCGCGACGTGATCCTCTCCACGGCATGGCCCACGGCACCTGCCCACGTCGTCCGCAAGCTGTACTGGGACCGCGCGGCACCCGGCGGCCGACTTGACGCGTACTACGCCAGGGCGGACTTCGCTGTCGCCGACGGCCTCATCGACGTCCCGGTCTCCCGCCTCGCCACGTACACCTTGCACATCAACAACCGCCGCCACCATCTGGACTGGACCGCGACCCTCCGCTGGCTCCGCGCCCACTTCGCCAGGCCGGAACCCGTCTGGGCGGCTCTCACCCAGGGCGACCCCACCGACGTCAACCTCGCCCACCCGCTGGCCTGGTTCGACTACGACACCGCCGGCATGAACAGCATCCCGGGCGAGTTCGCGAACTTCCTCTGGTACACCTCCGCGCTCGGCGGCTGGCTCGTCCCCACCTACAACGCCGCCGCCTTCGCCGACCACCCCGCCACCTTCGACCACATCGCGGCCAACACACCCGACGTCCGGCGCGCGGAAGTCGACGACACCACCAGCACGATCCACATCGACTACACCCCGCGCCTCTCGGCGCCCCGCCGAACCGCCGTATCCACGTGCTGGCACCAGCTCGTACAGCCGGTCGCCCAACGGCTCTGGCCGGACGCGGACCTCGCGAACCTGCTCCGGCCCTACCTGGCCATGCGCGTCCTCGGCGTCTACAACCTCTCTGACCTGGCCCCGAAGGACCGACTCCTCCTCCTCGCCCGGCTCGCCGAGGCCATGAGCCCGACCTTCGACCCCGCCACCTACTTCGCCCCGCAGGAGTCGCCATGCCCGACACCCTGAACGGCCGCACCGCCCTGGTCACCGGAGCCACCGGCGGCATCGGCTCCGCCATCGCCCGACGCCTCGCAGAGAACGGCACCGCAGTCGCCCTGGCCCACCTCGGTGACCACGAGTCCGCCACCACACTCGCCGAGCACATCACCAGTACAGGCGGCCACGCCATCGCGCTGGAAGCCGACCTCCGAGAACACAACGCCGTACGAGCCCTCTGCCACCAGGCCCACGAGGAGCTCGGCGCAATCGACATCCTCGTGAGCAATGCGGGCGCCTACCCCCGGATCCCATGGGCGGAGACGACCCCAGACCGCTGGGACAACGTGCTCTCCACCAACCTGACCAGCCACTACCTCCTCGCCCGTGAGCTGACGCCGACCATGGTTTCCAGGAGCTGGGGACGGGTGATCACGATCGGTTCCGTCCTCGCCACCGCAGGCCGCCACGACCTCACCGGCTACATCAGCGCCAAGGCCGGCCTCGAAGGACTCACCCGCGCCCTCGCCCGGGAGCTCGGCCCCAGCGGCATCACAGCCAACTGCGTCGCCCCCGGCTCCATCCGCGTACCCGCCGAGGACACGGTCGTCGACGACCCAGCCGCGATGACCCCCCGACAGCTCGCCCGCCAGTGCGTCCAGCGCCGAGGCCGCCCGGACGACGTCGCCGCGGCCGTCGCCTTCCTCGCCGCCGATGACGCCGGCTTCATCACCGGCCAGACCCTGCGCGTCGACGGAGGCTGGATCCTTGGCTGACATCTGGCTCATGCGCCACGGCGCCTACGAAGGCCACCGCCCCGGCTACCACGCGCCACACGAAGCCGCCCTCACTTTGGAAGGCCGCGACCAGGTACGCCGCTCCCTGCCCCTCCCCGACGGCATCACCGCCATCGTCACCAGCCCGATCCCCCGCGCCTGCCAGACCGCCATGCTCATCGCACACCTCACGAGCCTGCCCATCGTCGCCACCTCCGGCTTCCTCGCCGAATGGCGCGCTCCCAGCATCGTCCTCGGCCGCTCCGCCGAGACCTACCCGCCGGCCTACCGCGCCTGGCGCTCCCGCCGTCTCGCCAACCCCTCCCTCCGCTGCGAAGACGGCGAAAGTCTCACCGACCTCCACACCCGCGCCCGCCACTGCGCCGCCTTCCTCCACCACACCGCTGGGCGCCACGGCCCCCTCCTGGCCGTCTCCCACACCCTTCTCCTCGGCGTCCTCACCCGCCTCCCAGAAGGCCCCACTGCCTTCACCACTGCAGCGAGCAACCCATGGCACTTCGCCGAACGCCGCCGGATCACCCCCCAGCAGTCAGCGCCGACTCCACCGCCTTGCAGCTCCACAGCCTGAGCGGCCCGCAAGCCATGCCTCCCGGACCGCCGTGGGCGTACTGGGTCCAGGCTCTCGCCCATGGCGCCGTCAGGCAGGCCCGCCACTGAAACACCCTTCCTGCCCCTCGGAAGCCAGCCTGTCGGCCATCCGTGCCCCATCCGTGCCCTCCAAGGCGGTGAACCACGGTCAACAGGAGCACATGCATGCACCTCCGCAGAGTACTCGCGGTGCGCGTTTTGCCTGGTCAGGCCGTCTATCGATCTAGCAGCCGCCCTTGATTCCCAAGCTCAGAGCGCGAGTTCGATTCTCGTCACCCGCTCCACGCAGCAGGCCCTGGTCGACGACCAGGGCCTTGTTCGTTGTCCAGGAGAGGGCCGAACGGTCCCCGGGGCGGGCCGAACGCCCCTTCGCGCCGCTTCTGCCGTGGTTGGACACTGGGACACAGGAACCCTCCGGGGGAGGTGGGCTCAGGTGATGTACTGGGACGGCGGCGGCTGGGCATGGATGACTTTCATGCCGCTGTTGTGGATTCTGCTGATCGGCTTGGTGGTGTGGACGGTGGTCCGCCTCACCCAGAGCCCTTCTTCGCGCGATGTCGACGCCGATCGCAGGCGGACGCCGGAGGAGACCCCGGAAGAGATCCTCGACCGGCGCTTCGCCTCCGGTGAGATCGACGCCGCCACGTACACCGAGGCGCGCAGGAAACTCGCCGACCACCGGCCGCGGTCCCGGTGAGAACCGCCTGAAGGCGCGCACGGCTTTGACTCCGGGCCGTCCCGTCCTCCACTCGCTGGAAGGGGAACCATGTCCCGACCGCCGGACAGGCGTGGTCAGCGCACGCCGCGGCCCGAAGGCAAGGAGCGCAGCACGGCGGTGCTCGACGTACGAGGTCTGAACTGGGCGTCGCAGCAGAGCACCGTCACCGCCGTGCTCGGTCGCCGGCCGGGCGTACTGGGCGTCGAGGTCAACCCCGTCGCCCAGGAGGCCACGGTGGTGTTCGACCCTCGCCGCACCTCGCTCGCCGAACTGCGCCGCTGGGTGACGGAGTGCGGCTACCACTGCGCGGGCCAGTCGGTGCCCTCGCATATCTGCGACCCCATGGTCGCGCCCGACCCGCCCGCCGCGGCGACCGCTACGGCTACGGCGCTCGCCGGGCCCGCGCCCGCCGAAGACCGCCGTGCCCGTCCGGCCGAGGCTCCCCCGACGCCCGCCCCGGAAGAAGAGCGGACGCCCCACGAGGCCATGGGCCACGGCGGCCGCGCCACGATGTCGATGGCGGCGATGGTCGCCGACATGCGCAACCGATTCCTCGTGGCGCTGGTCTTCTCCGTCCCCATCGTGATCTGGTCGCCGATCGGCGAGGACGTGTTCGGTCTGCATGTCCCCGTGCCGTTCGGGCTCCGCCAGGACGTGTGGGCGCTGCTGCTGAGCCTTCCCGTCATCTTCTACTCGTGCACGATCTTCTTCGACGGCGCCGTACGGGCCCTGCGCGCCCGCACCTTGGACATGATGGTGCTGGTCGCGGTCGCCGTCGGCGCCGGCTGGCTGTACTCGCTGGTCGTCACGCTCACCGGGGGCGGCGACGTCTTCTACGAGGCGGCGACCGTCCTGGCCTCGTTCGTGCTGCTGGGGCACTGGTTCGAGATGCGTGCCCGCGGCGGCGCCAACGACGCGATCCGCGCGCTCCTCGATCTGGCGCCGCCCAGGGCGCTGGTGCTGCGCGACGGCGAACCGGTGGAGGTGCCCACCGCCGAGGTCGCCGTCGGCGACCTCCTCCTCGTGCGTCCCGGTACGAAGATCGCTGCCGACGGCGTCGTCGTGGAGGGCGAGAGCGAGGTCGACGAGTCGACCGTGACCGGCGAGAGCCTCCCCGTCCACAAGGCTCCGGGCGACCAGGTGGTCGGCGCGACGGTCAACGCCAACGGCACCCTGCGCGTGCGGGCTGCCAGGATCGGCGCGGACACGGCGCTCGCCCAGATCGTCAAGCTGGTGCAGGAGGCCCAGAACTCCAAGGCTCCCGGGCAGCGACTGGCCGACCGGGCCGCGTTCTGGCTGGTGTTCGTCGCCCTGATCGGCGGCGCGCTCACGCTGGCCGTGTGGCTGCTGGCCACCGACCGGCCGTTCAGCGCCGCCATGCTCTTCGCCATCACCGTCGTCGTCATCACCTGCCCCGACGCCCTCGGTCTGGCCACCCCGACTGCGATCATGGTCGGTACGGGCCTGGGCGCCCGGCGGGGCGTGCTGTTCAAGAACGCAGCGGCCCTGGAGGCCTCCGCCGGCATCCAGACCGTCGTCATGGACAAGACCGGCACCCTCACCAAGGGCGAGCCCGAGGTCACCGACGTCATCACCGCCCCCGGGGCGGACCGGGACGAAGTGCTGCGGCTCGTCGCCGCCGTGGAGCGCCAGTCCGAGCACCCGCTGGCCGACGCCGTCGTGCGCCATGCCGAGGCGAGGGGCGTACGGCGTGCCGAGGCTCGGCACTTCGAGAACGTGCCCGGCCACGGCGCCACCGCCGTCGTGGACGGCCACCGGGTCGCCGTCGGCAACCGACGCCTGGCGGCACGCGAGGGCGCGGGACTCGGCCCGCTCGCGGCGCAGCGCGACGAACTGGCCGCCACCGGCCGTACCGTCGTCATCGCCACCGTCGACGGCCGGGCGGCAGCGCTCGTCGGCATCGCCGACGCCGCCCGCGACACCTCCGCGGCGGCCGTCGCCGAGCTCCATGCTCTCGGGGTCGAGGTCGTCATGCTCACCGGCGACAACGAGGCCACCGCCCGCCGGATCGCCGGTCGGCTGGGCATCGACTCCGTCATCGCCGAGGTCCTCCCAGGCGAGAAGGCCGCGAAGATCGCCGAGTTGCAGCGGGGCGGCGCCGCCGGGGACGGCAGCGCGTCCGGGTCCGCGTCCGGGCCCGGGAGGCGCAGGGTCGCAATGGTGGGAGACGGCGTGAACGACGCGCCCGCCCTCGCCCAGGCCGACGTCGGCATCGCCATCGGCGCCGGCACCGACGTCGCCATCGAGACCGCCGACCTGGTCCTGATGCGCTCCGACCCGCTCGACGTGCCCACCGCACTGCGCATCGGGCGCGGCACCCTGCGCAAGATGCGACAGAACCTCGGCTGGGCCGTCGGCTACAACGCCATCGCCCTCCCCATCGCCGCAGGTGTCTTCGAGCCCGCCACCGGTCTCGTTCTGCGCCCCGAGATCGCCGCCCTGTCCATGTCCGGCTCCAGCATCATCGTCGCCGTCAACGCACTCGCCCTCAAACGCCTGCGCCTGCCCCGGTCCTCATCCGACGGCCTTGCCGCGTCCGCAGAAGCAGCTCAGGGCCGGCGTCTGCCCGAGGCAGGGTGAGGTACGGACCGTCCGTCGCACGACCGCATCACACTCGATGCGGCGGCGGCGCCAGGACCCGCTACGCTCGGCGGCATGCTGCCGGCCTGGTCGCCTTCCCGGACGCCGCGCTCCCGCCCTGCCGCGGGTGCGCTGCGCCTGCTGTGGGTGGCGACCGCGCTGCTCGCCTTTCTCCTGGCGCACGGGGTGGGCGTGGCCGGCGCGACCGGCCATGCCGCACCCGCGGGCACGGCCGCGGTGAGCACCGCCCACGCCGGCACAGACGCGGCTGCCGATGCGGATGCGGACGCCGTCCGGGGGACGCCCCTGGACGAGCACGGTGATCACGGCCCGCCACATGACGCGCCGGACTGCGTACCCGGCCAGCCCCCGCACGCGCCGGCTCCGCACGGTCCCGGCGGTTGCGTCGCGACGCGTGTGGCAGCCCTGCCCGCGCAGCTGCCCGCCCCTGCCGGGGCCGACGCCGCGTCAGCCGTCTGGAAGCCGCCGGGCGCCGTCTTGAAGGGTGTCGTCCTGCAGGTGTAGGAGCCGGACGTTCCTCGCCGGCGGCATCGGCCTCCCGTCCGGGCCCCGGTCGAGGCCGACGGCGCGGACAGGCCCGTCTCCCAGGGACCGGCCCGGCGAAGCGCGACGCGTATCCCCTGTCTCCGGGCCGATGCGCGGCTGTCTCCGGGCGATGCGCGGCCGCCCCGCCGACGGCCGCGCTCGCGGCTGCGCCGACCCGGCCGCCGGTGTGCACCGGGCTCCCCCGACTGCTCGAGGCCCCGCAGCGCTGCCGACGGCGTCGGCGAGCCCTCACCCGCCGCGGGCCGCGGCATCGGCGAAGCCGACCGCGACGCCGCCATGGGCCACCGGCCCCTGTGCCCCTTCCCCAGACCTCGGAACGACCACTTCAGGACGTGAACATGAACGCAGCGACCCGTACCCGGGCCATCGCCGCCGCGGCTCTCCTCGCGCTGGCGCTGACCGCCTGCACGACGGCCACCACCAGCACGGACGCCACCCGCGCCGAGAGCGGCCACGACGCCGACGGCGAAGCGCACACCACGCCGATCAGGCATGTGCACGGCCTCGGCGTAGACCCCGCGGACCAGCGGCTCTACGTCGCCACCCACGACGGGATCTTCACCGCGGGAAAGGACGGAGCCCCCGTCCGGGTCGGCGACAGCAAGGACGACTTCATGGGCTTCGCCGTCGCCGGGCCGAAGAGGTTCCTGGCCAGCGGGCACCCGGCCCCCGGTTCCGGCGGGCCGGTCCACCACGGGCTGATCGAGAGCACCGACGCCGGGAAGACCTGGAAGACCCGCTCCCTCGGCGGCGAGGCCGACTTCCACGCTCTCGAGCATGTCGACGGCGTCGTCTACGGCTATGACAGCACCAACGCCCAGCTCCGCGTCAGCAAGGACGGAGCGGCCTGGGACGACCGGGCCCGTCTGCAGGCGCTGGACATCGCCGTCGATCCCGGCGACCCGGACACCGTCCTGGCCACCACGCCCGACGGTGTCGCGAAGAGCACGGACGGCGGCCGGACCTTCGCCGCCGGAACCCTGCCGACCATGGCCTTCCTCTCCTGGGCCGCGCCCGACGCCCTGTACGGACTCGACGACTCCGGCGGGCTGCACCGCAGCACCGACGCCGGCGTCACCTGGCAGAAGACCGGAACGGCCCCCGGTGGTCAGACCCAGGCGCTGACGGCCGTCGACGCGGAACGCGTTCTCGTCGCCACCCAGGACGGAATCTACGAGTCGACCGACGGCGGTGCCTCCTTCACCAAGCGCCTCGCGGTGGACGCAGGCGACGGCCACTGAGACCGGCTGGCGGATTCGTCCGGCGTCCTCGGCCCGGCGGCGGCCGGCCTGCGCCGCCGCCGGGCGGGGCCGTTCGGCCGGACCCGCGGTCGTTCAGGGGAGGAGCTGGCGTACGAGGGCGTCTGCGGCCCACCGCTCCCAGCGTGCGGGCGACCAGCCGCGCCCGGTGACGAGAAGGACGTACGTCTCCGGGCCGAGGACGGTCAGGGCGATGTCGGCGGCCGACTCCGCGCCGTGACCGTCGCGCAGCCGGCCGCCGGCCTTGGCCGTCAGGGCCTGTGCGAAGCGCAGTTGGACCGCATGCCGCTGGTGCAGGTTGGCCCGCCAGAGTTCGGCGAGTTCGGGGTCGGAGGCCGCCGCGCCGCGTACGACCTCCAGGACGGGCGCCGCGCGTTCCAGGATGCGGCGGGCGCCGGCCGCCTGGCAGGCGAGCTGGGCGGCCGGATCGGGTTCTGCGAGGAGTTCCCGTGCCCAGGGGCGGTCGAGCGTGGCGACCGGATCGGTGTCGCCGGCGACCGTCGCGTCCAGCACCTCCTTGAGCACGGCGCGCTTGTTGCCGAAGGTGAAGTACACGGTCTGCACCCCGACTTCGGCGGTGCGGGCGATGTCCTCGACGGTCGTGCCCGTCCAGCCTCGTTCGACGAAGAGGCGGGCGGCGGCGTCGAGCATCCGACGGCGCGTGCGACGGGCCTTCTCTGCACGGGTCAGGGGCGCGGGCACGGTGCTGCCTCCTCGTCCGACAACTTTGACTGTAGCGAGACTACAGTGTAGTCACTGGAGCATGACTACAGTGAAATCGAGTGGCGGGGCGGGACGGATTCTCGTCGCCGGGGGGTACGGCGCGGTCGGGGCAGAGGTCACCCGCACGTTGGCGGAGTGGTTTTCCGGGCGGGTGGTGCCCGGCGGGCGCGATGAGGCCCGGGCGCGGTCCCACGGGGGCGTGCGGCTCGACGTGAGCGACGCGGACGGCTTCCGGAAGGCCCTGGACAACCTGGGCGACGTCGCCGTTGTGGTGCTGTGCGTCGAGCCCGCGGACGCCGCAGTCGCGCGCCTGTGCCTGGAGCGCGGGATTCACCTCGTGGACGTCGGCGCGACCCGCCATCTGCTCGACGCCGTGGGAGACCTGCACGGTCTTGCCGTCGGAACCGACGCCACGGCCGTGCTCAGCGTCGGCGTCGCGCCCGGGCTGACCAACCTGCTCGCCCGCCGCGTCCACGACGCCGTCGGCGGCGCCGAGCGACTGGACATCACCGTGCTCCTCGGCTCCGGGGAGCGGCACGGCGCCGACGCACTGCGCTGGACCGTGGACGGGCTCGCCGAACCGGCCCCGGCCCGGCCCGCGCGTACGGCACTGCCGGGATACGGAACACGCACCGCCCATCCGTTCCCGTTCTCCGACCAGCACACCCTGCGCCGCACACTCGGCGTTCCGGAGGCGACCACCCGGCTGTGCCTGGACTCCCGTCCGCTGACCGCTTCGCTCTTCGCACTGCGCAGGGCCGGACTGCTGCGCGGGGCCCGGCGTCCAAGGCTGCAGCGCCTGCTGACCGGGCTCTTCAGCCGGGTGCACATCGGGGGCGACGGCTTCGCGGTGCGGGTCGACGCCCACCGCGGCGACCGGCATGCCACCCAGGCCCTCACCGGGCGCGAACAGAGCCGGGTGACCGGCCTGACGGCGGCGTACGTCGCGCGAGGGCTGCTCACCGAGGGCGTTCCGGCCGGAGTCCACCACATCGAGCAACTCTCCGTGTTCGCCGATCTGCCCGAGAGGCTGGGCGCCCACGGGGTCAGCCTGCGGCCGATCGCCGCGACCGGGGGGTGAGCGGGGCGCGGCGGCGCGGCGGCGCGGACGGGGCGGATGGGCGGATGGGGCCGACGGGGCGGACGGGGCCGACGGGGCGCGGCGACACGGCTCGTGCCCCGTCCAGCGCCGCGGTCCGGACCACCGGGCACAGCCTTTCGGGGCCGGAGGGGCCGGAAGGGGTCAGAGAGGGACCGGAGAAGGACCGGAGGGATCCGAGTCCTTCGGTCCAGAGGGGTTGTGCCCGGTGGTCTGGTCCAGAGGGGCGGGCCGCCCATCCGAACCGAAGGGGTGAGCCGCCCATCCGGTCCGGAGGGCCGGGCACCCGACCCTCCGGACCGTGATGGCGTCAGTGCCCGTGCGGCTCGTCGTCGTCGTGACCGTGGGCGTCTTCCGGCGACTCCGCGGCGGGCGTGTCCGCGTCGTGCGGCGCGGGCGTCGCCGATGCAGGGGCGGTGTCCGGCGCGGAGCCCTCCTCCGGGTCGCCGCTCTTGTGGCCGTCCGGCTGCCCGGCGTCCCCGCCCTCGGGCTCGCCGTCGCCGTGATCACCGTCGCCGTGCTCGCCGTCCTCGCCATGGCCGTGCGGAGTGCTTTCGTCCGCCGTGCCGTGGCCGTGGCTGTGACTGAGGGCTCCTTGTACCGCCGGCACGGTCAGCCCCATCACGGCCGCGCCGGAGACGCCGGCCAGGGCCACGGCCCTGATCGGGGATGCGAAGCCCCGTCCGGTGCTCCGCCGCAGCCTCCACGCCGCCACCAGGCAGATCACCACCTCGAAGACGACGGCTGTCACATCGGCCGCGGCGGTCTCCTCGGGCACACCGGCGCCAGGCCCGACCGGCATCCCCGCGGTCCGGCTGACCGCCCAGACCGCCGCCGCACCCGCGTTGGCGACGAGGCCGGTCCCCATCAGGACCCGGCCGGAGAAGCGCAGTGCGGCCACCGCCCATCCGGCCTGGAAGGCCCCGGTCGCATAGAAGAACAGGCCCGCCGCCCACCATTCGGCGAAGTGGTCCGGGGCGGCCGCGAAGTGGATCGCGGCGGCTCCCAGTGAGGCGAAGGCCGCGACGACGCGCCCCGCGCCCGGGTCCGCCGTGCTCCGTCTTTCCTTTCTGCTTCGTGCTCCCATGAGTGATGTGCGTCCTTTCCGCGTGACATGAAGATCGAGACCTCTGTTCACCCGGCCGCCGCGCGAGCGGCGGCGGGCGGTCTCGTCTAGATGCGCAACACGGACAGGACGACCGGAGACGGTTTCGGCGGCGACCGGGAAGGAACGAATCCCCCGGGTGACAGGACCGCGGAGAGCTCCATGTCCAGCGGGCTGACCGGCACACCGGCGGCCGGGTGGCAGGAGCCGGGGGCGCTCCCGGTGACGATCTCGCAGGCGGGGCCGGCGTGCCCGTCGTGGCGATCCTCCTCGCCGCCCGCCTCCGGAGCGGAGTACGCCCCGGCCGTCGTCACCGGCACATGGGCGGGATGGTGGGGGAGGTGAGTGACCGCTCCGGCGAAGCCATGTCCCAGGGCGACGACGCAGAGGCTGAGCAGAGCCAGCCGGCGCACTACGGCCCGACCGAGCATCTCTGGTGCCTCCCTCCGCCTCTCGCCGCTGGTGGGCCACCGTACAGCCCGCCGGTTACGGAGCGGCAACGCGCGAGGCGACCGTCCCGGGGCGTGATGCCGATGGGTGCCACGGCTCCATGCGCCGAGCCTTCGGTCGCGGGCGGGGCGGTGGGTCGATCGCCTCGACGGCCGGGCCACGGGCCTGAAAGAACCGGCCATGGGGGCCTGAGAGAGTCGGGCCATGGGCCTGAGAGAGCCGGGCTGGCGAAGCGGCGCGGCGAACGGCCCGGTCCGGCGGGACGCCGCGCGGCGCTCCGCCGGGCCCGGGCGATTCCCGGGTCCGGCCCGTCCCCCGAGGCCGGGCCGGGCCGATAGCCGGCGGTCAACTCGGCTACCCCCGTGAGCAAAGTTAGCTGTCAGCTATCGGCGGGGTCCACGTTGGCGGACTCGCGCTCGATTGTCAACTAGCAGCTAATCTGCGAAAATGGTAGATAGCTGAGAGCTAAACCAAGGAGGTGGCAGAAGGGAGATACACCATGTCCGAGACCGAGGACCGGCCCAAGCTGGCCGTGCGCCTGGACAAGCTCTTCAAGACGGTTCGCCCCAAGGGCAGGCACTGGACCAATGCCGAGGTGGCGGAGGAGCTGAAGCGGATCAACCCCGAACTCAGGGTCGGAGGGGTGTATCTGTCGCAGTTGCGGACGGGCAAACGCTCCAATCCCTCACCGGACCTGCTCGCCGCGCTGGCTCGCTTCTTCGGTGTGTCGGTCGCCTACTTCTTCGACGACGAGGTTGCCGAATCGGTGCTGAGCGAAGTCGCCGCCATCGAGGCGCTCCGGCAGGCGGGCGTCCGCTCCGTGGCGATGCGGGCGGCCGGGATGAAGAAGGAGAACCTCCAGGCCATCACGGCCATCATGGACCAGTACCGGCAGATGCAGGGCCTTCCGCCGGTCAACGACACCTCAGAGGCCGAGTGAGGGGAACGCGGCCTTCCCTACCCGGCGCCCAGCCGCTCACGCCACCAGTCCACCGTCGCTCGGATCTGCTCGTCGAGCGGGGTGGCCCGTACCGTGAACGCGGCTTCGTAGGCGCTTGAATCCACGGTGAACGGACGGTCGAACTGGTAGCGGATCTCCTTCAGTCCACGGATCAGCGGCGAGAAGACCGACGCGACCGCCAGGGCGGCCGGCGGCACCCTGCGCACGGGGACCGGCCCCGACTCCGCCCGGGCGGCGAGGCGGTCGACCATCTCCCGGGTGGACAGCCAAGGCGCCGTCGGGACGTGCCAGGCCCGTCCCCAGGCCCGCTCCTCCTCCGCGACCTCGACCAGGGCGCCGGCCACATCAGGGAGATAGGTCCAGCTGTGCGGGGCGTCCGGGTCTCCGAGCGTGGAGACCGGCTTGCCGCGCAGCAGTCGCGGCATGACCCGCCCTGCCAGATGCCCGCCGTCGGTCACACCGGGTCCGAAGAAGTCCGAGGCGCGCACCTCGACCGCCTTGATGCGGCCCTGCTCGTGCAGTTTCCGCGCCTGCTCCCAAACGGCCGCGCGCACCCGCCCCTTGGGGCCGGTCGCCGCGAGCGGCAGCTCCTCGGTCATGGGCCCGTCCACCGGTCCGTACCCGTAGAGGTTGCCCAGCATGACCAGGACGGCCCCGGTCGCCTCGGCCGCCGCGCAGAGCGCCGACGCCAGCGGCGGCCAGTCGCTCACCCAGCGGTGGTACGGCGGTGCGGCACAGCTGAAGACCGCGGCAGCGCCCTGCGCGGCGCGGATCAGGCTCTCGCTGTCCGTCGCGTCCAAAGCCACATGCTCGATGCCGGGCTCCGGGCTCCGGCCCGACTTGGTGACGACCAGTACCGAATGGCCCTGCTCGGCCAGCAGCCGAGCGGTTGCGGCCCCGGCGGGCCCGAATCCTACGACGACGTAACGGCTCACGGCCGCACACTAGCCCGAGGATCTGACATCTTTCCGCGACGGACCCGACTCCCCGCCCCGTAAAGCACATAGAGCACGGGACGACGTGCCGCGCCTGGCTCGGCGCGGCGGCGACAGGGGAGGGCCTGATCCATGACGGGGCGTATGCGGCGTATGCGCAGGGAGCTGACGAGGACGGCAGCCGCGGCGACGGCGATGGTGGCGCTCACCGGATCGCAGGGGCCGGGCCTGACGCCCGTAAGGGCCGCCGCTCCCGGGCGGGCCGCGGTCACGGCGCCGGAGCAGGAGATGCCGGGGGACGCCTACTACCGGCATGAGCTGCCCCCGCTGCGGGTGCGCGGTCTGCCCGCGTCCGCCGACGACGCCGGGGCCGGGCGCGCGGCCGCGTACGGGGCCGGGCGCGGGGCCGCCGTTCCGGCGACGGTCTTCGACGCCTATCGGAAAGCGGAGGCGGCGCTGGCACGAAGCGCCCCCGGGTGCGGTCTGCGCTGGCAGCTGCTCGCCGCGATCGGACAGGTCGAGTCCGGCCAGGCGCGGGGCGGCCGGACCGGCACGGACGGCACGACGACCGCGCCCATCGTCGGCCCGCAGCTGAACGGCCGGCACTTCGCGCTGATCCGGGACACCGACAAAGGCGCGTACGACGGCGACGTCACATATGACCGGGCCGTCGGGCCGATGCAGTTCATCCCATCCACCTGGGCGAGATGGGGCGCCGACGGCAACGGGGACGGCAGGGCCGACCCCCACAACGTCTATGACGCGGCACTGGCGGCAGGGCGCTATCTGTGCGCGGGCGGACGGCGGCTGGCGCTGCCGGGGGATCTGGAGCGGGCGGTTCTCGCGTACAACCGGTCGCGGGAGTATCTGCGGGTCGTGCTGGCGTGGTACGCGTACTTCGCGGACGGGCATCGGGTGGTGCGGGGCCGGGGCGGTGCGGGTTCCTCGGGGGCTAAGGCGGCGCCCCGGCCGGCGGAGCGCCGGCCGGAGTCGCGGGTCGGGCCTGAGCCGACGCGCGCCGCTCCGGCCCCCCGGCCGTCGCGGAGCCCTTCGCCGGCGGCCACGGCCACGGCGTCGCCCTCTCCCGCGGCGAGCCGCCCCGCGGACGCCGGGGAGACGGGCCCGTTGCCCGGCACCGCCGCTGTGCCCGTCCCCGAGGTGCCGGACGACGGGCTTCTCCCCTCCGCCGTGGGGCTGGGCCCCGTGGGCTAGGGGCGTGGGCCGGGGCGTTTTCCATACCCCTCCCTTCCCGAAACCGGGGGCTCCGCCCCCAGCCCCCTCCGGGGGAGGGTCTGCGGGGCTGCCGCCCCGCGCCCCTGCCGTACGACCTGCGGCCGTTTCCTCAAACTCCCCCAGACTCCGTACGGGTCTCCCCAACGGGCTGGAAATTCCAGCCCGTTGGGCACTTGAGGCCCAGGAGCCACAAACCCAGCCCGGCCGGCGACTGAGGCGCGGGGGTTCGGAGGAGGAGCCCCTGATATGAGGAGAGGGGTACCCAAGGGCGGATACCCGGCGGTAACCTCCCCGCGATCAGGACCTGAGCGCAAGGGGGCCTCATGTCGGCGGAGATACGTCCCGCTCACCCGGCGGGACCGGGCGATGACGCGGCCCATCAGCGGTGGCAGCGTATGTGGAGTCACCGCGAGCAACTGCTCAAGGTGGCGCGCCGCAGGTCGATGAGTGCTGAGGACGCGGAGGACGCCGTCCAGGAGGCGATGCTGCGCGCCGCGGAGAGCGCCCATCTCGATGACGCCCGGCTGGGCGCCTGGCTGACCACCGTGACCATGCGGCTGTGCGTGGACCGCCACCGGCAGGTCCGCCGTGAGGCCCAGGTGAGCGGCGCGCCCACGCTCAGCCCCTCCGGGCCGGCGCCGGTCGAGGAGGCGGTGTGCGATCGCGCCGAGGCCACCTGGGTGGCGTTCCGCAGCAGGGAGCTGCCCGCTCGCCAGGCGGAGGCCCTCCGGCTCAAGTCGGAGGACCGGGATGTGGGGCAGATCGCGCGGGAGATGGATCTGAGCTACGAGGCCGTCGAGTCGTTGCTGGCCAGGGCCCGGCGTACGCTGCGTAATTCGCTGGCCGGCACGCTGGCGCTCGGCCTGTGGCTGATCGGACGCGGCCGGGACCAGGCTGGTCAGGCGGGCGCGCCCGCCCACGCCGTGGTCGCGGCGTCTGCCGCCGCGACACTGGCCGTGGCGGCGGGCCTGGTCGTCCCCTTCGTCCAGGACACGCCCGAGACACGCCCTCCGGGCTCCGCGGCGGTCCGGTCGGCCGCGCCCGAAGCCGCGCCCGAAGCCGCGGCGGCCCCAGCGCCCCCGCCCGCGCCGACCGCTCCGCAGCCTGCGGCGGCTCCTGCGGAGGGCGGTCACGGCGCTTCCCCCGGCCCGTCGCCGGGCCTGGCGGCCGCCTCCCTCCCGGAGGTGCTGCCGGAGGCGTCCGTGCCGGAGGTGTCGCCCGCACTGCCGGCCGTGCCCGAGGTCCCGCAGATCCCGCAGATCCCGCAGATCCCCGCAGTGCCAGATGTACCGGAAGCGGTGACTGTCAATGACATCGCGGATATTCAGAATGTCCCAGACATCCCGAATATGACGCAGCCTCCCTCCGTACCGCATCCCTGACGTCCTGCGCGATGTCCTCCACGTAAAAAATCTTCGCCTTCTCGCGACGGACGCCCCGCCCCTCCCCGTAGAGCGGTTGTCAGAGCTGCTCCCCGGCGTGGAGGGTGAACCGGATGGGTGTCGAGATCTGTGTGGAAGGGTTGACGAAATCCTTCGGCCACCAGGTCATCTGGCAGGACGTGTCGCTGACGCTGCCCGCCGGGGAGGTGTCCGTCATGCTCGGCCCCTCCGGCACGGGCAAGTCGGTGTTCCTCAAGACGCTCGTCGGTCTGCTGCGGCCGGACCGCGGCAGCGTCACCATCGCCGGACAGGACGTCACCAAGCTCCGCGAGCACGAGCTGTACGAGGTGCGCAAGCTGTTCGGCGTGCTGTTCCAGGACGGCGCGCTGTTCGGGTCGATGCATCTGTACGACAACATCGCCTTTCCGCTGCGCGAGCACACCCGCAAACCGGAGAGCGAGATCAGGCGGATCGTCCTGGAGAAAATGGACATGGTCGGTCTGATCGGCGCCGAGGAGAAGCTCCCCGGCGAGATCTCCGGCGGTATGCGCAAACGGGCCGGACTGGCCCGGGCGCTGGTGCTCGACCCGGAGATCATCCTCTTCGACGAGCCCGACTCGGGGCTCGATCCCGTACGCGTGGCCTATCTCAACCAGCTGATCGTGGATCTGAACGCACAGATCGACGCGACGTTTCTGATCGTCACGCACGACATCGCATCGGCCCGGCAGGTCCCGGACAACATCGGGCTGCTGTTCCGGCGGGAGCTGGTGATGTTCGGGCCGCGGGAGCAGTTGCTGACCAGCGACGAGCCTGTCGTACGGCAGTTCCTCAACGGCCGGATGCAGGGGCCGATCGGCATGGCGGAGGAGAAGGACGCCGCCCAGGTCGAGCAGGAGCTGGCGCAGCTCGGGGAGCGGGAGGGGCGGAACGCGAAGGGGGAGTCCGGTCCGAAGGCGGCCACGGACACGGGCATGACGCCCCGCCTGCTGCCCAGTCCCGGCCTTGCGCGCCCGCCCCGCTGGGAGGCGATCGCCAAACGCGAAGCGAAACCGGAGGCCAAGGCGGAACCGGAGGACGAAGCGAAACCGGCGCATAAGACGGACCAGCGCGAGGCGGCGGTGACAGACATATGAGCCTGTCCCCCCTCGGCGCGCTCCGCCACACCGGCAGTCTCTTCGCCATGGCCCTGGACGTCCTGCGGACACTACCGCGCCGCCCCTTCCAGATCCGGGAGTTCATCCAGCAGGCGTGGTTCATCGCCAGTGTGACCATCCTGCCCACGGCCCTGGTCTCCATCCCCTTCGGCGCCGTCATCGCCCTGCAGATCGGCAGTCTGACGCGGCAGCTCGGCGCCCAGTCGTTCGCCGGTGCGGCATCGGTGCTCGCCGTGCTGCGCGAGGCGTCGCCGATCGTCACCGCCCTGCTGATCGCGGGCGCCGGAGGCACTGCGATCTGCTCGGATCTGGGCGCACGCAAGATCCGGGAGGAGATCGACGCCATGCAGGTGCTCGGCATCGATCCGATCCACCGGCTGGTGGTGCCCCGGGTGCTGGCCACCATGCTGGTGGCGGTGCTGCTCAACGGCCTGGTCTCCGTCGTCGGGGTGGCCGGCGGCTATTTCTTCAACGTGATCATGCAGGACGGCACGCCCGGCGCATATCTCGCCTCCTTCACCACGCTCGCCCAGCTGTCCGATCTCTGGGCGGCCGAGCTGAAGGCGCTGGTGTTTGGCGCGATCGCCGCGACCGTCGCCTCGTACAAGGGGCTGACCGCCAAGGGCGGCCCGAAGGGCGTCGGCGACGCCGTGAACCAGTCGGTGGTCATCACCTTCATGTTGCTGTTCGTGACGAACTTCGTGATGACCGCCGTCTACTTCCAAGTCGTTCCGCAGAGGGGATAGCAAGGGATGGCTCTGACGGGACGTATGACAGGGCTGACGCACCGGCTGCTCGGCCGGCCGTTGCGCGCGCTTGAGGAGCTCGGCGTCCAGCTGGCTTTCTACGGGCGCTCGATCGCCTGGACCGGCCGCACCCTGCACCGCTACAAGAAGGAAGTGCTGCGGCTGCTGGCCGAGGTGAGCTTTGGCCGGGGCGCGCTCGCGGTCGTCGGCGGCACGGTCGGCGTCATCGCGTTTCTGTCCTTCTTCACCGGCACCGAGGTAGGGCTCCAGGGCTACGCGGCGCTCAACCAGCTCGGCACCTCCAACTTCGTAGCTTTCATATCCGCGTACTTCAACACCCGGGAGATCGCCCCGCTGGTGGCCGGGCTCGCGCTGTCCGCGACGGTCGGGGCCGGCTTCACCGCCCAGCTCGGCGCGATGCGGATCAGCGAGGAGACCGACGCGCTGGAGGTGATGGGCGTCCCCTCGTTGCCGTTCCTGGTCACCACCCGGATGATCGCGGGCTTTGCGGCGGTGATCCCGCTGTATGTGATCGGGCTGCTGTCCTCGTACTTCGCCGCACGGACCATCACCACCGGCTACTACGGCCAGTCCACCGGCACCTACGACCACTACTTCCAGCAGTATCTGCCGCCGGTCGACGTGCTGTGGTCCTTCGGCAAGGTGGTCGTCTTCGCCATCGTGATCATCCTGGTGCACTGCTACTACGGCTACTACGCGAGCGGCGGACCGGCCGGCGTGGGCGTCGCGGTCGGCCGTGCCGTGCGGACGTCCATCGTCGCGATCAACGTCCTCGACTTCTTCCTCAGCCTGGCGATCTGGGGCGCCAACACCACTGTCCGGATTGCGGGGTAGGCACCTATGACCGGACTTCCCACGCTGGGGCGGACCGTACGGCTGCGGCTGTACGGGGTCGTCTTCCTCGCCGTCATCGCCCTGCTGCTGTCGCTGACGGTCGCGGTCTACCAGCAGGTGTTCACCCCCGTCGTACGGATCACCCTGGAGGCCGGCACGCTCGGCAACCAGCTGGAGCCGCGCGCGGACGTCAAGCTGCGCGGGCTGCTGGTCGGCGAGGTGCGCGAGGTGCGCGCCGACGGGGAGAAGGCCACGCTCGGCATCGCGCTGAAGCCGGAGCACGTACCGCTCATCCCGGCCGATGTGCACGCCCGACTGCTGCCCAAGACGCTGTTCGGCGAGAAGTACGTCGATCTGGTCATCCCGGAGAAGTCCGCGTCGCAAGGAACGCAGGGGTCGCAGGAGAAGTCCGCGTCGCAAGGAACGCAGGGGTCGCAGGGGAAGTCCGCGTCAGCACGATCCGCGCCGGGCAAATCGTGGAAATCCGCGGTCCGGCACATCCGGGCCGGGGACGTCATCACCCAGGACCGCACGACCGTCGGCATGGAGATCCAGCAGCTGATGAACGATCTGCTGCCGCTGCTGCGCACGGTTCAGCCGGGCAAGCTGAACGCCACCCTGTCCGCGTTCGCCACCGCCCTGGAGGGGCGGGGCGACGCAATCGGCGACAACCTCGTCCGCCTCGAGGACTATCTGCACCGGCTCAACCCGCATATGCCCTCCCTCCAGGAGGACATCTCGCGCTTCGCCGATGTCGCCGAGGTGTACCGCGACGCCGCACCCGATCTGCTGCGCATCCTGCGCAACACCCTCACCACCAGCGTGACGCTGGTCGAGCAGGAGGACCGGCTCGCCGCGCTGCTCACCGCGACCGCGACCGCGGCCGGAACCGCGGAAACCCTGCTCGACGAGAACAGGGAACGGCTGATCACCCTGGGCCGGGTGTCCCGTCCCACGCTGGCGCTGTTCGCCCGCTACTCGCCCCAGTACCCATGTCTGCTGGCGGGTCTCGTACGGCAGGAAGCAGCGTCTGAACAGGCTTTCAGGGGCGGGAAGATGCGGATCACCCTGGAAGTCGTCCATCCGCGAGCCCCCTACCGATCCGGCGAGGAACCGCGCTATGCCGAGCGTTCAGGACCGAATTGCAGAGGACTGCCCCATCCGCACGTGCCCGCGCCGCCCACCAAGCTCGACGACGGCACCTGGCAGACGGGTTCGGGCGGCGGCGGCCCTCACGGCCCCGGCCTCGCGGTGTCCGGCACCCCGGCCGAGCAGCACGCAGTCGCCTCGCTCGTGGCCCCGGTCATGGGCGTGCCCGCCGACGAGGTGCCCGCGGTCACCACGCTGCTGTTCGGTCCGATGGCGCGCGGGACGGCGGTGAGCGTCGCATGAGCCGTACGAGCACCAGAACCGCCGCGCCCCAGCTGGTCAAGCTGAGCGTCTTCGCCGTGGTGACCGTGGCCGCCACCGCCGTACTCGCCGCCACCATCGTCAACTTCTCCCTTGCGGCCAAGGATTCGTACACCGCAGTTTTCAGCGATGTCACCAGCCTGGAGGAGGGGGACGACATCAGAATCGCCGGGGTCAGGGTCGGCGAGGTGGAGGACATCAGGACAGTCAAGGACCGGGCCGAGGACCGTGAACTGGCCGAGATCACCTTCACCGTCCGGCGCGACCGGCCGCTGCACGCCGGCACCCGTGCCGTCATCCGCTACCGCAGCCTGATCGGCCAGCGCTATATCGCGCTGACGGAAGGCCCCGGGGGCGACGAACGGCTGCGCCCCGGCGACCGTATCCCGCTCTCCCGCACCGAACCGGCGCTCGACCTCAACGCCCTGCTGAACGGCTTCAAACCGCTGTTCGCCGCGCTCAGCCCCCAGGACATGAACCAGCTCGCCACCGAGATCGTCAAAACGCTCCAGGGCGAGGGCGGCACGGTGCGCAGCCTGCTCGCGCACACCGCGTCGCTCACCGCCACACTCGCCGAACGCGACCAGCTGATCGGCTCGGTGATCGACAATCTCAACGCGGTGCTCAGCACGGTGGACAAGCGCAGCGCCCGCTTCTCACAGCTGATCACCCAGTTGCAGCGGCTGATCTCGGGGCTCGCGGCCGACCGCAAGCCCATCGGGGAGTCCCTCGGCGACATCAACGGGCTCGCGGAGGCCGCCTCCGGGCTCCTCAAGGACGCCCGGCCGCCGCTGAAGAACGACATCGCCGAGCTGTCCCGGCTCACCGGGACCCTGAACGACCACGAGAAGACCGTGGAGGGCGTGCTGAAACGACTGCCCGGCAAGCTGAACGAGCTGACCGGCACGGCGTCGTACGGCTCCTGGTTCAACTTCTATCTCTGCGACTTCGACGGCCGGATCGTGCTGCCGGGAACGGACGAGGTCATCACTCATGAACTCCATGTGGACAGGGCGAGGTGTGCCGGTTGATCCCCTTCCGAGACCGCAACCCCGTGGTGATCGGCGCGGCAGGGCTCACCGCCGTCACGCTGCTGATCACGGCCGCGTTCCATGTCGAGAGCCTGCCGCTGATCGGCGGCGGGCAGACCTACAGCGCCGCCTTCTCCGAGGCCGGCGGGCTGGGGCCCGGCGACGAGGTGCGGATCGCCGGCGTCAAGGTCGGCAAGGTGGAGGGAGTCGGCCTGGACGACGGCCATGTCAAGGTGACCTTCCGGATCGACGACGAGGACCGGAAGCTGGGGTCCCGCACCGGGGCGTCGATCCGTGTCAAGACGATCCTGGGCGCGAAGTATCTGGCGCTGGCGCCCAAGGGCAAGGGGCGGCTGAAGCCGGGCGGCGAGATCCCGCTGAAGCGCACCGTACCGGCGTATGACGTGGTGGAGGCGTTCAGCGACCTCACTGTGACGACCGAGCAGATCGACAAGGAGCGGCTGGCCGCCGCGCTGGACACGCTCTCCACGACCTTCGAGGACGCGCCCGACGAGGTGAGGGCCTCCATCCAGGGACTGTCGAAGCTCTCCCGCACCGTGGCCTCCCGCGACGAAGCCCTGCGGACGCTCCTCGACCACGCGGACGGCGTCACCGGCGTGCTCGCCGAGCGGCGCAAGGAGTTCAGCAGGCTGGTCAAGGACGGCGACAAGCTGCTGGCGGAGATCCACGCCAGGCGCGAGGCCATTCACGCGCTGCTGAAAAGCTCGGTCGCGCTCAGCGTTCAGCTCTCCGGGCTCGTCAAGGACAACCGCCAGGCGATCGGGCCCGCGCTGAAGCGGCTGAACACCGTGGTGCGGATGCTGGAGCGCAACCAGGCCAGTCTCGACCGCAGCGTCAAGCTGCTGGCGCCGTACGCCCGGGTCTTCACCAACACCCTGGGCAACGGCCGCTGGTTCGACAGCTATATCCAGAACATGGTCACCCCCACGCCGGTGGTCCCGCGAACGGGAGACTCCCGATGAAGCTTCCACAGTTCACATTCACGCGACGCCTCCGCATCGCGCTCGCCGTCGCCCTCGCGGTCTGCGTCGCGGCCCTCGGCGTCGTATGGCTGCTGCCGCAGTCGCCGACGGTCACGGTGACCGCGTACTTCCCCCGTACGGTCGGCATCTATCCGGGCTCCGATGTGCGGGTGCTCGGCGTACGGATCGGCGAGGTCAAGGAGATCACTCCGGAGGGCGGCCGGGTGCGGGTCGAGCTGGAGTACACGGCCGAGCACAAGGTGCCGCCGGACGCGCGCGCGGCCATCGTCAACTCCTCCGTCGTCAGCGACCGCTATGTGCAGTTGCTGCCCGTCCACCGCGGCGGTCCGGCGATGCGCAGCGGCGACGTCATCCCGCTGGACCGCACGGCCGTGCCGGTCGAGCTGGACCGGGTCTTCGACGGGCTCCGTACGACGGCGAACGCGCTGGGGCCGCGGGGCGCCAACGAGGACGGGGCGCTGTCCCGGCTGCTGGCCGTCAGCGCGGACAACCTCCAGGGCCAGGGGGATCAGCTGCACCAGACGGTCAAGGACCTCTCCCAGGCCGTCACCACGCTCGCCGACGGTCGGCAGGACCTGTTCGGGACCGTGCGGAACCTCCAGCTGTTCACCGCCACGCTGGCGGCCGATGACACTCATGTCCGGTCGTTCAACGGCAACCTGGCCAAGGTGGCCGAGCAGCTGGCCGGGGAGCGCAAGGACCTCGCCGCCGCCATCTCCCATCTGGCGGCCGCGCTCGCCGATGTGTCGGAGTTCGTGAAACAGAACAAGAAGGACCTGACCGCCGATGTGAAGGGTCTGAGCAAGGTGACCCGCGTTCTGGTCAGCCAACGGGCCGCACTTGAGGAGTTCCTCGATGTCGCGCCCGCCGGCCTGTCCAATCTGCAGAACGCCTACAACCCCTCCGCCGGAACGCTGGACACCCGGAGCAACCCGGACGAACCGCAGGACCCGGCGTCGCTGCTGTGCTCCCTGCTCAAGACGGCCGGTGAGGCGGGCGGGGAGACGGGCGGGGGCGGCGGCGCCGACTGCGCGGACCTGAAGGAGCTGTTCGACTCGTTGCCGGCGCTGCCCGCGTCATCGGCGGGGCAGGGCGCGACCGACAAGACGCTCGGCGGGATCCTGGAGGGCCGCAACGTATGAAGGCACGGCGTACGAGAACACCGCGCACGACGGTCTTGTGGGCCGCCGCCGGCTCACTGCTGCTGACCGGCTGCGAGTTCCACGGCCTGCACGATGTGCCGCTGCCCGGCGGCGCGGCGGCGGACGGCCGCAGCTACCGGGTCACGGTCGAGTTCCGCGATGTCCTCGATCTCGTCCCGCAGTCCACGGTGAAGGTCAACAACGTCACCGTCGGGGCCGTCGAGAAGGTGGAGCTGGACGGCTGGCACGCACGCGTACGGCTGCGGATCGCCGACTCGGTCCGGCTGCCGGCCAATGCGCTCGCCGAGATCCGGCAGACCAGCATGCTCGGTGAGAAGTATGTGGCGCTGTCGCCGCCGCCTGAGGGCGGCGGGGCGGAGCCGGTCGGCCGGCTGTCCGACGGCGACCGGATTCCGCTCGCCCGCAGCGGGCGCAACCCCGAGATCGAGGAGGTCCTCTCCGCGCTGTCGGCGCTGCTCAACGGCGGCGGAGTGGCCCAGCTCAAGACGGTGACGACAGAGCTGAACAAGGCGCTCGACGGCCGCGAGGACCGGGTCAAGTCCCTGCTCTTTGAGCTGAAGACCTTCCTCGGCGGCCTGGACGCCCAGAAGAAGGAGATCGTCCGCGCGCTGGAGGGCATCGACAAGCTGTCCGCCACGCTCGCCAAGGAGAAGAAGACGATCGGGCAGGCTGTCACGGCCATGCCGCCCGCGCTCAAGGTGCTCGCCGACCAGCGCCCCAAGCTCACCGCCATGCTCCGGTCCCTGTCGGAGCTGGGCGTCACGGGCACCAGGGTCGTCAACGCGTCCCGGGACGACGTGATCGCCAATCTGCGGGCGCTCCAGCCGATCCTGAAGCAGCTCAACAAGGCGGGCGCGGATCTCCCCAACGCCCTGGAGCTGCTGACGACCTATCCGTTCCCGCGGAATGTGGTGGACGCGATCAAGGGCGACTATGTCAATCTCAAGGTCACCGCCGATCTGGACCTGCGCAGCCTCTACGGCAATCTGGCCGGGGAGGGCGAGGCACCGCCGCAGCCCGGTGACCCGGCCGCGCCCACCCCCGAACTGCCCGAGGTCCCTGAAGGACCTGAGCTGCCCGGTCTGCCCGGTCTGCCCGAGTCCCCCGAGCTGCCGCAGGCCCCGCAGCCGCCGGGCACGCCGGACGAGCCGAGCGCCCCGGACCTGCCCGGCGGCGGGGACGGAAACGGAGACGGTGCAGGTGAGGGAGACGCCGACCTGACCTGCCTGCCGTTCTGCCCCTCGGCCCACCACGCCTCGTACCAGAGCACATACGCCGCCGACGGCCGCTACCCGCCGGGCATCGACACCGCCCTCGCCGGGCTTCTGCTGAAGGGACTGCTGCCGTGATCACCCGCACGGTCAGAGCGCAGCTGCTCGCCTTCGCCCTCGTCACCGCCCTCGGCGTATCCCATGTAGCCGCCGAGTACACCGGGCTCGCCGACCGGCTGCTGGGCCGCGGCTACACCGTACGGGCCGAGTTCGCCGACTCCGGCGGCATCTACACCGGCGCGGAGGTCACCTACCGCGGGGTGCCCGTGGGCCGGGTGGGCGAACTGCGACTGAGCGGCTCCGGGGGCGTCTCGGTGGAACTGCGGCTGAAGGACTCCCCCGAGATCCCGGCCGACAGCCTCGCGGTGGTCGCGAACCGTTCGGCGGTCGGCGAGCAGTATGTGGATCTCCAGCCGCGCTCCGACGACGGCCCGTATCTGCGGGACGGCAGCACGGTGCCGCGCCGCAATACACGGGTGCCCACGCCCGCCACGGAGCTGATCCTCAGTCTGGACCGGCTGGTGCAGTCGGTGGACAGGCAGGATCTGCGGATCACGGTCGACGAGCTGGGCAGGGCCTTCTCCGGCACCGGACCCCATCTGACCCGGCTGGTCGACTCGGGCAATGCCCTCGTGCAGTCGGCGTCCGACGCCCTCCCGGAGACCATCGCGCTGATCGAGGACTCACGGAAGGTGCTGAAGACCCAGACGGACCAGGAGTCGGCCATCAAGGGCTTCTCACGCGATCTTGCAGCCCTCACGGCACAGCTCAAATCGAGCGACGGAGACATCCGGGCGCTGATGGGCAACGGCGCGTCGGCCGCACACGAGGTGAACGAGCTGCTGACGGCCAACCGCCCGCACCTCCCGGTACTGCTGGGCAATCTGATCAGCGGCGGTCAGATCACCCTCGCCCGACTGCCCGGCGTCGAACAGATGCTGGTCACCTTCCCGGTGGTGGTCGCGGGCAGCTACACGGTGCTGCCGGGCGACGGCACCACCCACTTCGGCATGGTCGTGAACGCCGACGATCCGCCGCCGTGCCGTCAGGGGTACGGAACTCAGTGGCGCGACCCCGCCGACACGTCCGACCGCCCGGCCAACACGGACGCCCGCTGCACCGAGCCGCGCGGCAGCGACACCTCCGTGCGCGGTGCCCAGAACGCCCCCCGCGCGGGGGCCGCTCCGGGCGGCTCGGGGGGCGCAGGCCAGATGGGCGGGGTCGGCCGTCAGCCCGTCCAGATCGGCTCCACAGGCGGTGCACAGAGCACATTCGGAAAGGACTCCTGGCAATGGCTGCTCGTCGGTCCCATGGCATAACCCGCGTCCGCCGCATCCTGCTGCGCCCGGCGGTCACCGCGGCGCTCGCCGTCCTGGCCGTCGCGCTGACGGCCGCGTCCGGATGGCTCGGCGTCCAGGTGTACGAGCGCCGGACGACGGACCAGCGGCACCAGGACATCCTGGCCGCGGCCCGGCAGTCGGCGCTCAACTTCACCTCGCTCGACTACCGGCACTACGACCGGGACAGCAAGAACGTCCTGAGCGGCGCGACCGGAGACTTCAAGAAGCAGTTCTCGGCGCAGACGGAACAGCTGACGAAGCTCGTCGCCGAGAACCAGTCGGTCTCCGAGGGCCGCATCCTCGACGCGGGCATCGTCCGGGCGGACGAACGGTCCGCCCGCGTCCTGGTGGCGGCGGACAGCAAGGTCGCCAATGTCGCCACCCCCGAGGGCGCCGCCCGCAACTACCGCCTTCAGCTCGACCTCGTCCTTGAGGACGGACGGTGGCTGACGTCCGACGTCGCCTTCGTCGGCTGACCTGCCCCGCCCTGAGCCCGCCCTTGAGGAGACACACCATGGCGAACCGATCCGTCCGCGTGGCGGCGGCCGCGCGCGCCGCAGCCAAGCGGTCCGAACGCGCCCAGCGCACCGATGAGCCGGGGTCCGGGGTGGCTCTCGCGGCCGGCCCCGAGGCCATCAGCGGAGCCGACGCCGGGACCGACGCCGACACCGACACCGGCACCGCAGCGGCTGCCCGGGCCGAGACCCTGACCGGCGTTACGGCCGCGGCCGCAACGCGCCCCGGCCGACGGCGCGCGGTCCTCAGCGGCGCACTGGCGCTGCTGGTCGTGCTGGCCCTGACCGCCGGCGCCGTACTCGCCTGGCAGTACCGCCAGTCCGAACGCACCGCCCAGGCCCGTACGTCCGCGCTGGCCGCCGCCCGCAAGGCGGCCCCAGTGATCCTGTCGTACGACCACCGCCACCTGGACCGCGACTTCGCAGCGGCCCGCCGCCATCTCACCGGCGACTTCCTCGACCAGTACGGCAAGACCACGAAGACCGTCGTCACCCCCACAGCCACGAAGTACCGGGGCACCGTCAAGGCCACCGTCGCCAAGCCCCCGAACGGCGACGACGCCTCCGCGGCCTCGGTGGTGTCGGCCACACCGGACAAGGCGGTGGTGCTGCTCTTCGTCAATCAGGTCACCACCAGCACCCGGCTCTCCACGCCCCGTCTCGACCTCAACCGCGTGCGGGTGACGCTGGTCAGCACCCCGGACGGCTGGAAGGTCAGCGCCGTGGACGCGCTGTGACGCGGCCGGAGCCCACCTGCCCGTACGCGTACGGATGTTGCGCCGCCGCGAACACCGTCCGGAGGCGGTCTCGATACGGCCCGTTGCCGCGAAGTAGCGTTCGAGTCACTGAGGGAGTTCGTCGGAGCGAAGGCCAGGGAGGCCGGCATGGCAGAACCGTCCCGTGTGGTGATGGACCCGACCGGACGCGACATCCACGAGGAGGCCGCCCGCATACGGGCCCGCGGGCCGCTCACACGCGTCGAACTCCCCGGCGGGGTCGAGGCGTGGGCGGTCAGCTCCCCCGCGCTGCTGAAGGAGCTGCTCACCGATCCGCGGGTCTCCAAGGACCCGCGCCGCCACTGGCCGGCGTGGATCGACGGCGAGATCTCCCCCGAGTGGCCGCTGTTCACCTGGGTGGCGGTGGAGAACATGTTCACCGCCTACGGCGAGGAGCACACCCGGCTGCGCACCCTGGTCGCCAAGGCGTTCACCGCGCGCCGCACCGCCGCGCTGCGGCCGCGCATCGAGGAGATCACCGCCGGCCTGCTGGACCGCATCGCCGAGGAGGGGCGGGACGGCGGCGTGGTGGATCTGCGGGAGATGTACGCCTATCCGCTGCCGATCCAGGTGATCAGCGAGCTGTTCGGGCTGCCCGAAGGCAAACGGGACGAGCTGCGCGCCGTCGTGGACAGCATCTTCCACACCTCCGCCGATCCGGAGGAGGTCACCGCGACCTACGCCCGGCTCTACGCCGTCATGGGCGAACTCGTCGCCGCCAAGCGGGAGTCGCCCGCCGACGACATGACCAGCGGGCTGATCGCCGCCCGCGACGACGGGGGCGAGTCCCGGCTCAGCGAGCAGGAGCTGCTCGGCACCCTGGTCCTGATGATCGGCGCAGGGCACGAGACGACGGTCAATCTGATCGACAACGCCATCCACGCCCTGCTCACCCATCCCGAACAGCTCGCACAGGTGCGCAAGGGCCACGCCTCCTGGGACGACGTCGTCGAGGAGAGCCTGCGCCATGACGCGCCGGTCGCCAGTCTGCCGCTGCGCTACGCGGTGGAGGACATCGAGGTGCCCGGCGCCGCGGTGATCCGCAAGGGGGAGGCGATCCTCGCCGCGTACGCCGCCGCCGGGCGCTGTCCCGAACGCCACGGCAAGGACGCCGACCGCTTCGACGTCACCCGCCCGGACAAGGAGCATCTGGCCTTTGGCCACGGCGTCCACTTCTGCCTGGGTGCGTCCCTTGGCCGGCTGGAGGCCCGCATCGCGCTCCCCGCGCTCTTCGAGCGGTTCCCCGGGCTGACCCTGGCCGTCCCGCCCGAAGAGCTGCGCCCCGTGGACTCGTTCATCTCCAACGGGCACCGCGACCTGCCCGTACGGCTCGGCTGACCGGGCTCACTCACCGCCCCGCCACCAGCTCCGCAGCCCGGACCACAGGCGCCGTGCCCTGCCCGGCCCCGCGGCGGCGGGCTGGTGCGCCCAGGGCGGCACGGGGCGGGGCCGCGCGGCCGTCTGCCGCGGCTGCCCGTCGGGCTGCCGCTCGGGCGTGCCCCCGAGGACGCTCGCGGCAGGCGGGAAGCGCACGGGCAGCGCGGCGAGCGCGCGGTGGAACGGCCCGGGCCGCCAGGACAGTTCTCCGGCGGCCACGGCCAGCTCCACATCGGGCAGCCGGTCCAGCAGCTTCTCGACCGCCACGGAGGCGATCAGCCGGGCCGGTCCCTGCGCGGGACAGGCGTGCGGCCCCGCGCTCCACGCCAGATGGGCGCGGTTGCCCGCGCGGCGCTCCGCGGTCAGCGCGGGGTCGGTGTTCGCCGCGGCGAAGCTGATGACCAGCGGCTCGCCTTCGCGCAGCAGCGCACCTTCGTACCGGACGTCGTGGACGGGGAAGTGCACGGCGTAGTTGGCCATGGGCGGGTCCGTCCACAGCACCTCGTCGAGCGAGTCGTCCACCGGCAGGCTGCCGCCGGACAGGCTGCCGGCGAAGCGTTCGTCGGAGAGCAGCAGCCGCAGGCTGTTGGCTATCAGGTTCTGCTGGGGCTCGGTGCCCGCGCCCATGAGCAGGACGAGGGTGTGGACGAGTTCCTCGTCAGAGAGCCCCGCGGGGTGGGCGATCAGCCAGGACGTCACATCCTGTGCGGGCCGGCCGCGTTTGAGGCCGACGAGCTCCGTCACGGTCCGGGTGAGCAGTTCGTTCGCCTTCTCCGCGTCCACGCCGTCGAAGATCCCCGACATGCCCTCGACGAGCCGGTCCCCGATGTCAGGCGGGCAGCCGAAGAGCCGGTTGAACACCAGCAGCGGCAGGGGCTGTGCGTACGCGGCAAGCAGATCCGCGCTTCCGTGCGCCGCGAACCGGTCGATGAGCGTGTCGGCGGTCTGCTCGACATGGCCGCGCAGGGCGCTGGGCTCCACTCGCCCCAGGCTGTCGGTGATGGCCTCGCGCAGCCGACGGTGCTCCCGGCCGTCCGTGAGGAGGGCGTTCGGCCGGTACGCCATCATCGGCACCACCGGGCTGTCCGGCGGTACGGTGCCGTCGGCGAGGTCGCGCCAGCGGCGCGAGTCCTTGGAGAACGTCTCCGTGGTGCGCAGCACATGCAGGGCGGCGTCGTAGCCGGTGACGAGCGTGGCGCGGACGCCGGGGGCCAGTTCGACCGGCGCGGTCGGCCCGGCCGTGCGCAGCCTGCGGTAGACGGCGGCCGGGTCGGCCGCGAAGGCGGGGCCGTAGAGGGGCTCGTGCGGGGAACCGTCTCCGGCGTGCACGGGGCAGCCGGGTGAGGAGTGTTCGGGCGTGGGAAGGGGTGCGTTCACGCTTGCTCCAGAGGGCGGGCATGGCCGGTGCGGGACTGCAGATACTCGACGAGCTCGATCAGCGCGCGGGCGGAGGAGGCCCGGTCGCGTGCGTCGCACCGCACGAGAGGGGTTTCGTCAAGCAGGTCGAGGGCCTCGCGGATCTCGTCGAGGGTGTGGGCGGGCGCGCCGGGGAACTCGTTGACGGCGACCGCGTAGGGGATGGCCAGTTCCTCCAGTACGCCCATGACGTCGAAGGAACTGCTCAGCCGGCGGGTGTCGGCGAGGACGAGCGCACCGAGCGCTCCTCGGGTCATGTCCTGCCACAGCCGGGTGAAGCGGTGCTGTCCGGGCGCGCCGAAGAGATACAGCACCAGGCTGTCGCTGAGGGTGAGTCGGCCGAAGTCCATGGCGACGGTGGTGGTCGTCTTGCCGGAGACGCCTGCCAGATCGTCGACCAGCGCGCCGGCCTGTGTCATCAGCTCCTCGGTGTGCAGGGGCCGGATCTCGGACAGCGCGCCGACGAAGGTGGTCTTGCCCACCGCGAAGTGCCCGACGACCAGGAGCTTGGCCGCGGTGCGCACACCCGGCCCGACATGGACGCCGCTGTGGTGGCCGGAGGCGGCGTGACCGACGGCGCCGCGGTCAGAGGAGGGAGCGGAGCCCATCGAGCACCTCCTGGAGGATTCGGGCGTCGGACGGCTGGGCGGAAGGGATCGCAGCCCGGGTGACGATGTGGCCGCTGTCCATCAGATCGGCGATCAGCACCTTGACGACGCTGACCGGCAGCGACAGATGCCCGGCCACCTCGGCGACCGAGAGCGCTCCGGGCCGGCACAGCTCCATCAGCCTGCGTTTCTCGGGGTTCAGCCCGGTCAGGGGCAGATCGTCGGCGGCGATCAGCAGGGTGACCAGGTCCAGGGTGTTGCGGGTCGGGCAGGCGCGGCCCTCGGTGACCACGTACGGCCGCACCAGCCCTCGGTCCGGGCGGCGGCGCCGGCTGCCCGGGGTCATGCCGGGCTGCCGGTCCGCTGTCCGCCGGCGTCCTGCCGGGCCGGACTGGTCAGTTCGCGGCCGAGCCGGTCGACCAGCTTGTGCATGCGGTAGGTGACTGCCTCCATGTCCACGCGGTCGCTGGTGGAGACGGCGAGGTACGCGCCCGTGCCGGCGGCCACCAGAAACACATAGCCGTGCGCGAACTCGATCAGCGTCTGCCGCCAGGGGGTGTCGGGGCGGTCGCAGAACTCGGCCGTGCTGCGGCTGATCGACTGCACCCCGGAGAGCCCGGCGGCCAGCCGCTCCGCGTCGTCGCGGTCGATGTCGGCGGAGTGGGCGCGCAGCATGCCGTCGGCCGAGAGCAGGATCGCGTGCCGTGCGTGCGGCACTCTGAGGACCTCGTCGAGCATCCAGCCCAGTTCGTTGGCAGTGGACTCGGTCATCCCTGTGTCTTCCCTTCGTCATGGCCGTCAAGGCGGGCGTCGCGGCCGGAGCGGGTGCCGCGCGCGAACGCGCCCATGCGCACGGCGGTTTCCTCGGCGGTCCGGCTTGCCTCGTCGGCCGTCGGCAGCTCCGCGGGCGGCGCGGAGCGCGACTGCTGCGGGGCGCGGCGGCGGCGCTTGGGCAGCCCGCCGGCCGTGGTGTCGCCGGCGGCCGCGTCCTGCGGCGCGTGGGCGGCGTCCCGGGACGGCGGCGCGGACTCCGTGGCGGACGCCCCCGCGGACTCCGTGGCGGACGCCCCCGCGGGCTGCGGCTCCGGCGGAGGTGCGGACTGCGGCGTCGCAGCATGGTCGGGCTCCGCCGGCGCGGGTTCCGGCTCCTCCGTCACATGGGTCAGCAGGGAGGACGGGAGGAACACCACGGCGCGCACGCCTCCGTACGGGGAGCGGGTGTCGGCCGTGACGCCGAAGCCGTAGCGGGCGGCGAGCGCTCCGATGACGGCGAAGCCGAACTGCGGCGGATCGTCGAGCCGGGTGACGTCCACGCTCTGTCCGCCGGACAGCAGCACCGACGCCCGGTCGGCCGCCTGTCCGTCCATGCCGACGCCCGCGTCGTCGATGACGATGCAGGCGCCGTTGTGCACCGCGCGCAGATTGACCTCGACCTTGGTGTTGGGCTGGGAGTGGCGCGCGGCGTTGTCGAGCAGTTCGGCGACGGCGAGCACCGCGGGCTCAACCGCCCGGCTCTCCACGGCGATGTCGACGTGCCCGTGCACCTCGACCCGCCGGTAGTCGCGGATGCGGGAGGTCGCGCCCCGTACCACGTCGGTCAGCGCGGAGGCGGCGCGCTGCCGTCCGGGCCAGGACCCGCACAGTACGGCGATGGCCTGGGCGCGCCGCCCGAACTGGGCGTTCGCATGGTCGATCTCCAGCAGGTCGCGCAGCACACCGGGGTGGTCATGGCGGTCCTGCATCTGCGAGATGGCGACCTGCTGTTCGTTCGCCAGGGCCTGGACGGCGCGCATCGACGTCTTGAGCGCGGCCTTGGCGGCGGCGTCCGCGCGGGCCTGCGCCTGCTCCACGGCCCCGGCGAACCGGTCCAGCACCTCGTCGACGCTCTTGGCGAAGCCGGTGCCGGCCAGCCGGGGGTCGAGCAGACCGACGCCCGGGACGGCCTGCTCCGCCGCGCCCGGGGCGCCCGCGCCGCCGCCCGCGCCGCCCTCCAGGGCGGGCAGCCGGACGGACGCGAGATGCCGCACCTCCTCGTCCCTGGCCCGCAGGCCGTCCGCCAGTTCGGCGTTCCGCCGGCGCACAAGCGCGGTGATCCCGCGCTGGCGCACGAGCAGGACGGTGACGGCGAGCAGGCCCAGGGCCAGGCACCAGAACACCGCCTCCGGCATCTGTTGAGTCATGGGGTCCTCGTGGCAGGCGTGCGATGCGTGTGCTGTGGTGCGTGCGATGCGTGTGCTGTGGTGCCTATGGGATGTGCGTGAAGCGCGCGAGTGACCGGCCGAACACGCAAATGAGTGGTGACGGGCGGCCGACGGTAGACCAGGGACCGCCGCCCGCACTTTCCGCCGTACGCAGGAGAGTTGCCGCCGGGCGCACACGAGCCTCCGCGACGGCGTCACGGAATCTATGGAGAATCGGGCGGCTGTACTACGCTGCGCGCCCATAACCGCCACTACCTGCAGGTTGGTTGAAAATTACACGGCAGTGGCACGGGAAGCGGAACGGCGGCGGAGGGATTCTCTGTGCCCGCGAGCACGTACAGCGTGGAGTCGTCGTCGACGGTCGAGGTGGCCCCGCCGCATCGTGCGGAGTTCTGGCGGGAGCACATCGCCTCGTACCAGTCCCTGATGGACTACCGGTATGCGCGCCCCGGCGACTTCAGCGGCGAGACCGTCCGGCAGCGGACCGCCGCGTATCAGCTCGTCCGTTTCCGTTCGGACGAGATCGAGTACACGCGCAGCCTGAACCAGGTCCGCCAGGACCCGGACGAGGACTACCGGCTGCTGGTCCCGCTCCGCGGGCAGATCGTGCTGCGCCAGGACGGCGAGGAGGCGCGGCTGACCGCGGGGACGGGCGCGCTCGTCACCTTCGGGGCCCCGTTCACCTGCCTCCAGGACGCCGGCACTCAGGCGTTCATCCTCACCATCCCCGCCCGTGAAGTGGACGGCCCGCTCAACCTCAAGGCGCCGCTGGCCGCCGGACTGGATCTGACGCGGGGGCTGGGACGGATCGTCGGTTCGATGCTCAACGATCTGCACGAGGAGCGGGAGCGTCTCACCGACCCCCAGTTCAACGCGGTCTCCGACCGCATCGTCGAGCTGCTGTGCATGCTCGCGGCCGGCGACGACCGGCCGCCGTCCGGACCGGGACAGCTGGCCGAGGTGGAGGCGATGGTCCGCCGCTACGTCCGCGAACGGGCGGCCGACCCCGAGCTGACCGGGGCCGTGGTCGCCGAGGCGCTCGGCTGGTCGCTGCGGCAGGTGCAGCTGGCCCTCCAGCGGGCGGGCACCACGCCACGGGAGCTGATACGCGAGGAACGCCTGCGGATGGTCCGCGACCGGCTGCGCGACGCCGCCTTCGCCCGAATGTCCATCACCGATCTCGCGTACGCCTCCGGTTTTTCCTCCGCCAGCGCCCTGAGCACCGCGTTCCGGCAGCGCTTCGGCGTCAGCCCCCGCGAGATGCGCTACGGCGGCGGCTGACCCCGCGCGCCCCGGCGGCCGCTGGCCGCCGGGCTTGGCGTCCCGGTGGATGACGCCCTCGGCGTGCAGGGCGAGCAGCGCCCGCACGGCGCCCGCCGCGATCGACGGCGCGGTCCACGCGGGGAGCGGCCCGGCGTCGCGGACCAGGTCGGGCAGCGCGGGGGCCGGTATGCACTCGACGGCCGTCCAGGGCCGCGGTGCGTCCGGGTCGGCGGCCGGCACACCCGCCGCCGTACGACCGGCGCGCCGACCGGCGTGGCGGCAACCCGCCGCGCGGGCCGTCCCGTCCTAGCGTCGTACCGGACAGCACGGGCACAGCAGAGAGGCGCGGACCATGGTGTGGCGGCTGGGGCGGACGGGATGGTTGGCGGTGGTCGGGGCCGCGGTCGGCGGGGGGGCCGCAGCCGCGTATGCGGGGCTGGTGACCGGGGCCGTGCCGCTCGACGTGGGGGCCGGGCGGCGGCTGCGGCCGCTGGGGCCCCTGAGCGTGGACATCCGCGCACCGCGCGAGGTGGTCTTCGATGTGATCGCGCAGCCGTACCTGGGGCGGCCCACCCGGGCGATGCGCAAGAAGGTCGAAGTGCTGGAGCGGGGCGCCGACCTGGTGCTCGCCGCGCACTTCACACCCGTCGCCGACGGACGGCTGACGGCGCGGACCGTGGAGACCGTGCACTTCGTCCGCCCCGAACGGGTCGGCTTCCGGCTGGTGCGCGGGCCGGTGCCGTACGTCGTGGAGTCCTTCGAGCTCAGCGAGTTCGCCGAGAACGGGGGGACTCGGCTGCTCTATACGGGGGAGCTGGGCACGGACCTGTGGGCCCTCGGCCGGTGGTGGGGCTCCGTGGTCGCCCCGCGCTGGGAGGCGACCGTCGCCGCCTCGCTGGCGACGGTCAGGGAGGAGGCCGAGCGCCGCGCCCCTCGCTGAGCGTCGTGTCGACCGCTCCCGGCCTCCCGCCGGGAATAGCGTGCATTCATGAATGAACCGGACACCATGAGGCCGCCGGCCCCACGCAAGACGGACCGCGACGAGGTGTTCGCGGAGTTCACGCGGTCGATCTGCCCGGTCTGCAAGACCCCCGTCGACGCCCAGGTCAACATCCGCGACAACAAGGTCTATCTGCGGAAACGCTGCCGCGAGCACGGCGGGTTCGAGGCGCTGGTGTACGGGGACGCCGAGGAGTATGTGCACTCCGCACGGTTCAACAAGCCGGGCACGATCCCGCTGGCCTTCCAGACCGAGGTGAAGGACGGCTGCCCCAGCGACTGCGGGCTGTGCCCGGAGCACAAGCAGCACGCCTGCCTCGGCATCATCGAGGTCAACACCGGCTGCAACCTCGACTGCCCGATCTGCTTCGCCGACTCGGGGCATCAGCAGGACGGCTACGCGATCACCCACGAGCAGTGCGAGCGGATGCTGGACGCCTTCGTGGAGTCCGAGGGGGAGGCGGAGGTCGTGATGTTCTCCGGCGGAGAGCCCACGATCCACCCGAACATCCTCGACTTCATCGACCTCGCCCAGGCGCGCCCCATCCGCAGCGTCACGCTCAACACGAACGGCATCCGGCTGGCGGCCGACCGGAGGTTCGCCGCCGAACTGGGCGAGCGCAACCGCGCCCCCGGCCGGTCGGTGAACGTCTACCTCCAGTTCGACGGCTTCGACAAGCGGACGCATCTGGAGATCCGGGGCCGTGATCTGCGTACGCTCAAACAGCGGGCGCTGGACAACTGCGCCGAGGCCGGGCTGACCGTCACACTCGTCGCCGCCGTCGAGCGCGGCCTCAACGAGCACGAACTGGGCGCGATCGTCGAGTACGGCATCGACCACCCCGCAGTCCGCGCGGTCGCCTTCCAGCCCGTGACCCACTCCGGCCGGCATGTCCCCTTCGACCCGCTGAACCGGCTCACCAACCCCGACGTCATCCGCCTGATCACGGAGCAACGCCCCGAGTGGTTCCGCAAGGGCGACTTCTTCCCTGTGCCGTGCTGCTTCCCCACCTGCCGGTCCATCACCTATCTGCTGGTCGACGGGGAACCGGGCGACCGGACCGTGCTGCCGGTGCCGCGGCTGCTGAACGTCGAGGACCACCTCGACTACGTCACCAACCGCGTCCTGCCCGACCCCGCCGTCCGCGAGGCCCTGGAGAAGCTGTGGTCGGCCTCGGCCTTCA
The DNA here is from genome assembly GCF_029846775.1 of Streptomyces chengmaiensis. Classification (NCBI taxonomy): domain Bacteria; kingdom Bacillati; phylum Actinomycetota; class Actinomycetes; order Kitasatosporales; family Streptomycetaceae; genus Streptomyces; species Streptomyces chengmaiensis. The sequence continues at coordinate 52,340 of NZ_JARWBG010000022.1, forward strand.
TGGGCACGGCGACCACCGAGGAGAAGCTGCGGACCGCCGCAGGGGCCGCGGCCGAGGCCCTCGGCTGTGCTCCGGACAGCTGCGGCATCGATCTGCCCCAGGCCGTCAGGGAACTCGACGACAAGGCGTTCATGATTGTGGTGCAGGACTTCCAGGACCCCTACACGCTCAACGTCAAGCAGCTGATGAAGTGCTGCGTCGAGGAGATCACCCCCGACGGCCGGCTGATCCCGTTCTGCGCGTACAACTCCGTCGGCTACCGGGAACAGGTCCGCTCCCGGTTGTCCGGCGTGCCCGTGGCCCCCGTCGCGCCCAACGCGCTGCCCCTCACGGACCTGCTGACCTCCACCCCGTACGGCTCCAGGACGCCGAAGCCGTCGACGGCGTCCGAGGGGGACGGCTCCGCGTGAACGACGGACACAAGACCCTCAAGGCCTGCTGCGCCGCGGCCTACCACTCCTCCGACGTCGTCCCGCTGCTGCTCGGCGACGCCTACCACCCCGGCGGGGCCGCGCTGACCCGCCGGCTCGCGGACGCCCTGGCCGTCGCCCCGGGCGAGCGCGTGCTCGACGTGGCGTCGGGGCGCGGCGCCACGGCCCTGCTGCTCGCCGACGCGTACGGCGTCGAGGTGGACGGCGTCGACTACTCCCCCGCCGCCACCGCACTGGCACAAGAAGCGGCCCGCGCGGCCGGGGTGGCCGACAGCGTCCGCTTTGCGACCGGGGACGCCGAACGGCTGCCGTACCCCGACGGGGCGTTCGACGCGGCCGTGTGCGAATGCGCGCTGTGCACCTTCCCCGACAAGGCGCGGGCCGCCGCGGAGTTCGCACGGATCCTGCGGCCCGGCGGACGGCTGGGCCTGACCGACGTCACCGCCGACGCCGACCGCCTGCCGCCGGAACTCACCGGCCTGACCGCCCGGATCGCCTGCGTCGCCGACGCCCGGACGCTGACCGGACCCGCCGGATACGAGAGCCTTCTGGCGGGCGCGGGCCTCCGCACGACTGCCGCGGAGCGCCACGACGACGCGCTGCTGAGCATGGTCGACCGGATCGAGGCCCGGCTGACGCTGCTGCGGATGGCCGCCCCGGACCGGCTCCGCGCCGCGGGCCTCGACCTCGACGCCGCCCCGGCCGTCCTCGCCGCGGCCCGCGCCGCCGTGGCCTCCGGCACGCTGGGCTATGCACTGCTCGTCGCGGTGAAGGCGGACTGAAGGCGGCGGGACCGCCCCCGGCGCCGTCCCGCGGCGGCGGTGCGGCCCGCGCCGACCGGCTGCTGCAGCCGGAGCATCTGACGGATCCGACCGCTCTCGACGAGGGCGTCGGACATCTGCGGGCCGCCGAGGCCCGGCACACGGCGGTCGCCGGGATACGGGCCGACTGTCCGGCGACCTCCGGCCTGTGGGCGTGCCTGGTGCACGCCGGACCCTGAGCTCCGTGCATCGCGTCCGTATACAGTGCGCTGAATCGTGCGATGCACGACGACATCCGACACCACATGGGGGCTGACATGGCGCTGTTCGGCAACGCGCACGCGATCGACCCGGGATCGGCGCAGCAGGAGTACGCCCGGCTGCTGGGGCAGGGGGAGCAGATCCACGCCGCCTACCTGCTGATACGGGACACCATCCTGTTCACCGACCGCCGCCTGATCCTGGTCGACAAGCAGGGGATCACCGGCAAGAAGGTGGAGTACCACTCGATTCCGTACCGCAGCATCACGCACTTCGCGGTGGAGACGGCGGGCACCTTCGACCTCGACGCCGAGCTGAAGATCTGGCTGTCGGGCAGCGCCACACCGGTCCAGAAGACGTTCACCAAGGGTGTGGACATCTACGAGGTGCAGGCGATCCTGACCCAGTTCGTGGCGGGGTGACCGCGGCCGCCGCGGCCGCCTCGACGGCCGCGGCGGCGGGAGACGCCGGCCGGCGTCTCTCACGGACGCGCCGGCCGGCCCGCGGTCGTCAGGAGCCCCCTTCGGCGTCCTGCGGGTACCAGCGCAGCTCCACGGCGTTGCCGTCCGGGTCCCGCACATAGACGGACTGGGCCTCGCCACGTGCCCCGAAACGCCCCACCGGGCCCTCCAGCACCGTGAACTCCCCCGAGTCGATGACCTCCGCCCAGTCCAGCGGCTCGACGACCAGGCAGATGTGGTCCACATTGGACTCGCCGCGGGACCGGTCGACCAGATCGATGATCGTGGTCGGCGTGACCCGCACCGAGGGGAACGGGGCCTCCCCGGCCCGCCACTCCTCCACCCGTACCGGCTCCAGACCCAGCAGCCCGCAGTAGAAGCCGAGGGAGCGCTCGACGTCCTGCACATTGAGCACCAGATGGTCAAAGTCCTTGACCTTTATACGCATGAGAGAACCTCCAGTCCTGCGCAATTCAACACGCCGACGCAGCCGTCCCCGGCGTCACTCAGCCGCGGGCGGGGCAGGCGGCCAGGGGATCTCCGCAGGCGCGGGCAGACTGGCTCGACGGGCGCGTCCGGCACGGCGACCGCGGCGAACGTCTCGCCGTCGAGCTCCACCCGCACCATGGGGTGGGCGAGGACGTCGCCGTACCAGTCGGGGGTGTCAACGGCGAAGGGGCCGCCCGGCCTCCGGCCGGACAGCCCCTCCCCATCACTCACCTACGACGCGGTCGGATGGTGATCAGGAGTTCGCGCAGATGGCGAACACACTGATGCCCACCGACGAGTACGCGTTCTGTCGGCCGAGGCCGATCCAGCCCCTGTTGTCGTCCGTGGGGAAGCTGCCGACCAGGATCGCGTCATTGCCCCGCGCCTCGGCACCGCCGCCGAGGACCACCTTCCCCGCCGGGCAGTAGACGGTTCGCCGCTGGAAGTTGGGGACATTGGCGTTGGGCAGCCGCACCACCTCGTAGCCCGGCACCGCGCCGGCGGCCGGCCCGGCCGTGTCTCGTTTCTCCTGGGACGCGGCTGCCGTGCCCGTCTCCGCCTGGGCGGCCCAGCCGCCGCCCACCGCCAGGGCGAGAGCGAGGGCGGATGCGCCGATCGCCCGCCTCGCACGCTGCGTCTTCATCGTCTTGATCGCCTTCATCGCTGCTTCTCCTTGTCGCCGTCGGCGAACCTCCACGGGTCCGCCCAGCGATGAGCCTGCCGCAGGAAGGCCATCAAAGGCCTATGAAATCGGCATAAACCTACCTTTCAGGTGCCCTGGAAGCACATGGGGCACATGCCGTCAGGATCCGCGCTCCACAGATGCCGCCGTCCTCCGGTGCGCGCGCATGCTGCGGACGGCCGCGCCGGGCGTTCCCCCCGGCGTGTGCCGCCGCGCCCCGCAGGAGCCACAATGTCCGACGTGAACCTGCACCAGACCCTGTACGACGCCATGGAATCCGCCCGTCCGGTGATCGGCCGCGGCAATGTCGCCGACTACATCCCGGCCCTGACCGAAGTCGATCCGCATGCCTTCGGCATGGCGCTGGCGACCGTGGACGGCGAGGTGTACGGGGTCGGCGACTGGGAGCAGCCGTTCTCCATCCAGAGCGTGTCCAAGCTCTTCACACTCGCGCTCACGCTCAGCCACGGCCCGCACGGCGACGAGCTGTGGAAGCGCGTGGGCCGCGAGCCCTCCGGCAACCGGTTCAACTCGCTGGTGCAGCTGGAGACCGAGCACGGCATCCCGCGCAACCCCTTCATCAACGCGGGCGCGGTCGTCGTCACCGACCGGCTGCACACCCTGACGGGGGACGCCGCCGGGGCCGTACGGGGGTTCCTGCGCACCGAGTCGGGCAACCGGCACCTCGACACCGACGCCCGGGTCGCCGCCTCCGAGGCCCTGCACGGCCACCGCAACGCCGCGCTCGCCCACTTCCTGGCCAGCTACGGCAATCTGGAGAACCCGGTCGAGACCGTCCTCGACCACTACTACGCGCACTGCTCCATCGCCGCGAGCTGCCGCGACCTCGCCCTGGCCGGCGGCTTCCTGGCCCGCCACGGCCTGCGCTCCGACGGCGCCCGGCTGCTGCCGCGCAGCGACGCCAAGCGGATCAACGCGGTGCTGCTGACCTGCGGCATGTACGACGCGGCGGGCGAGTTCGCCTACCGGGTCGGGCTGCCCGGCAAGAGCGGCGTGGGCGGCGGCATCCTCGCCGTCATCCCGGGCCGCGGCACCCTGTGCGCCTGGAGCCCGGCCCTGGACCCCGCGGGCAACTCCCTCGCCGCCGTCCACGCCCTGGACGCGTTCACGACCATGACGGGCTGGTCCGTCTTCTGACCTGACACCCCCGGTGCACCCGGGCATTGACAAGGTGTCATAATGGCCGTGTAGCCCTTCGCGTATCCCCCGTCGCGAAGGGCTACACCTTTGCGCGGGTTTGCAGTCGCGTCGCATACGGCCGGCACCGGACGACGGCCGCGCCCGGGCAGCGCCCCGGCGGCGGGCAGGACGGCAGGCACGGACAAGGGACTCCCCTCGTGGCCCCCTGCCCGTGTTTTTTCGAGTTAACAGTGGCGTAGAGTGTTTACGCAAGCCCGGCCCGCCCCCCTGCAACGGGCCGACCCACTCCCTCGCGCACGCCACGGCGTCCGTGACAGGGTTGGATACGTACACGCCCGTTGACCGCGGGCCGATGTGAACGTTGGGGGATCCGGATGGACGGCAACGGAGCGTCGCGAACACCCGAACTGAAGACGCTGCAGCAGAAGGTCGAGTACATGGTGGAGAAGACCTTCCCCGGCGAGAAGGTCTCGGGGCGGGCCTTCGCCGAGCTGGTCAGACAGCGGGGCGGTTCGCTCTCGCACAGCTACTTCTCCAACATCCTCGCCGGGAAGGTCACCCACCCCTCGGAGGACATCCTCAAGGCGCTGGGGCTGGGCTTCGGGGTGGACTGGCGGTTCTTCAAGGAGGAGTCCGAGGTCGTCGACGACGTCGTCGCCGGACTGCAGTTCCTGGCCAGGCGGCGCACGGGGGAGATCAGCGGCGTGGCCGAGCGGGGGCTGGAGGAGGACGGGCTGCCGCCCGAGCTGCTGCAGTTCGCCCTGGCCCTCCTGGAGGAGACCAAGGAGAAGCAGGCGGGAGAGCGGCACGGGAAGGAGCCGGCACGCGGGGGACAGTAAACTCGCCGATCGCATGTCACCCGTACGCGTGACGACGATCACGAGGCCCCATGTCCATGCGCGAACTGCGGAAAGAGTGCGAGGCCGGACTCGCCGGCCCGCCCGTCCCCGCCCCCTTCGGCGCCGAGGGCCCGGTGGCGAACATGGAGGCGGCGCGCGGCCGCACCATCGACGAGCGGCAGGCGCGGCACGTGCTCGCCGAGGCGCGCCGGCCGGCGGCCGCGGACCCGGCCGGGGCGACCCCATGAGCGGGACCGCAGCCGAGACGGGCGCCGCCAAGGCCGCCCGCCGCGTCACCGACGTCCTCCAGCCCCGCAACGTCCTCCTCGCCGGCATGCTCGGCATCGGCCTCGCCGCCGCCGGGGACTGGACAGGCCTGGCCTGGGGCTTGCTCGGCGCACTGTGCGCAGGGCTCATCCCCGCCGGCTACATCGAGTGGGAGCGCGGCCGAGGCGCCTGGGGCGACCGGCATGTCGTCGACCGCACCCAGCGCGCGCCGATCTTCTTCGTCATCCTCGGCTCGATCGGCGCAGGCTCCGCCGTGATGGTCGCCGGACGGGCCCCGGCGGGCATCCTCGCCTCGATGCTCGGGCTCTGGGTGATGACCGTCGGGCTCCTCGCCGTCAACACCCTGTGGAAGATCTCGGTGGACTCGGCCGTCGCCTCGGCCGTCGTCACACTGCTGTCCGCCGTGCACTCCCCCTGGTGGCTGCTCGCCTGCCCCCTCGCCGTCGCCGTCTGCTGGTCCCGCGTCGCGCTCGCGTACCACACCGTCGGGCAGACCGTCGCCGGAGCGGCCCTCGGAGCGGCCACGGCGACGGCCCTGCTCTTCGTCTGAACGGTTCGCGCGAGGGCGTGTTTTCGCCATTGACCCGGCATCCGCCGGAGGCGGACCCCGCGATGCGGTGCAATGACGCGGAGGGCGCGGCACGCAGGGAAGGCGGCACGGTGGCAGGCGAGGACACGGCGGCGAAGGCCGTACCGGACCCGGCGTCGGCGTCGGCCGATCCGCGCGGCATGCGACGGGTGGCGACGGCCGGCTTCGTCGGCACGGCGATCGAGTTCTACGACTTCTTCCTCTACGGCACCGCCGCCGCCCTCGTGCTGAACGACGCGTTCTTTCCCAACCTCTCCCCCGTCAACGGCACCCTCGCCTCGATGTCCACCTTCGCCGTGGCCTTCCTCGCCCGCCCCCTCGGGGCTGTGCTCTTCGGCCACTTCGGCGACCGGGTGGGCCGCAAGGCCACCCTGGTCGCCTCCCTCCTCCTCATGGGCCTGTCCACGGCCGCCGTCGGGCTGCTGCCCGGATACCGGGAGTGGGGCGTCTGGGCCCCCGCCCTGCTGGTGTTCCTGCGGCTGTGCCAGGGCATCGGCATCGGCGGCGAGTGGGGCGGCGCCGTCCTGCTGTCCGCCGAGCACGCGCCGCCCGGAAAGCGCGGCCTGTACGGCGCGTTCCCCCAGTTCGGCCCGGCCGCCGGCTTCTTCGCCTCCACCGGCGTGTTCATGCTGCTGTCGGGCGCACTCGACGACGAGCAGTTCCGCAGCTGGGGCTGGCGGCTGCCGTTCCTGCTCTCGTTCGCGCTCGTCGGAGTGGGGCTGGCGGTCCGCCTGAGGATCAGCGAGACGCCGGTGTTCGCCCGTGCCGCCGCCGCCCGCGAGACCAGCCGCGCCCCGGTGGCCGACGTCGTACGGCTGCACTGGCGGCAGCTGCTCCTCGGCGGCGGCGCGATGGTCGTCGTCTACGGGCTCTTCTACACCGCGACTGCCTACGCCCTGTCCTACGCCACGTCCGCCGCCGTCGGCGTGGACCGCACCATCATGCTGCTGCTGTCCATGGCCTCCGTCATCCTGCTGATCGCCGGCACCTGGTGGGGCGCCCTCCGCTCGGACACCCTCGGCCGCAGGCGCGTCTGCCTCCTCGGCGCGGCGCTGTGCACCGTCTGGGGGCCGCTGCTGCTCGCGCTGCTGGACACCGCGCGGCCCGCGCTGGTCCTCCTCGGGCTCTGCGGAGCGCTCGCCTGCGTCGGCGTCATCTACGGCCCGATGGGCTCCTGGCTGCCCGAGCTGTTCTCCACGAAGGTGCGGTACTCGGGCGCCTCGCTCGCATACAACCTGGGCGGGGTGCTGGGCGGCGCGGTCGCGCCGCTCGTCGCCACCCGGCTGCAGGACGTCCACGGCTCCCACGCCGTCGGCGGATACGTCGCCGCGATGGGCGTGGTGTCGCTGGTGTGCGTGTGGCTGCTGCCGGAGACCAGGGAGCGGGACCTCTACGCGGCCCCCAGGGCCCCGGCGCCCCGGCGCGCCGACGCCCCGGCACACGGTGACGTCACCGAACCGTAAGAGTTGCCGGGGCCCGCGGGAAGCGCGTCCGCTCTAGTCTCAGGACGTCACCCGACCCACAGGAGCCGACATGCGCGCCCGTGCCCGTACCCTCCTCGCCGTTCTGCTGTCCGCAGCCCTGCTCAGCGGATGCGGTTCGGGCGGCGGTTCCGAGGCGCCCGGGGACTCCCAGGACTCCCAGGACGCCGCGGCCGCGAGCACGCCCTCCCAGACCCCGCCCTCCGAGGCGACCGCGCCGCCGGAGGAAGCACCCGCGACGACCGGGACGCCCGAGGTGCTGCGCTTCACCGGAAAGACGGTCGACGGAAAGGACTTCGACGGCGCGACGCTCGCCGGAAAGCCGACCGTGCTGTGGTTCTGGGCCCCCTGGTGCCCCAAGTGCCGCGCGCAGGCCGCCGAGACCGCGAAGGTGGCCGCCGACTTCTCCGGCAGGGCGAACGTCGTCGGCGTCGCCGGGCTCGACCGGAACGACTCCATGCGCGACTTCGTCGCACAGACCCGGTCCGGGACGTTCCCGCATGTCTCCGACGAGGCGGGCGAGGTGTGGAAGCGCTTCAAGGTGACCCAGCAGAGCGTGTACGTCATCCTCGACAAGGACGGCAAGGAGACCTACAGCGGGGTGCTGCCCGGCGGCAAGGGCCTGGCCGAGAAGGTCGGGAAGCTCGTCGGCTGAGCGCCGGACAGCGCGCACAGGACCCCCGCGACCACCGCCATGGCCGACCTCCCTCTCGCCCTCGCCCTCAGCGCCGGAATGCTCGCCGCGGTCAACCCGTGCGGCTTCGCCCTGCTTCCGGCGTACCTCTCCCTCCTCGTCCTCGGTGACGACTCCCCCGGCCGTACGGCGGCCGTCGGCCGGGCGCTGACCGCCACCGCCGCGATCACCGCCGGATTCGCCGCCCTCTTCGGCGTCTTCGGGCTGGCGATCCTGCCCGTCGCCGGCCGGGTGCAGGAGCAGCTCCCGTGGTTCACCATCGGCTTCGGCGCGCTGATGGCGGCCGCCGGGGCGTGGCTGGCCGCCGGACGCCAACTGCCGGCCCTCGCCCCCAAGGTGCGGCGCGCTCCGTCCGTGACCCGCTCGGTTCCTTCGATGGCGCTGTTCGGGATGGCGTACGCCACCGCCTCGCTGGGCTGCACCATCGCGCCGTTCCTCGCCATCGTCGTCTCCGCCTTCCGCAGCGGCTCGACCGGCGAGGGGATCGCGCTGTTCGCCGCGTACGCCGCCGGTATGGGCATCATCGTCGGCGCGGCCTCGCTGACCGTCGCCCTCACCCGCAGCGCCGCCGTCGGCCGGCTGCGCGCCCTCGGTCGGCTCGCGCCCCGCATCGGCGGCGTACTGCTGCTGCTCATCGGCGCGTATGTGGCGTACTACGGCTGGTACGAGATCCGGGTGCAGAACGACCCGGCTGCCCAGGACCCGGTCATCGACGCGGCCGGAGCCGTCCAGCGCGCCATCGCGGACGCCGTGGACGCCGCCGGGCCCGGAACCGCCGCCGCGGCCTTCGCGGTGCTGCTGGCCGTCGCCGGAACCGCGGCCGTACGGCGGCGCAGGCGGTCCGGTCGACGGCCCGAGGGGAGCGCGGGCGCGGGGGCGGGGGCGCACAGTAGTGCGGGGTGAGCCAGGCCCTGGCACACCCCGCCCCCCTCTGAGATGCTTCCTGACGACAACGCGACGGCGGACGAGGAAGCCGGTGAGATTCCGGCACGGTACCGCCACTGTGTAGGGGGAGCGACTCCGCCATGGCCACCGCCTGCTGAAGGGTGGGAAGGCCGGGGAAGCGTCGATCCCGAGTCAGGAGACTCACGCCGTCGCACCTCGACGTTCCGGGGCGGATCTCCCCGAGAGAGGACGGTGGCACCCGTGTGCCCGCGTATCTGTGACAGCTCCTCCGTGCAGCCTGCCGTGCCGACCCCGGGCCGCTGCTGAGCGGCTCCCGGCACCGGACGTCTTCTTCCCCACGCCGTCAGGCGTTTCCCTTTCGCACGCCAGGAGCCATCGTGCCCGTTTCCCTGCTGCGCAGGCGCATGCCCGCGCGCCGCTCGACCGCCACAACCGCCACGACCGCCGCCGCCACCGCGTCGCTGCTCGCGCTGAGCCTCGCGCTCACCGCCTGCGGCGGCGACTCCGCACCGCCCGCCGCGGACACCAAGGCCGCCGAGAGCGGCGGCGACGGCTGCATCGCGGACTTCGACCCCGCCAAGGACTACTTCCCCGTCAAGTCCCGGGTGGAGCACGCCCGGAACTTCACCCTGCGCTATGCGAAGAGCTATCAGGTCCTCACCGTCAAGGAACCCTTCCCCAAGGGCAAGCCGGAGACGTACGTCCTGGTCAGGTGCGGAGCCCCCAAGCCGAAGCTGACCGGCGAGCTGGCAGAGGCGCCACAGATCACCACACCGGTCAAGAGCCTCTACTCGGCGTCCACCACGCATCTGCCGCTGCTGACCGAGACCGGCACACTCGATGTGCTGACCGGCGTCGGCAACAGCGCCTACATCAGCTCGCCCGAGGTGCGTGAGCGGGTGAGGTCCGGCGAGGTCGCGGTGTACGCGGCCGACAACAGCATCGACGCGGAGAAGGTCATCGCGGCCAAGCCCGATGTGCTGATGACCGGCGGCGCCGACGACCCGCAGTACCCGAAGCTGCGCCAGGCGGGCATCGCGGTCGTCGCCAACGCCGAGTGGCTGGAGCCCAGTCCGCTGGGCCGGGCCGAGTGGGTCAAGGCGGTGGCCGCGCTGACCGGGGCCGAGAAGCGGGCGGGCGAACTGTTCGACACCATCGAGTCGGACTACGGCAAGGTCGCCGCCAGGGCCGCCAAGGCCGCGGAGAAGAGCGAGCCGGTGAAGGTGCTGCCCGGCACCATGTACCAGGGCCAGTGGAGCATGGCCCCCGGCGGCAGCTACCTCGGCCGGCTCATCAAGGACGCAGGCGGCACGTACCCCTGGGCGGGCGACAGAAGCGCCGGCAACCTTCAGCTCGGCTTCGAGGCCGTGTACGCCAAGGGCGGCGACGCGAAGATCTGGCTGACGGGCGAGCAGTGGACGTCCTCCGCCGACGCGGTCAAGGCGGACCGCCGCTACGGCGAGCTGGCGGCCGTCAAGGACGGCGAGATCTGGACGAACACCAAGGCCCTCGGCCCAGAGGGCGGCAACGACTACTTCGAACGCGGGGTGCTCCGGCCCGACCTGGTGCTCGCGGACCTCTTCGCGATCCTGCACCCGGAGGAGGCGGCCGGCCACACCTTTGCCTTCCACCAGAAGGTGCCCAGGGCGTGACGGCCGTCACCGACACATCGCCGACCGCCCGCGAGCCGGTCCCCGAACCGGCCCGCGGGCCCGCGCGGCGGCGGCTTCTCGCCGTCGGCGCGCTGGCCGCGGGCACGGCCGCGCTGTTCGTGCTGACGATCGCCGTCGGCTCGTACCACGTCCCGGTCGGGGAGGTGGTGCGCGTGCTGTTCGGGGACGACGGGGCCGATCCACGATGGACCGTCATCGTCCACGAGGTGCGGCTGCCGCGCGCGCTGACCGCCGTCGCCGTCGGCGCGGCGCTGGCCGTGGCCGGAGTGCAGATGCAGACGCTGTTCCGCAACGCCCTCGCCGACCCGTTCTCCCTCGGTGTGAGCAGCGGGGCAAGCATGGGCGTCGCGGCGGTGGTCGTCACCACCGGCGGCGTCGCCGGAAGCTTCACCGGCGATCTGGCCGGGCTCGGCCGCATCGGCGTCATCATCGCGGCCGCCCTCGGCGCGGCCTGTGTGCTGGCGCTGGTGCTCACGCTGTCGCGCTGGGTGCGGTCGGCGGTCACCCTGCTGGTCATCGGCGTGATGATCGGCTCGGCCGCGACCGCGCTGGTGAGCGTGGCGCTGGTGTACGCCAGGCCGGAGCGCGCCCAGCAGTTCGTCATCTGGGGTCTGGGCAGCTTCTCCGCCACGACCTGGCCCGACCTCGCGGTGATGCTGCCCGTGATCGGAGCGGGGCTGCTGACCGCACTGCTGACGGCCAAGCGGCTCAACGCGCTGCTGCTCGGCGAGGACTACGCCCGCACCATGGGCCTCAACGTCCGGCGCACCAGGGACCTCGCCCTGCTCGGCACCTCGCTGCTCGCCGGGGCCGCCACCGCGTTCTGCGGTCCGGTGGCCTTCCTCGGGCTCGCGGTGCCGCATCTGACCCGGGTCGCCCTGGGTACCTCCGACCACCGGGCGCTCATCCCGGCGGCGATGCTCGCGGGCGCGTTTCTGGCGCTGGCGTGCGCGCTGCTCAGCCGGCCGCCGGGCATGGACGCGGTGCTGCCGCTGAACGCGATCACCTCACTGTTCGGCGCGCCCGTCGTCATCGCCTTCCTGGTGCGCAGCCGCCGCGGACTGCAAGGAGTGACGCCATGACGGAACTCGTGGAGACAGCGGCCGAGGACGCTTCCGCCGCGACCGGCACGACCGGCACCACGAACAGGACCCGCACCACGGACACGACCGGCGCCACGGACAGGACCCGCACCACGGACACGACCGGCGCCACGGACACGACCCGCACCACGGACACGACCCGCACCACGGACTGGACCCGCACCATGGACACGACCGCCGCCATGGTCACGACGGACACGACCGGCACGGAGGGGATCAGCACCCGCGGGCTCACCGTCGGCTACCGCATGCGCCGGGCGTCCCGGCGGCGGCGGGAGCGGGCCGTGCTCCGCGAGCTGGACCTGACCGCGCGCGCCGGAGAGCTGACCGTGCTCCTCGGTCCCAACGGCGCGGGCAAGTCCACCCTGTTGCGCACCCTGTGCGGGCTGCAGCCGCCGCTGGCCGGGTCCGTGCGCATCGGCGGCCTCGACATCGCCGGCCAGTCGCCCGCGGCGCTCGCCCGGCGTCTCGCGGTCGTACTGACCGACCGGGTGGACGCGGGACTGCTGTCCGCCCGCGAACTGGTCGCCCTGGGCCGCCATCCGCACACCGGGTTCACCGGACGCCTCTCCGACGCCGATCACACGGCCGTGGAGTGGGCCCTGGACGCGGTGGCCGCCGGGCATCTCGCGGACCGGCCCGCCGCCGAACTCTCCGACGGAGAGCGCCAGCGGGTGCTCACCGCACGCGCCCTCGCCCAGGAGCCGGCGGCCGTGCTGCTGGACGAGCCGACCGCGTTCCTCGATGTGCCGTCACGGGTGGCGCTGACCGTGCTGCTGCGCGACCTGGCCCGCAGCAGGGGCCTGACGGTGGTGGTCAGCACCCACGATCTGGAGCTGGCGCTGCGCGTCGCCGACGCCGTCTGGCTGGTCGACCGCTCCTTGAGGGTGCACGCGGGCGCACCCGAGGATCTCATCGCCCGCGGGGCGGTCGCCGCGGCCTTTGACGCCGAACATCTGGCCTTCGACGCCGCCTCGGGCAGCTTCGGGCTGCGCCGCCCCGCGCGGGCGACCGTGGCCATGGACGCCCCGCCCGCGCTGCGCCCGCTGCTGGAGAGAGCCCTGGCACGGGAGGACCTGGCCACAGGGGACGGCGACACCCTCGTCACCGCGGGCTCCGACGGGACGCTGACGGTGCGCGGGCGCGGCAGGACCGTACGGACGCGGTCCTTCCAGGAGCTGACCCGGGAGGTACGGACATGGTGAGGAACACCGCGCACACCGCGCACACCGCCGCCCTCGGCCTGGCCGGCCGTCTGGAGCGGATCAGCGCCGTGGGACCGTACTTCGCCGTCCACTGCGGCGATCTGCCGGACGCGGACGCCGCGGGCTTCCGCCCGATGACGGAGCTGTACGAGGACGGCGCGCTCACCGCCTACACGGAGACGGTGCGCGGGCGCATGGGCGTCGACCAGCCGCGCGTCGCCGCCTCCACGGTGCAGCTGGGCACCGCCTCCCGGCTGTGGTCGATCGCCCTCGCGACGGCCGCCGTCGGCGGACGCGTGCCCGATCTGCATCCCCGGACGCTGTGGTGGCGGCCGGGCGCGTCGGGACCGGTCGAGCTCTGGCTGCCCGTGCCGCGGGAGCTGCCGGACGCCGCCGCGGACGGCCCGGCCGACGCCGTGCACCGCACCGTGGCCGAGGCCAACCTCCGCCCCCTCGCCGACGCGGTCCACCGCGTGTTCGGCGTCTCCCCGCACATCCTGCGCGGCAACGCCGCCTCCGCCCTCATCGGCTCCCTGCGCGTGCTGCTCGCCCGTGTCCCGGAGGCGGACCGGGCGGCGGCCCTCGCAGTCGTACGCGACCTGCTCGGCCGGGAGCCGCTGGCCGGAGCCGGGGACTTCACCGCCGACGCGGACGGAAACGTCGCCTTCCGCCGCCGCAGCTGCTGCCTCTACTACCGCGTGCCGGGCGCGGGCGTCTGCGGCGACTGCGTCCTGACCAGCCGCCCGAGCCGGGCGAACCGAACCACCCTGGACAGCGGGACCACGCGGAACAGCAGGACCGCCCGGACCACCGGAAACAGCCGCTGAGGAAGGAAACAGCCATGACTGCCACGGAGTACGCCGTCGTCGAGACCCCAGGCGGCGGCGTCGAGCACGTCTGGGCGCTGCCCGCCGACGAGTCCACCCTCCTCGACCTGATCACCGCCGTCTTCACCGACCACTGGCAGCACATCCACTTCGGCCCCATCATCGAGGGCGCCGCCTGGGAGGTCGGCGCGCCGAACGCCCCGACCGGCATCACCGTGAACGACGGCTATGCCACGGTCGACTTCGGGGCCTGGCACTTCCATCTGTGCATCGGCGAGCACACCGCGTCCGGGGCGGAGATGGGCCGTATCCGCCGCTGCTCGCGCGCCGAGCTGTACCGCACCGTCGGAGCGGACGGCGCCCCGGTCAGCTGGGGCCTGCGGCTCTTCAACGGCCGGGACGAGCAGATGATGACCGTCCTGCTGCCCAATCCGTTCCTGAGCGACCGCCAATCCATCCTGGACGCACCCGACTTCGGCCGCCTCGCCGCCTGGGACGAGCTGCGTGAGCGGTTCCTGTCCCTGCCGCCCGATCCGCTGGACCGCACGGGCAAGGGCTTCGCCCACGGCTGAGGCGGCCCGGTCCGGCTCGGGCCGGCTCCGCCCGGCTCGGGTCGGCTCCGCCCGGCTCGGGCCGGCTCCGCCCGGCTCGGCCCGGATCGGGTCAGCTCAGCTCGGCTCCGCCCGGCTCGGCCCGGCTCGGCTCGGCTCGGGTCAGCTCAGCTCGGCGAAGGTCTCCACCGCTCGTGTCCTGCCGGTCACGATGATCACATCGCCCTTCTCGATGACCGTCTCGGCGGTCGCGTAGGTGAAGTCCTGTCCGGGCCGTTTGATGCCGACGACCGTGACGCCGTACTTGCTGCGCACGGCGCTCCGCCCGAGCGGCACCCCGGTGGCGATCTCCGGCGCGACCGTCTTGACCAGCGCGAAGTCGTCGTCGAACTCGATGAAGTCCAGCATCCGCCCGGTGACCAGATGGGCCACCCGCTCGCCCATCTCATGCTCGGGCAGCACCACATGGTGTGCGCCGAGGCGTTCGAGGATCTGGCCGTGCTGGCGGCTGATGGCCTTGGCCCAGATGTTGGGCACGTTCTCTTCCAGCAGGTTGGAGGTGACCAGGATGCTGGCCTCTATGTCGGTGCCGATGCCGACGACCGCGCTGGTGAACTCGTGCACGCCGAGCTGCCGCAGCACCTCCGGGTCGGTGCAGTCGGCGACGGCGGAGTGGGTGAGGGCGTCACTGTGCCGCTGGACGAGCCCGGGGTCGGTGTCGATGCCCAGCACGTCCCAGCCGCGCCGGGTCAGTTCATGGGCGAGCGAGCTGCCGAAGCGCCCCAGGCCGATCACCGCGACCCGCTGGTCGCCCAGCTCCGGACGCTGCTCGACGAGCCGCCTGCGGCGACGGCGGCGCAGTTGGTGCAGGTAGTTACCCAATGACAGGTCGCTCCTCGGGTAGCTGGTAGCGGCGTGTGCGCTCGCGCAGGGCGAGCGCCGACACCAGGGTGATGGGCCCCAGTCGGCCGACGAACATCAGCATGATCAGGATCAGCCGGCCGGAGTCCGGGAATTCGGCGGTGATGCCGGTGGACAGACCGACCGTGCCGAAGGCGGAGACGGCCTCGAACAGCACGTCCTCGAAGGGCGCCCGGATGACGGTGAGCAGCGCCAGTGTGGCGCTGATGACCAGGCCCACGCCCAGCAGCGCCACCGTCAGCGCCTGGCGCAGCGCGTGCGGCGCGAGGCGGCGGCTCATGACCGTGGAGTTGGGCTCGCCGCGCACCTCGGCCAGCATGGCCGCGGCCAGCACCGCGAAGGTGGTGACCTTGATGCCTCCCGCGGTGCCCGCGCTGCCGCCGCCGATGAACATCAGGGTGCAGGTCATCAGCAGCGTGGAGGCTTCCATCGCGCCGATGTCGAGGGCGTTGAAGCCGGCGGTGCGGCTCATCGCGGAGTAGAAGAAGCTCTCCAGCAGCTTGTCGCCCCAGGTGAAGGGGCCGAGCGTCGCCGCGTTGCCCCACTCCAGCAGGGCGGTGAAAAGCGTGCCCGACACCAGCAGCGCAGCCGTTGTGACCAGCGTCAGCTTGGTGTGCAGCGTCCAGCCCCGCCGTCCCGTGGTGCGCATACGACGCCGGTGCCGCAGCAGTTCCAGCAGCACCGGGAAGCCGAGACCCCCCAGAATCACCGCGGCGGCGATCGGCAGGGTCACCCAGGGGTCGGTGGCGTACCGGGTCAGGCTGTCCGGATGCAGCCCGAAGCCGGCGTTGTTGAACGCGGAGACCGCATGGAAGAACCCCAGATACACGGAGTCGACTGTGGACTCGCCGTACCCGAAGCGGAAGCGCAGCGCGAGGGCCGTGCCGATGGCCAGCTCCACGGCGACGGTCGTGCCCGCCACCCCGAGCAGCACCCGGCGTACGTCTCCGATGCCCAGGCTCTTGGTCTCCGCCTGCGCGGTCAGCTGCATCCGCAGCCGCAGCTTCCCCGACACCAGCAGCGCCAGCAGGGACGCCATGGCCATGATGCCGAAGCCGCCGACCTGGATGAGGGCGAGGATGACGCCTTCGCCGAAGCCGCTCCAGTAGGTTCCGGTGTCCACCACGACCAGACCGGTCACACAGACCGCCGACGTCGATGTGAACAGCGACGTCACAAGGTCCGTCGCACGGCCGTCCTGGGAGGAGACCGGGAGGGACAGCACCGCGGCGCCCGCGAGGATCACCATGGCGAAGGCCATCACGACCGTACGGGCCGGGTGGGTGGTGAACAGCTTCTGCCACACCCGCGTCACGCGTCCCGCCACCTGCCGGCCTTCCCGAAATCCCGTTGTCCCGTTCCGAGGTCCTGCCGGTCGACAGGGCCGGAGAGACCCTACCTGTACGGACTTATCCGTTACGCGGCGAGTCCCGGCGCGCCCCACACCGGAAACCAGCGGGACAGGTCCTTCTCGATGCGCAGATCGTCGGAGAGGAGCGACCTGATCTGGAGTTCGAGGGCGTTGTCGCGCTTCTCGACGGCGCCGGGGAGCGGAGCGAAGGGGTAGAAGGTACCGCGCTTGTAGAGGTAGACCAAGGCCAGGGGCCGCTCGGCCCGGTGCGCGTCCTCCTTCTGCTCCGCGAAGGCCATCAGTGAGCACAGCAGCTGCGGCCCAAAGCCCGCCTCCTGGAGCAGGGTGTTCACCGCGTGCAGATCGTTGACCAGCGCGGCCGTGTCCTCGGCGGGCTGGCGGGCCAGCAGCCATGTGTAGCCGTAGGCGTCCTGGCTGAACTCGACGGGGACGCCGCCGCGTGCGGTGTCGGCGTCGAGCAGCTCCCGTACGTCCTTCTGGAGTCGGCCGAAGGCCCCGCCTTCGACGCTGGCGAAGCAGACGGAGCCGACGCCGGTGGGGGTGAACCCGGCGGCGGCCTGGAGTGTGATGGCCGCGCCGGGGAGGGCGAAGAGCTGGTCGAGGTCGGGGCGTACGGGCTTGCTGCGCCCCAGCAGGGCGTCGAGGAATCCCACGGGCTCATCACGTCTCTCGTCGTTCGCGCCTGTCGGCGTCAGCGGCCGAGCTGGGCGGAGATCCGGCCGAGCTGGTCCAGGCGCTGCTCCAGGGTGGGGTGGGTGGACAGCAGCCGGGCCAGGCTCTCCTTGGAGGAGAAGGCGGGGGTGAAGAAGAAGGCGTTGAACGGCTCCGCCTTGCGCAGGTCCCTGGTGGGTATCCGCGCCATCTCGCCGTCGACCTTGGTGAGGGCGGCGGCGAGCGCGGAGGGCCGGCCGGTCAGCAGCGCGGCGGCGCGGTCGGCGGACAGCTCCCGGTAGCGGGAGAGGACGCGGGTGAGCAGGAAGCTGATGACATAGACCACCGCACTGACCAGGGGTATCAGGATCATGGCGATGGCGGTGCTGCTGTCCCGGCTGCTGCGGCCGAGGCCGCCCCAGAGCCAGACACGGGTCATGACGCCGGCCAGCACGCCGAGGAACGACGCGATGGTCATCACGGCGACGTCGCGGTGGGCGACATGCGAGAGCTCATGGGCCAGGACGCCTTCGAGCTCCTCCGGCTCCAGCCGGCGCAGCAGCCCGGTGGTGGCGCAGACGAGGGCGGTCTCCTGGTTGCGGCCGGTGGCGAAGGCGTTGGGCACGTCGCTGTCGGCGATGGCCACCCGCGGCTTGGGCATGTCGGCGAGGGCGCAGATCCGGTCGACCGCGCCGTGCAGCTCCGGGGCCTGCTGGGGGGTGACCTCGCGGGCGCCCATGCTGTAGGCGGCGATCCGGTCGCTGAACCAGAACTGGACGATGAACAGACCGCCCGCGATCAGCAGGATGATGGGCCAGGCGCCGCGCATCAGGGCCATCAGCACGCCGACGAAGACGACGTAGAGCAGCCCGATGAGGAACATGGTGGTCGCCATGCGGGCCGTCAGCCCCCGGTCGGGGGTGTAGCGGGTGTGGGACCGGGCTGCTGCCATCGGATGTCCCTTCTGCTCCGGCCCCGGCTGCCGCCGGGTGCCTCTGGTACGCCTCCCCCCTCCCTCGATTGTGCCTTTTCGCCCATATTTGCGAGATAAATCTTTTCTCAGGTAAAAGGCGTCAGCTGAGAGAGGCCTCGAAGTCGGCGAAAGCCCGCTCCAGACGCCACTGGAGAGCCGCCTTGGGGCTGGCGTCGAGGAGCCCGGCACAGGCCGCCGACGGGGGCGGGGCAAAGACCCGCGGGCCGGGGGCGCGGCAGACCCCCGCCATGCGATACGGCGCCGGGTCCTGCCACAGGCTGCGGCCGGGCAGGAAGGCGTGCTCTAGCGAGGCGCGGGCGAGGTCCTTCAGCTCCGGATAGCTCAGTGCGTAGGTGCGGGCGGCGCGCTGGTACTCGTGCGAGACGTCGGTCCGCGAGACGCCCGGATCGTCGGTGGCCAGCACCACCGGGACGCCGTAGGCGCGGTAGGCGTCAAAGGAGTGGTCCTCTCCCGCGACGCCGAGGATCTGCTCGTTGCTGGTGAGCGGGGCCTCTACGGCCACGCGCCGCTCGGCCATCGTGCGGGCGAGCTGCCGCCAGTCGTCCTCGTACTGCAGATCGACGCCGTGCCCGATGCGTTCGGCGCCGGCGGTGAGCACGGCCTCCCGGATGTGGAAGCGCAGGTGCTCGGGCTTGACCAGCCCCGGGACGAGCTCCCCGGCGTGCAGGGTGAGCCGGACGCCGGGGTGCACGCGGCGCAGCAGCCGGAGCATGCGCATATGGAGCCGGTAGTCGCGCAGCGCGATCTCGCCGTCCTCCGGCTGGACGAGGTTGACGGCGACGAAGCGGGGGTCGGCCTCGGCGAGCCGCATGCCGAGGACCATCTGGGTGAAGACCTGCTCCGGCGGCGTTTCGCGCAGCACCTGGTAGACGTACCGGACCGGCAGGCGGCAGGCCCTCGGCTGCGGGCGGGCCGTGTCGCAGCGCGCGACCCTGCGGAACTGCGCCGCCTCCGCGTCGGCCTCGGCGCGGGCGCGCGCGACGAGCCGGTCCATCCTGCCTTCGGCGAGCAGCGTGCGGTGCAGCCGGCGCAGCTCCGGGTCCCAGCCCACCTCGGCGGCCAGGGCGGCGGCCCCGTCCGACGCGGGGTTGACCATTGTCTCCAGGTAGAGCTGGTTGTGGTCGACGAGGGATCGGGCGACCTCTGCGAGCAGCCTGCCGCCGTTGCCCTTGAGCACCGCGCCGAACTTGCCGAAAGTGGCGAAGAAATGGTCGTGGCCGGACTGGCCCGTGGGCGCGCCGGCGGGAAAGTCCTGCATGGACCAGGCGCGCAGCAGCGCACGGTGGAAGGCCGCGTCGGTGCGGGCGTCGGCGGCCGGCCGGCTGCCGGGCGCATCGCAGGGCGGACGCACCGCGGTCAGCGACCCCTCCTCGATGCACAGCCTGTCCTCGCCCGCGATCCGGATCAGCAGTTCGGTCGTGGCCGCACCCACGAGGTGGCTGTGCAGCTCGCCCCCTTTGGGCATGGCCCGGAAGAAGCTCCGCAGGGCCTGCGGCCGGTCCTGCACCCCCTTCAGATACGCGTCGACACGCCGCTCGGCGGGCGTGACGGGACGCGGACGGGGGTGCGGGTGCGCGTGCGGGAGGGAGTGGGGGTGCGGGTGCGGGTGCGCGTACTGGAGGGGGTGGGGGTGCGGGAGCGGATGGGGGTGCGGGTGCGCGTACTGGAGTGGATGAGGGTGCGGGTGCTCCGTGGCCGTGGCCGTGGCCGTGGCCGTGGCGGGGGCGGCGGGCAGCAGGGCCGCGACGGCCAGGCCACAGGCGGGGAGGACGAGACGGCGGTCGGTACGCGAGAAGCCCACGCCCGCATCATCGCCACCCGCGCCCGCCGTCCCGGAGCCGACAAGCGGACGCGCGGCCCCGCGTCACCCGCACGCCCGACGGGGCGTGCGCCTCCCTGCCGGGGCTTCGCCCCCACACCCCCTGGCAGGCTCGCGGCGCTGCCGCCGCCAAGGCACACACATGGCGACAGCCGTGCATCCCGAGGTGCGGAACGCCCCTCGCGCCACCACGCCCTGAATGCCGTGCCGACCACCAGCGGGCCGGCCCGACGACGCGAAACCGCCGCGCAGAGGGGTGCGGGGCGGCAGCCCCGCAAACAGCCCCTCCCCCGAAGGGGGTCCGGGAGCCGGAGCCCCCGGAAACACTCAGAACGCCTGGGACGGCCAGTCCAGCAGACGGGCCCCGATCACCGCCGTCTGCAACGTGTAGCGGTGCATCGGATCCGCCGGGTTGGAACCCGTCAGCTTGTGGATGCGCTCCAGGCGGTACGTCAGCGCCCGCACGCTCAGCGACAGCCGCCGTGCCGCCTCCGCCGACACGCAGCCCGAGTCGAAGTACGCGGTCAGCGTGTCCAGCAGCGGCACCGCGCCGCCGCGGGCGTTCTGCAGGGGGCCGAGTGTGGACCGCACCAGGTCCGCCATCGCCTGGCGGTCGCGCGCCAGGACCGGGAAGACCAGCAGGTCCGCGGCGCGCAGCAGCGGTTCGTCGATGCCCATGCGCAGCGCCAGGTCGAGCGCCGTGAGGGCCTCCTCGTACGAGTGGACGATGCCGCCCGCGCCGGGCTGCGGCCGGCCGATCGCGACGCGGCCGCCGTCCGTGGCCGCGTGCGCCTGCTTGGCGAAGTGCGTCAGCACATCCGCCTGGTCGCCCGGCGCGATGCACACCAGCCGCCCGTCCTTGGTGGCGATCAGGATGCTGCGGTTGCCGTACCGCGCGCTCACCGCCTGGTCCACCCTCCGCGTCACCGGATGCGTGTCGTCGTATGTGCCGTCGCCCTCCGCCACCGCCACCGCATGGGCGTGCGACAGCAGCAGCCCGAACCGCTCCGCCCGCTGTGCCAGCCGCCCCAGGTCGCTGCGCCCGTGCAGCAGGTCGTCGACGAACTCCCGGCGGTCCGCGACCTCCTGCCGCACCGCCAGCCGCTGTGCCCGCTCGTATCCTTCGGCGAGCGCGTCCACGGCGTGCTCGACCGCCGCCAGCACCCGGTCCGTCCCCGTGGCGGTGTCCGCAGACCGCGCGGGCCAGTGCTCGCGCGTCGCCGACAGGTAGGCCGAGACGAGCGCGCGCAGCGTGTGCCCGGCCTCCGCGGCCTGCTCCCCCAGCGTCCGGCGCGTCTCCAACTCGTCGCGTGTGAGCCGCCGTCCGGTGTCCGCCGCCTCCGCCAGGATCTTGTCGTACCCGGCCAGGTACTCGTCCGGAATCTCCCGCCCCGTCATCCGCGGCCCCTCTCCCCGTCGTCGCCCCGTTGTGGTCACTTCACTGAATCCAGGTCCAAAGCGGGCAGCCTGTTCCCGCCCCAAGCCGAGCCCGTCCGGACAGAAAATGCCGGAACCCGGCAATGAACGGCCCCCAGGTCATGCCGCCAGGATCCTGTCAACGAACCTTATGAGACGTGTAAAGTCCCCGGCGGAGTGCCGGGAAGTCTGGTCGGCGATCAGGAGACGCCTCCCTCTTGCAGGTGTCTCCGCCCGTGTCCGCTAGCGTCATCTCTCGCCGATCGGGGGACCCAGAACCCATGGTGCTCGTTGCCGTCTTCGGTGTGGCACTGCTCATCGCCGTCCTGCTCTCCGGCCTCGCGGCCCGCACGGTGCTGTCCACCTCCTTCCTCTTCCTCGTCGGCGGCGCGCTTGTCAGCGACGGATTCCTCGGGCTGATCCACATCACCCCGGACAGCGGCATCGTCGCCGTCACCGCCGACCTCGCCCTGTTCGCGGTGCTGTTCACGGACGGCATGCACGTCTCCTTCCCCAAACTGAAGGAGAACTGGAAGAACCCGGCCCGAGCCCTCGCCCTCGGCATGCCTCTCGCCCTGGTCGGCATGGCGCTGATCACGCACTATGTCGTCGGCCTCGACTGGACGACCTCGTTCCTGGTCGGCGCGGTGCTCGCGCCCACCGACCCGGTGTTCGCCTCGGCCATCATCGGCCGCAAGGAAGTGCCGTCGAAGCTGCGTCAGCTGCTCAATGTGGAGAGCGGCATCAACGACGGCCTCGCGCTGCCCGTCGTGCTGATCCTCATCGCCGCCGCCGGCCCCACCGCGGGCCACACGGCCGAGATGTCGTTCGGCTCGATCGGCCTGGAGCTGGCCCTCGGCCTGGCCTTCGGCGTCGCCGCACCACTGCTGGTGCACTGGCTCGTACGGTTCCGGCTGCTGGGCGCCGAGCCCAAGCTGCAGCCGCTGCTGCCGCTGGCGACGGGCGTGATCCTGTACGGGGTGTGCCATCTGACGCACGCCAACCCGTATCTGGCCGCCTTCTCCGCGGGCGCGGTCATCGCCGCCACCTCCGAGGAGGCCAAGCACGCCTTCGAGCCGCTCGGCGAGGCGCTGGCGGAGCTGGCCAAGTTCGCGGCGCTGCTGGTCTTCGGCGCGCTGCTCACCCCGCAGCTCTTCGGCGACCTGTCCGTCGGCGGCTACATCGCCGTCATCCTGGCGATCGTGCTGATCCGGCCCGCCTCGCTGCTGCTCTCCCTGATCGGGACCCGCTTCGAGCGCAAGGAGAAGCTGGTGGCGGCCTGGTTCGGCCCCAAGGGCTTCGCCTCGGTGGTGTACGGACTGCTGGTGCTGCAGGCCGGCATCCCGCACGGCCAGGAGGCGTTCACTCTGATCGCCGTCTGCATCGCCTTCTCGATCATCGCGCACAGCAGCACGGATGTGCCGATCGCCCGCATCTTCCATGTGGAGAAGCTCGCCGGCATCCCGGGCAGCGATGACGACCACCCGTCCGGCGCCGCGGCCCGCGCCGACAGCGTCACCCGCCCCCGGACCGACGCACACACAAACACAGCCACAGACACGGACACAGCCACGGACACAGTCGCAGACACCGACACCGACACCGACGCCAGCCATGACGACGCCCCGCCGGCCGCGCTGCCGGAGCAGGGCAGCAAGGAGAGCAGCGGACGTGCGCGCACATGACCTCGCGGAGCCCTATCCCTCGGTGACGACGGACGACCCGGCGTCCGACGCGGCACGGCTGCTCGCCGAGAAGCAGCTGCCCGCGCTGCTGGTGCTCGACGCGGACGGCCAGCCGTATGCGATCGTGCCCGGCTCCCAGCTCGTACGGCAGCTGGTGCCGGAGTACGTCATGGAGGACCCGCTGCTCGCCTCCGTGATCGGCGACCGCCACGAGGAGGGGCTGATCGACGCGATCGCCGATCTGACGGTCGCCGAATGGCTGCCGCGGCGGGCCTACTCACCGCCGTTCGTGGGCCCCGACGCGGGCGCCCTGCAGGTGGCGGCCCTGATGGCGCGAACCCACAGCCCGTTGGTCGCGGTGATCGAACGGGATGCGCAAGGGGTCCGGCTGCTGGGCGCGATCACCGCGGCGCGCCTGGTGCGCCACTTCCTCAGCGAGGGGGACGGTCCCCCTCGCCCCGGGCCGGACGGTCCCGGAGCCTAGACGCCGCCCGGGGGCAGGGTCTCGCCGGGGACGCCGTCTTCCCGGAGGCGTACGAAGGGAATCCGCTCCCCGGCGGCGCGATAGGACTCCGCGGCGCGGTCGGCACGGTCGGCACGGTCGGCGCGGTCGGCGCGGTCCACAGTCAGTCCCATGTACCGGCAGAGCCGTCTCGCGGTCCTCGGGTGCTTCGCCGCATAGCGGGCCATGATCCGTCCGCCCTCCTCCGGCTCCACGAAATACGCCGTGACCAGCCGGTACCGGCGGCCGGACTGGATCGTGGCCTGCGGCTGCACCCGCAGATTCCGGTACCAGTCGGCTCCCGGGCCGAATCCGGAGGCCACCACCCAGCTGGAGGAGCCCGGGGTGTGCTCGACGACCTCGACGACCGTCTCCCTGGTCAGGCCCGTGCTGCGGCCCGTGTGCACCAGCCGCAGCAGCCGCCCGCCGAACAGCGGACCGAGGCCGATGCGGAAGAGCAGGTTCGGCAACCGGAAGGCGACACGCCGCCAGCCCGTCGGACGCGTCGGCCAGTGCCCTTCCAGGGGATCGGACGTCACGGTTCCGCCTTCTTTTCGGTAACGGAGAGATGAGCGGGAACGAGCGGGAAGATTCGCCAGTGGAACCTTTGCATAGTCTCATTGTCAGGCGGGAGAGGAGGCCGTCCGTCAACCGCCTGTGTCGCGGCCGCGCCCCCTGGCACGATGCATTGGGGAGAGCCGTTGTCCCGGACGCCGGGCGCACGCCGGGCGCCGATGCCCGGAACACATCCGCCGGCAGTCGGAGCGATCACCTGGAGTAGGCCTTGGCCGAGAAGCGTCCGCCGCCGCACCACCTGCTGCTGTCGGTGCTGCCGTTCGCCGTCATGGCCGTCGTCGCCGTCGTCGACGTCACGGCCGGGCCCAGCGTGGGCTTCCTGCCGCTGGTGTCGCTGGGGCCCGCCTTCGCCGGACTGGTCGGAGGGTGGCGGCGCACGGTGCTCATCGGCGCGCTCGCGCTCGTCCTGTGTGCGGGGCTGGGCCTGTACGACGGGCTCTTCGACACCCGGCGCGGCTACACCTCGATGGCCTCGGTCGCCGGTGTCACCGCGGCAGGCGTCGCCGCGGCCGTGATGCGGCAGCGCCGCGAGGCGGAGCTCGCCGGCGTGCGGAGCATCGCGGAGGTCGCCCAGCGAGTGCTGCTGCGGCCGGTCCCGCGCAGCGCCGGGCATCTGCGGGTGGCCGTCTCGTACACCTCGGCGGTCGCGGAGGCCCGCATCGGCGGGGACCTGTACGAGGTCGTCACCTCCCCCGGCGGGGTGCGCGTGGTGGTGGGGGACGTCCAGGGCAAGGGCCTGGAGGCGGTGGAGACGGCGGCGGTGGTGCTGGGCGCATTCCGGGAGGCCGCGCACGACGAGCCCGATCTGATGTCGGTGAGCGCCCGTTTGGAGCGTGCCGTGGACCGCACCCTTCGGGGGGAGAAGTTCGTCACCGCGGTGCTCGCCGAGATCACCTCGACGGGGCGGGTGACGTTCCTCAACTACGGGCACCCGCCGCCGATGATCGTACGGCCGGACGGCGCCGCACGGTTCGCCGAACCGCCGCAGTACGCGCTGCCGCTCGGACTCGCGGCCCATGGAATGCCCGGCCCCGAGCCGTACACCGCGCCGTTCGCGCCCGGCGACCAGCTGCTGCTCTACACCGACGGGGTGAGCGAGGCGCGGGACCGGGAGCGCAACTTCTATCCGCTGGCCGAGCGGGCCGGGCTGCTCAAGGACCCCGATCCGGAGGCCGCGCTGGAGGCGCTGCGCCACGATCTGAGCCGCCATGCGGAGGGACCGCCGCACGACGACGCGGCGATGCTGCTGATCAGACACCGGACGGGCTGACGCCGCACAGTCTGACGCCGCCGCGGGCCCGCGGGGCCCTGCTGTGCGCGGCCGACGCCCGACGGCCGACGCCGACGGGCGACGCCGACGGGCGGCTCGGCGTCCGGGCGGCTCGGCGCGGCACGCGCCGGGCACCCGGCCGGCGGCGGCTCCGGTCCCACCGACTGCGGGGGCGGAGGCTCCCTCCCTGCTCGCGCCCCCCGACGGCGGCCGGTCAACGCGTGACGCGCGACGCATCCGGCCGGGGGCGGCGGCCGAGGAGTTCGGCGAGTCCGCGCCGGGTGGCGGCCAGCACCACGCGGTCCTCCGGTTGCAGCACATAGCCGGGGTGGAGGTCCCACATCAGGCCGGTGGGGTGCTCCTCGCCGTCCGCGGGGTGGGGCGTGGCGAGATCCGGGCGGCGGTCGTCCGGCGCGGTGGTGTCCAGCGCGAGGAGCCGCCAGGCCCCGGGGCTGAAGGCCTCGGCGACCGTACGCCCCTCCAACTGCACATGGCCCGCCACTTCGAGCGCGGCGAAGAGCAGCACCTTGCGCTCCACGGGGATCGCGCCGAGGATCTGGCGGCCCATCATGGCCCCGGCGAAGGCGGGCGCGGCCAGGGTGGAGACGCTGCGGCTGCGGGTCAGCGCCTCGGGGTGGGCGGCGCGCAGGGTGCGGTAGACCGCGGTGGCGAAGTCGTCGTCGTACAGGCGCAGCGCGACCCGCAGATCGGGCTTGACGGTGCGCGCGTAGAGCGCTGCCTCCAGATTGGTGGTGTCGATGCTGGTGAGCGCGAGCAGCGCATGCGCACGGTGGATCTTGGCGGCCTCCAGGACGCCTTCCTCCGTGACGTCCCCGAGGACGGTCGGCACCCGCAGCCGACGGGCGAGGGGGACGCCGCGGGCATCGGGGTCCTCTTCCACGACGACCACCGGGATGTCGAGTTCACGCAGCCGGGCGAGCACCCGGGTGCCGACCTTGCCGAGGCCGAGCAGCACGACATGCCCGGACAGACCGCGCGGCGGGCGGCGCAGCGCGGAGTTGCCGCGGAACGCGCCCAGCGCCTCCAGTGCGCCCGCCACCAGCAGCGGCAGCAGTGCGAGCCCGACGAGCCCGGACAGCAGTTGGAGGATCTGCCGGGCCGGTTTCTCCCCGACGGCCGGGTCGTTGATGGCGAACAGGTCGAGGATCGTGATGTACGCGGCGTGCAGCGGGCCTTCGTCGGTGGTGACGATGGAGGCCACGGTGAGCGCGAGCACGGCGAGCCCGATGGCGGCGACGGCCCAGCGCAGTCGGCGGGAGAACAGTTCGCCCAGCGGTACGGAGCGACCGCCGAGCCGCCTGGCGGGCAGTGCGGGGCCCGCATGGCTGACGGTCTCCAGCACGACGGCGCCGCGGCCGACGGCGGCGTTCACGCTGCGGTCGTCGGGCAGCAGGGCCGGCCCCTCGGGTCCGCTGGCGTCCGAACCCTCCGAGCCCGCGGGGTCGTTGCGGGTTGCGGACAGCAGGGCGAGCGTGCACAGCCCGGGGTCCACGACCTCGCCGTCGGGGGGCGGGGTGCGCTCCACGGCCCGCAGCAGCAGCCCGTCCGCATGCACGATCTTGCTGGTCCCGGCGACGGCGGTGGCGGCGAGCGCGGGCGCGGCGGTGTCGGCGTCGGACAGCACCGTGGTCGACGCGTCCAGCGCGGCGGCGTCCAGCTCCGGCATGGCGACGGCGGCGGCCTGGTCGAGGAGCTCCTCCAGATGCTGGCCGAGCTTGCGGTTGTAGAGCCTGATGACCAGCCGGAGCCGGGGGTTGAGTCTTCGGGCGGTCAGCGCGGCGCGGATGTTGGTCTCGTCGACGTCATAGACGAGCGCGAGGGCGGCCGCCTGCTCGACCCCCGCCTCCGCCAGCACCGTCTCGGTCGGCTCCGCTGCCTCGATCAGCCGGTCCGCCGCCTGCTCGGGCACCCCCTCGGCCGCGGCCGCCGCCTGCGCTGCCCGCCCCATCACCGCGGACATCCGCTCCAGCAGCACCGACGCCCGCCCCCGCCCCGGCACGGTGAGCGGCGCGCTCGCCCCCTCGGGCGCGGCGTCGATGACGAGGGTGACCCGCTCCCCGTACACATCCCGGAGCTCTGCCCCGAGCCGGTGCGCGAGCGCATCGTCCCCGCACACGATCATGTGCCCGTCGGGTGTGCCGTACCGGCCCTGCGAAGAGGGTGAAGTCTGCTGAGGAAGTGAAACCACAGCCAAAGCCTGCACCGCACAAGGACTTTCATGCACGCGGGGGCGTGCCTGAGTCAAGGCCGGTCTTGCGGGCCTCCCGGCTCTCGAGGACGCCTTCGGCCAGCAGCTGCTGGCCCTGCTCAAGCAGTTGGACGCCGCCTGCCAGGCCACGGACGACCGCGCCGCAGCCGCCGAGACCGCCTTTCACCAGCACGCCGACAGCGAGATTCTGCTCAGCTTTCCCGGCCTCGGTCCCCAGCTCGCAGCCCGCGTCCTCGCCGAGGTCGGCGACGTGACCCGGGAGTCGGCCACCGCTGACGGAGGTGCCCACTTCGAACCGCTGTCGCGATGTTCGCCACCACGGACAGCACCCCCTCGGCATGATGGATTGATGATCAACCCGATAGCCCCCGTGGTGCCACCTGGCCGTATGAAGCAGACACGGCAGCCCGACTTTGCACTCTCCGGGAGCATGCATCTGCGCCCTTGGCGGGAGAGCGACGCACGGATCCTGGTGCAATCGTGCCTCGACCCGGACATCCAGCAATGGAACCGCCCCGGTCGGCTGACCACCGACACCGCCCGGGAGAAGATCGCGCGCTGGAAGCTGCGGTGGCAGAACGAGGAGGCTGCCATCTGGGCCATTGCTCCCGCGGACGACGACGCCCCTGTCGGATTGATCGGCCTCGCCGACCTGGACCTGCAAGGCGGCAGCGGCGAGTTTGTCTACTGGCTGTTGCCTGCTGGCCGTGGGCGCGGAGCCATGGTAAACGCCACTCTTGCCGTCAGCCATTGGGCCTTCGACACTCTCGGACTGCATCGCCTGCGTATTACGCACTCCGTGGCCAACACAGCCTCCTGCAGGGTTGCCACCCAAGCCGGGTTCCCCTTAGAAGGGACGATGCGCAGCGCGCTCCTCCACGCCGACGGCTGGCACGACGAACACCTCCACGCGCGCATCCAGGACGACAGTGGACCATCGTGAGCCAGTGGAGCCGTCCCACGGCAAGGCAGGCGACAGCGGCGACACGATGCATCATGACTCCCTCGGTGTACAGCCCGCGCATCCTGGCAAGGACCACTGCCAGCCCCTCCGAGTCGGCAGACTTCAGCGGCAGCCGTGCCGCTACTCCTCGGTGGCAGCGATCTCCACGGTGAAGCTCACTTCACCGGACGGTTCCACGCGCAGGGAGTTGGCGTCTCCCCCGACGTGCTCCAGGAAGTAGGTGGCCATGTTCCGCGTCAGCCGCTCATCAACGTGGACGGGCTTGGCGGGCGGATCACCAGGGGCATTCAGCCCTGCCATCGGTGCGTAACGAGGCAGGGCCACTTCGTGGCCCCAAGACCATGCTGCGGCTGCTACGACAACGCGCACCAGCTGCGGCTTGCGCCACGTGCGATTGGTGACGATGAGCGTGAACCGCACGGCGCCATCACCGTCATCCAAGCTCCACCCATGCGTCCACTCCAGCATCACCCCCACGGCACCTGGGAAGGAGCCGTCCTCCTGGCGGAATGTCGGCAAGAGGGCCTGCAAACTCGGATCCCGCAGGCGTTCTTTCAGGAACTCCAGCATGGAATCCCGCCAATGCTCGAAATACACCGTGCCGCCCCTCCCCGCCCAGCAGTACGGGCCCTTGGTCCATCGTGCACGGTCTCGGAAGGCTGTCACCGTATGTCCGCGCCATTGGCTCACATCGGCGCACGGCCGACGCGCAGCCAGAGCGTGCCCCTCACTCTCAGAGGGTCAGCGGGGCCGAACGTCGGGTGCGGCTTCGTCGTGGTGTGCGGTCGGGACGCGGGGAGGGTGATCGCTCCCTGGCGGGTATCTACTGCATAGCCACCGGTTGATGCGCCCGTTCGGCGTACCGTGGCGCTGGAGGTGGTGAACGGGATGACTACGGAGCTGGCGGACAACGTTCGCAAGTACCGGCGTCGGGCCGGGTTGAGCCAGGAGGAACTGGCCCACGCCGCAGGCGTGTCGCCGGGAACAGTGCGCAAGGTGGAGCAGGGCGGAACGGTCCGCATGGAGACGCTGCACACCCTCGCCCGCGCGCTGGAAGTGACCACGGCAACACTGCTGGCTCCGGATGCTCCGCAACCGGTGGGCCGCGCCGAGGACAGGAACCGCGTCAACCTCATCGAGCTGCGGGCCGCTCTGACTCCGCCGGTCGGGCTGGCCGATGGGGGCGGCGAGGCCGGCGAGGAAGAGCCGAACGTACGTCTCTTCCGCCGGGCGGTGCATGACGGCGCGGTGCTGTACCACTCCGACAGCTACAAGAGCGTCGCCTCCCAACTCCCCGGACTCCTGCGGGACGCCAGCAGCGCGGTCGCCTACTACGCCAACGGTGAGGAGCACCGCCAGGCGCTTCTGGCCCGAGCTGAAGCCCTGCAACTGGCCGGGCGGTACCTGACACAGGTCCGGCAGTACGACCTCGGCTACACCGCCCTGGCCGGTGCGATCACCGACGCCCGCCGTGCCGCGGACACACTCACCGCAGCGTCCGGCGTGATCGGCATGTGCTGGCTGCTCCTGCGCCAGGGGCGACTGGACGAGGCCGAGCGCCTCGCCGCCCAAACTGCCGACATGATCGAGCCGAGGCTCTCGAAGGCGACTCCCGACGAATGCGCGGCGTGGGGCTGGCTGGCACTACGTGCTGCGGCTGCCGCAGGCCGCAACAACCGCCCCGAGGAGGCCCGCCACTACCACCGCGTGGCCACCACAGCGGCATCAGCGGTGGGACGGGAGCACACCGGCTCGTTCTTCCGGCACTGGACGACCTTCGGCCCGCTGACCGTCGGCATGAAGGGCGTGGAGGATGCCATGGTCGTGGGCGACGCGCGCACCGTCGTCCGCAAGGCCGGCGAGGACGCCCTGTCGCCCAGGGCATGGAAGAGTACCGGGCGGCCGAGTGACGACAACTGGAACCGCCACCGCATGGACGTAGCACGCGCCCACGCCCGCACCGGCGACCTGACCGCGGCCATGGACGAGCTGACCGGGGTCCGCCGAGCATCCCCCCAGTGGCTCAGACACCAGCACGTGGCTGCCGAGACCATGCAGGAGATCCTGAAGAAGCGCAAGCGCACCCTCACCTCCGAGATGCGCGACATGGCCTCCTACCTGGCCGTCGTCGGATAGCTACCACGCAGCGCAGCACTTCGCACACTCGATGTCGCAAACTGCCCTGGCTCATATATGGAGTGACGGCCAGTCAGCTCCTACGGTCACCGTGTCCCTATCAGCGGCCCAGCCGGGGGTGCCCAGTGAGCCAGCCCAGGAGCGACGCGGACCGCCTGCGCCGCAGGGAACTGTACGACGCGGCAACGGGCCTGGTCGGCCCCCGCTTACTGCCGTGGACCACGCCGGACGGGTGCCCTTGCTATCTGAGCACCGACGGCAGGGGCTACCTGTCCACGCTCGCCGACAGCATCGAAGCCGTCCAGCTCGGCATGGGCGAGGAGCTGCTGGAACACGCCCGCGAAACCGTGGCCCCCGGCATGCGGGCACTGTCGGCCACCGAGTACCGCTGGCTCGCCTCCCGGCTGGCCGAAGCCCTCACCGACGCGCTCCGGGTGGCTGAGTCACGGGGGCAGCGCATCCCGGACCCGCAGGAAGAGGCGGCCGAGCGTGCCTGACGCCACCAGTGCCAGCACCCCGACCAGCAGGCGGCGCTACCGCTTCCGCCAGTACCACGTCACCGCCGTCGTGGACCCCATGACCCTGCCGACGGTCGAGGCCGTCTGCGTCACCGGCGAAGACCACGACTGCGGCGCGACCTCCGGCGCAGTGCACACCGAAGACGAACTGACCCGCTGGATCGCCGAACACTGCGCCCGGACCGGCCACGACTTCTACCACCGCACCACCCGCACCACCCTCCGCGCCGAACCCGGAGCCTGGCACTGACCCGTGTCTGTCCCCCCTCGATGTTCCCGCAGGTGTCGTACGGCTCCGTGCGTGCGGCGCTTGATGAGGGTGTGGAGCGCGGGGTGTGGGACTACGAGGAGGGCGCTGTATCAGCCCACCACGACGACTGGGGCTCGGGGACCGTCACACCAGCGCGATGAAGAGTGCCAGGGTCAGCAGTGCCAGCAGCGCGCCGTACAGGGCCAGGGTGAGGGCGCCGGCCTCGGAGGAGGGGTCCCGGTCCGCGGCGCGGGAGAGGCCGAGGGCGCTGCGCAGCAGCAGGGCGAGCGCGGCGACGGACAAGACGGCGAACAGCGAGTCGATCACGCTGGGAGATTCTCACGGGGCGTCGGGGGGCGCATGCCGGGCGGTGCCGATTCGGTGACGGGTGGTCAGGGTGCCGGCGTCTCCTGCTCCCCGGGGCCCAGGGCCGTCAGGGCGTCCGTCAGCCACTTGGTCCAGAAGGTCTCCAGTTCGATTCCGCCGCGCAGGACCAGATGGCGCAGCCGGTCCGTCTCCGCGGTGCGGCGCTCAGGGGGGAAGTCGCGGTCCTCGATGGACCGGTAGTGCTCCAGCTGGCTGCGGTGGAGGTCCAGATGGCGGGCGAGTTCCTCCCGTATGCCGGTGCTGCCGACGACCGCCGCGGCCCGCAGCCGAAGCAGCAGCGGGTCGCGGACGGTCTTGGGGTCCTCGCGTCTGGCGACCCAGGAGGCGAGTTCGGCGCGGCCGGCCGGGAGGACCTCGTACTCCTTCTTCTGGCCGCGCGCGGGCTGCTCCGAGGGGAGGGCGCGGATCTGGCCGGCCTGCTCCAGTTTGCCGAGCTCCCGGTAGATCTGCTGGTGCGTGGCGGACCAGAAGTACCCGATCGACCTGTCGAAGCGGCGGGTCAGCTCCAGACCGGAGGAGGGCTTTTCGAGCAGGGCCGTGAGGATCGCGTGCGGGAGGGACATGGCCCCGATCCTAGGGAGGTGGGAAGGCTGTCACGTCAGCCGGAGCAGCCGGGCAGCCGGAGCGGTCGGAGCGGTCGGAGCGGTCAGAGGGCGGCCGCCAGCCGGGTGCCCTGGTCGATGGCGCGCTTGGCGTCCAGCTCTGCCGCCACGTCCGCGCCGCCGATCAGATGCGGGGTGCGGCCCGCCGCGGTCAGCTCCTCGTACAGCGTGCGCTGCGGCTCCTGGCCGGTGCACAGCACGACCGTGTCGACGGGCAGGACGCGCTGCTCGCCGTCCACGGTGAGGTGCAGGCCCTCGTCGTCGATCCGCTCGTACGTCGCGCCCGCCGTCATCGTCACCCCGCGGTGCCTCAGCTCGGTGCGGTGTATCCAGCCGGTCGTCTTGCCGAGCCCGGCGCCGACCTTGCTGGTCTTGCGCTGGAGGAGGTGGACCTGGCGCGGGGGTGCGGGCCGCTCGGGGGCGGTCAGCCCGCCGGGGCCCTCGTAGTCCATGTCGACGCCCCACTGACGGAAGTAGGCCGCCGGGTCCTGGCTGACGCCCTCGCCGCCGTCGGTGAGGAACTCGGCGACGTCAAAGCCGATGCCGCCCGCTCCGATCACCGCGACGCGCCCGCCGACGTCCGCTCCGTCGCGCAGCACGTCCAGATAGCTCAGCACGCTGGGGTGGTCGGCTCCGTCGATGTCCGGGGTCCGCGGGATGACGCCGGTGGCCAGGACGATCTCGTCGTGGGCTGCGGTCTCCAGGTCGGCCGCCGTGACGCGGGCGCCGAGGCGCACCTCGACGCCCAGTTCGTCCAGCCGGACGCGGAAGTAGCGCAGCGTCTCCTCGAACTCCTCCTTGCCGGGAATCCGCTTGGCGATGTTGAGCTGGCCGCCGATCTCGTCCGCGGCTTCGTAGAGCACGACCTCGTGGCCGCGTTCGGCGGCGGACACGGCGCAGGCGAGCCCCGCGGGCCCGGCCCCGACGACGGCGACGCGCTTGCGCAGCCGGGTCGGGGAGAGCACCAGCTCGGTCTCGTGGCAGGCGCGCGGATTGACCAGGCAGGAGGTGAGCTTGCCGCTGAAGGTGTGGTCCAGGCAGGCCTGGTTGCAGCCGATGCAGGTGTTGATGGCGTCGGCGCGCCCGGCCCGCGCCTTGGCGACGAAGTCGGGGTCGGCGAGGAAGGGCCGGGCGAGGGACACCATGTCGGCGCGGCCCTCGGCGAGGATCTGTTCGGCGATCTCGGGGGTGTTGATGCGGTTGCTGGTGATGAGCGGCACGGACACCGCGCCCATCAGCTTCCTTGTCACCCAGGTGTACGCGCCGCGCGGCACGGAGGTGGCGATGGTGGGGATGCGGGCCTCGTGCCAGCCGATCCCGGTGTTGATGACGGTTGCCCCGGCCGCCTCGATCTCCTTGGCGAGCGTGACCACCTCGTCGAGGGTGGAGCCGCCGGGCACCAGGTCCAGCATGGAGAGCCGGTAGATCAGGATGAAGTCGGAGCCGACCCGCTCGCGTGTGCGCCGGACGATCTCGACGGGGAAGCGGATGCGGTTCTCGTATGAGCCGCCCCAGCGGTCGGTGCGCTGGTTGGTGGCGGCGGCGATGAACTCGTTGATCAGATAGCCCTCGGAGCCCATGATCTCGACGCCGTCGTATCCGGCGGACCTGGCGAGTTCCGCGGCCCGTACGAAGTCCTCGACGGTCTCCTCGACCTCCGCGTCGGTCAGGGCGTGCGGGACGAAGGGGCTGATGGGGGCCTGCAGCGCGCTGGGGGCGACCAGATCGGCGTGGTAGGCGTACCGTCCGAAGTGCAGGATCTGCATCGCGATCCGCCCGCCCGCGGCGTGGACGGCGTCGGTGACGACGCGGTGCTCGGCGGCCTCCGCCTCGGTGGTGAGCCGGGCCCCGCCCTCGTACGGGCGGCCCCGGTCGTTGGGCGCGATGCCGCCGGTGACGATCAGCCCGGCGCCGCCGCGGGCGCGGGCGGCGTAGAAGGCGGCCATCCGCTCGAAGCCGCGCTCGGCCTCCTCCAGGCCGATGTGCATCGACCCCATGAGCACACGGTTGGGCAGCGTGGTGAACCCCAGGTCGAGCGGGCTCAGCAGATGCGGATACGGGTTGCTCACGGCGGCACTCCTCGGCCTGAGGCGTCAGCGGTCGACGGTCAGCGTTCGGCGGTCGGCGTTCGGCGGCCGGACGTCACGGTCGGGGACGTCGGCGGCCAGGGAACGTCAGCAGCCTTTGTAGCCGCGCACCGCCGATTTTGCAACAAGGTGCAAAAGATCCGCTCCGCCATGCCTCGAGCGCGATGCGAGACGATCAACCCGGGCGTCGTCGGGGGCGGAAGGGGGGGAAGAGCCATGTGGATCCTGGGTGCCGTGGCGGGCGCGTTCACGGTGATGGTGCTGCCCGCCCTGCTCGGCCGCAGGCTGCTCGGCGTCGAAGCCGGTCCGCTGCGCACCGTGATCGCCGGGTTCGCCGGGATCTCCGTCTCCGGATCTCTCATCGCCCCGCAGCTCGAGAAGCAGGGCGCCCGCGTCGAGCTGTTCACGCTGATGGCGGGCGTGGGGCTGCTCGCCGCCATGGTGACCCTGGTCGTCCTCGACCTCGCCTCCCCGCCCGGCGGTCTGCGCCCGCTGTCCTGGGCCGGACGGCTGCGCGGCCGCATCGCGCGCGTGCGCCGCTACTCCCGGATCGTCAGGATCGCAGGGCGGCACGGCCTCGGCCCCTATCTGAGCGGCCGCGGCCGGCCGTACGAGACCCGGCACGAACTGCTCGCCCAGGAGCTCCGCCAGGCCCTCCAGGCAGGCGGCGCCACCTTCGTCAAACTGGGCCAGCTGATGTCCACCCGGCGCGATCTGCTGCCCGCCGTGTACGTCGAGGAGCTCAGCCGCCTCCAGGACCGGGTGGAGCCCGCCCCCTGGCCCGAGGTGGAGCAGGCGCTGCTCGCCTCGCTGGGCGCGCCGCCCGAGGAGGTCTTCGCCGCCTTCGACCGGATGCCGCTCGCCGCCGCCTCCATCGCCCAGGTGCACGCGGCCGTGCTGCACGACGGCGCACGCGTCATCGTCAAGGTCCAGCGCCCCGGCATCCGCGACGCCGTCGAACGCGACCTCGACATCGTGAACCGGCTCGCCGCCACCCTTCAGGCCCGCACCGACTGGGGCCGCGCCCTACGGCTGCCCGAGCTCGCCCAGGGCTTCGCCGTCGCCCTGCGCGAGGAACTCGACTTCCGCGTCGAGGCACGCAACATCACCGCCGTACGGCAGGCTGCGGCCGCCCGCGGCGACCGCAGCGTCGCCCTCCCGGAGCTGTGCCAACGCCTCAGCAGCGAACGCGTCCTGGTGATGAGCCGGATCGACGGGGTTCCGCTGGGCCAGGCCGAGACCGGCGGCCCCGAGCACGGCAAGGAGCTCGCCGACACCCTGTTCACCGCGCTGCTCAACCAGATCGTGCACGACGGCGTCTTCCACGCCGACCCGCATCCCGGCAACATCCTGCTGCGCCCCGACGGCACCCCGGCCCTGCTGGACTTCGGCTCCGTGGGCCGCATCGACGCAGGGCTGCGCGATGCGATGGCCGGGCTCTTCCTCGCCGTGGACCGGGGCGACCCGGCCGCGCTGCGCGATGCGCTGCTGGAGGTCACCGACCGGCCGGAGGACGTGGACGAGCAGCGGCTGCAGCGGGCGCTCGGCCAGTTCAGCGCGCGGCATCTCGGGCACGGGTCCGCGCCGGGCAGCGCGATGTTCACGGATCTGTTCCGGCTGGTCACGGACTTCCGCCTGGCCGTGCCGCCGGAGATCGCCGCCGTGTTCCGGGCGCTCGGCACCCTGGAGGGCACTCTGGAGCGGGTCGCGTCCGGGTTCAACATGCTGGCCGCCTCGCGGGCGTACGCGGCCGGGCAGCTGACCCGGCAGCTCGGCACGCAGGCCGCCCGTGAGACGGTGCGCGACGAACTCCTCGCCGTACTGCCGGTGTTGCGGCGGCTGCCGCGCCGCCTCGACCGGATCGGCAGCGCGCTGGAAGAGGGCCGGCTCGGCGTCGGCGTACGGCTGCTGGCCGATCCGCGGGACCGGCGCGTGGCGGGGGAGCTGCTCAGCCGGGTGCTGCTGACGTTCCTCGGCATCTTCTTCGGCGTGGTCGGGGTGCAGCTGCTCGGCACGGAGGGCGGGCCGCAGGTGACCGACGCGCTCAGCCTGTACGCGTTGATCGGCTACCACCTGCTGGTGCTGTCGGCCGCCGTGGTGATCCGTACGGTTTATGTGCTCACCCGTCCCTTGGAGTGACAATCAGAAAACTGTTCCGGTCACCCACACGGCGCAAATCCGGCATCAGTGCAGGTGGGACGCCCCTTAGCGTGCACGTGTGGCTGGTTGGGAGCAGTTGGGCGCACTGGGCATCGCAGTGCTTCTTGGCCCGCAGGGTGCATCGGTCGAAGTGGGGACGCCGGGCGGCGGCCCCGAGGTGTCGGTCGTCGTCCAGGTGACGGAGTGTCCGCCGCCTCCCCCACCGTGTCCAACGCCCGAGCCCACGCCAGAGCCGGAACCAGAACCGGAACCGGAGCCCCCCGCGCCAGAACCTTCCGCCTCGGAGCCGGAGCCGGAGCCGGCACCCGAACCAGAGCCCGAACCAGAACCAGAGCCCGAACCGGAACCGGAGCCCCTGGCACCCGAGCCTGAACGGCCCGCACCGCCGACCCCCGCGCCCGAGCCCACGCCCGACCCGGAACCGGAGCCCGCGCCCGACCCGGAACCGGAGCCCGCGCCGGAACCGGAACCGGAGCCCGAGCCGGCGACACCGCGACCGGCCGTACACGCGCCCTCACCGCCCGCGGACCCGCCCGCGGACCCGCCCGAGCCACCCCAGGACTTCGAGGTACGGGGCTACAGCGGCACCCATGCCGCGCCAAAGACCGGGACCTCGCTCGTCGTGCTGACGATGGTCACCACCACCCCGGCCGTCCTCGCCGCCGCCCTGCTGCGCCCGCGCTCACGAAGCGCCTCGGGCGGCCGCGGCGGCCGCTCGTCCTGACGGACGCCCCTCACCCCCACCCCGTTTCACTTCACACTCGGAGAGCCTCCATGTCCGAATGGCTGGTCCTGGCTGCCGCGATGGCCGCCGCCTGCGCCGTGGTCCTCGTCGTCGTCGTTCTCAGGCACCGCAGGCTGAACAGGGCCGAAGAGTCGGTCGACCCCTCGGAGACACCCGACGTCCTCGAATACATGACGATGATGGTCGGCGTCGTCTACGCGATCGTGCTCGGCCTTGCCATCGCGGGCGTGTGGGAGGCGCGCAGCGCCGCCCAGGACGACGTACGGCGTGAGGCCCAGGCGCTGCACGAGATCACCCAGCGCGCCAAGGTCTACCCGCCCGAGGTCCAGGACCAGCTGCACAAGAACGTCAACGCGTACGTCTCCCATGTGGTCCACCACGAGTGGCCGCGGATGATCGACAGCAACGAGCTGACGGGACGGGGCGACCTGCTGCTCGACACCGTCCGCGCGGGCATCGCCGAGCGGGTCCCGGCCAATGAGCTGGAGTCGCACGCCTACCAGCCGCTGGTGGACCAGGTGGCGGTCGCCAGCGACGCGCGGAACGCACGCGAGTCCCACGCCGGAGAGACGCTGCCAGGTGTGGTGTGGTTCGGGCTGATCACCGGCGCGCTGGTCACCGTGGGGCTGATCTTCACCCTGCAGATCCAGCGCTCACCGCGTGAACTGCTGCTCGCCGGACTGTTCAGCGCGTTGATCGCGTTTCTGCTGTTCCTGGTCTGGGACTTCGACGCGCCGTTCGGGCGGTCGGGCACGGACTCCGCCGAAGCGTTCCACCAGCTGTTCGGCGGAGCGCTCGGCCAGCAGGGCTGACCCGCTATTTTCCCTGCCCGCCGACATAGAACAGCAGGTACACGAACCCGGCGAAGAGGTGGCTGGCGAAGACGTAGACGAAGACGCGCAGCGCGACGCCGCGCTCCTTCCAGCTCTCGCTCTCGCGCTTGTCGCCCACCGTCACTCCTCAGGGGTCCGCACCGTCCGATACAGGGTACGAGACCGTGCGACACGGGGAAGAGTCCGACCGGACGGCCGGTCTGCCCAATTTTGCGTAGGCTTGCAGTGTGCGACACATACGTCACACACGGAGGTGGCCGCCATGGCT
Source organism: Streptomyces chengmaiensis (assembly GCF_029846775.1). NCBI lineage: Bacteria > Bacillati > Actinomycetota > Actinomycetes > Kitasatosporales > Streptomycetaceae > Streptomyces > Streptomyces chengmaiensis. The sequence goes on from NZ_JARWBG010000022.1 coordinate 91,128, forward strand.
CCGCGCGAAGCAGCGAAGAAGGACAACGGCAGGATCGTGGTCGGCGTGGACGGCTCCGAGCCGTCGCTCAAGGCCCTGCGGTGGGCCGTACGGCAGTCCGGCCTGACCGGCGACACGGTGGAGGCCGTGATCAGCTGGGAGTACCCGGCGGCGGGCTGGGCCTCGATGGTGCCGAGCATGCCCGAGGACTTCGACCCCGAGAGACTGGCCGCCAAGATCCTGGACGAGTCCCTGGAAGGGACGCTCACCAAGAAGGACGCAGCGGCCGTCACCCGCACGGTCACCGTCGGCAGCCCGGCGCAGGTGCTGCTGGAGCGGGCCGAGGGAGCGTCGCTGCTGGTCGTCGGCGACCGCGGGTACAGCCTGTTCAAGTCGGCGCTGCTCGGGTCCGTAGGACTGCACGTCACACAGCACGCGCCGTGCCCGGTGGTCGTGGTGCGCGGCGAGGTCCCCGCAGCCTGACCCGGGCGCGCCTGACCCGGGCGCGCCTCATCCGGGCGCACCCCATCCGGGCGCGCCTGATCCGGGCCCGCCCGCTGACCTGGGCACACGGTCCGGGCGCGGCGTCAACCATCTGTCGTTGCCGGTGCCGGCTCCTGTCGTTCTCGGCATGCCCCTGCACTCATCTGGCGCGACCACCCCGCAGGCGTCCTCCGGGCCGCGATCGGCCGGGCGACGGGCGGCCACGGGGGTCTGGTGCCGGTCACCGGCGAGGCCGGCATCGGCAAGACGACGCTGGTCATGGACGCGGCGGACGAGGCGCGGCGGTGCTGGGCGGGTCGTGCTGGGATTCGCAGCGCGCTCCCGGGTACCGACCGTGAAGACGGAGCGCAGCACCTCGACCGCGTACAGCCCACTCGAACCATGGCCGCAGGTCGTCGCCTCCCTGCCTCGCTTCCGGACTCTCATCCGCCAGGCGCGAGACGACGACGCGCGGCCACCAGACCGGATCTGGCGGCTCCGTTTGCCGGTGCTCTCCGCGCTGTACGCGCTACTCGTGCGTGTAGAAGAGGTAGAAGGCCACGACGGTCACCCCCGCCCCCACCGAGACCCCGAGCCCCGTGGACCTGAGGACGCTGGACTCACCCGTCAGGCTGACCAGGAAGCCGATCGCCGCCGCCGACAGAGCGCCGTAGCAAAGGGCGCGCAGCTCACGCGGCAGGCTCTTCTGGTACCGGCCCAGCAGAAAGGCCAGCACGGCCATCACGGCCCCGGACACCACCGCGAGAACGGCCTGGCCGACCGAGCCGGGGCCGCCGTCGCGGGCGATGAACGCCGCGTAGGCCCCGTACGAGATGCCCAGCACGAGGGGCAGCGCCCAGCCGAGGTAGCCGTGGTGCCGGCGCGTGGGCGTCGCTGCGTGTGCCATGGCGGGACTCCTTCGCTCGTGTCCACCATGTGTCCTCCTCCCAGGGCACACCCGCATACGGCCGCGGTCAACTCGTGTGCCCTGCGGGGCGGCGGTCAGCGCACGCGACCGGGCGCTTCCGCGGTGAAGCGGGCGAACTCCGACACGTCGTGGGAGGAGAAGACGCGGATCAGCCTCGGGTCGTCGCGGCGGGCTTCGCGCAGGCGGTCGAGGCCGGTCAGGCGCTGGCCGTGGTTGTCGGCGACGAAGCGCTGGTAGAGGGAGAGGGGGCGGGGGCAGCGGGGGCGGCGCAGGTCGATCTCGCCGTGGAAGAAGTACGCGTCCCCCGCGTGCAGCAGCCAGTGGTCCGGCCGCTGCACCGCCACCGCGCAGTGGCCCCTGGTGTGGCCGGGCAGCGGGATCATCAGGATGTCCGGGGAGCGCTGGACGGGAGAGGCGGCGAAACCGTGCCAGGTCGAGTCGGCCGTGTCGTGGATGACCCAGTGGGGGCTGTGCGCCCAGTGGGCGGGCATATAGCGGCCCGCGTCGAGGCGGCTCTCGCGTCGCATCGCCGCCCGGTACTCGTCGGCCGTCACATGGACCCGTGCGTGGGGGAAGTCGGCGAGGCCGCCCGTGTGGTCGAGGTCCAGATGCGTCAGGACGATGTCCCGCACGTCGTGGGGGTCGTAGCCGAGCGCCCGTATCTGGTGCGCCGCGGTGCGCGAGAGGTCGAGCGTGGGCCGCGCGAGCCGACGGAACAGGGTCCCGAGGCGGTGCGGCTCCATCACGTCCGCGGCGCCGAGGCCGGTGTCGATCAGGACGAGGCCGCTGCCCGTGGCCACCAGCAGGCAGTGGCCGACCATCCGTTCGGCGCCCACCAGGGGGCTCATCGGCGCGCAGTCGAGGTGGTGGACCGCGGGCACGGACATCTGGGCCTCCAGGAACTTACAGCGTAAGTACGGGGGTAACAGGGGGTAGGGAAGCACTTACGCTGTAGGCCGTCAAGGAGTCGGGAGCCGCCCATGTCCGCCGCACCTCCGTCCCGCCGCGAGTCGACGGCCAAACCGCTGTCCCGCGAACGGATCATCGCCGCCGCGCTCCGCATCATCGACGCCGACGGGGCGGACGCCCTCTCCATGCGGCGGCTCGCCGCGACCCTGGGCGTGCAGGCGATGTCGCTCTACAACCATGTGGGCGGCAAGGCCGATCTCATCGACGGGGTGGCTGAGTTCGTCACACGCGAGATGCGGCTGCCCAAGCCGATGGAGGGCAGCTGGGAGGACCGGATCCGCACCATCGCCCACGCTTTCCGCCGGACGTCCCTGCGCCATCCGCGCGCCTGCCAGCTTGTCCTCACCCGCCAGCTCAGCTCGCCCACCGCGCTCGCCCCGATCGACTGCTCCCTCACCGTCCTCCTCGACCACGGCTTCGACGAGGAGACGGCGGTGCGGGCGCTGCGGCTGTTCACCGCGTACCAGGTGGGGTGCCTGCTGCGGGAGTTCTACGCCTCGTCCGAAAACCGGGGCGAGGACGACGCGGCGGTGCGCGAACGCGCGGGCCGACTGGCCGGGTCGGGCTTCCCCGCGGTCGCCAGGGTCGCGCCGATGCTCGCGGTGATCGACCATGAGGCGGAGTTCGCGTTCGGAGTGGAGACGCTGATCGAGGGGCTGCGCAAGCACGCGCCGCCTCTCGCGTCTGCCGGGCGGGAAGGCCGGTAGGGCCGGGGCGAGCAGTACGGGCAGCCCGGACAGCCCGAAGCCTGTCCGGCCCATCGAGTCCGTCCACCCGTCCGGCCCGGACAGCCGGGAGGGACCGGCCGGCCCCTCCACCCGTCCCACCCGGGCCACGCGAGCCGACCGAGCCACACGGGCAGGCGGGGCAGGCGAGCAGGCGAGCCACGCGGGCGGCCAGGCGGGCCGACCGGGCAACGCGGCCACACGGCCACACGGACCGACCGAGCCACGCAGGCAACGCGGGCAACGCAGGCAACGCAGGCAGGCGGCCACACGGGCCGACCGAGCCACGCAGGCAACGCGGGCAGGCGGCCACGCGGACCGACCGAGCCACACGGCCACACGGCCACGCGGACCGACCGAGCCACGCAGGCAACGCGGGCAGGCACGCGGGCACGCGGACCGACCGAGCCACACGGGCAGGCGGGCGGCCACGCGAGCCGACCGAGCCACGCAGGCAACGCGGGCCACGCGGCCACGCGGGCAACGCGGGCGCGAAGACTGACGTCTTCACAGGGCGAGCACGCGGACGACACAGCTCGGAGGACGGCGCCTTGGAGAGCAGCACCATCACCCCGGCGGCCCCGGAGGCCGCCGACGACACCACCGCGGCGCGCCGCGGCGGCCTTCGCCGTCTCGCCGGCTGGTCGGCCGTCGCGCTCCTCCTCGTGCCCACCGCCGTCGCCGCCTGCCGCACCGCGGACGTCGACGCCGTCACCCCCATGCCCCAGCTCCTCGCCTTCCTCCCCTGGATGCTCCTCCCGGCGGGCGCCGCCCTGCTGCTCGCCTTCCTGGGGCGGCGGCGCGCCTCTGTCCTGTGGGCGGCGGCGGTGCTCGCGCTCCTCGGCTGGTACGTCAGGCCGTACGACACCGGGCTGACCGAAGACCCGCCGGGGCCCGTCGCCGCCCGGCTCACGGTGCTCACCTCCAACCTGGAGTTCGGCGGCGCGACCGAGGGTCTGCTGACGGCGGTCCGCCGGGAGCAGCCGGATCTGGTCTTTGTCCAGGAGTGCAGCGTGGCCTGCGCCAAGGCGCTTCGGTCCCGGGTCTCCCGGACCGACTACCCGTACCGGCACATCGTCGAGGGCGATCCTGCGGAGGGGTCGGCCATCCTCAGCAGGCACCCGCTCGAGCCCGCCCCCGGCGTCGACTCCGTCCTCGCCATGCCGGGCGCGACGGCGACCGTGGGCGAGCTGCCGGTGAACCTCCAGCTCGCCCACCCGCTGCCGCCCGTCCCCAGCGCCGTGGACGACTGGCGGCACGAACTCGGCCGGCTCACCTCGTACGCCGCCGGAGCCCGGGACGGCGGCCGCCCGACCCTTATCGCCGGGGACTTCAACGCCACCCAGGACCACGCCGCCTTCCGCCGGGTCCTCGAAGCCGGCGAGCTGCGCGACAGCGCGACGCTGGCAGGCGCGTCCCGCACCCCGTCGTGGCCGGCCGCGGTCCGCCGCCCGCTCGGGGCCCAGATCGACCATGTGCTGGTCAGCGAGGACTTCTCGGTGCGGGGCGCCCGCTTCCTCGATCTGGCGGACACCGACCACCGCTCGCTGCTCGTCACCCTCGATCTGCACCTGCGCACTGAGTGACTTGCGCTGATCGCTCCCTTCGGGGTCTTTTGTTGACCATGCGCGAACGCGAACGCCCGACGGGGCTGATGACGCCTCCCGACTGGCTGCTTCAGGCGCTGCGCCCGCAGCGCGTCCCCGTCCCCTGGGCCGCCGTGGCCCGCGCCGGCGTCGCGCTGTCCGCACCGCTCGCGGTCGGCTTCGCCGCCGACCGGCCCGCGTACGGGGCGCTGGCCTCCATGGGCGCGCTCTCCGGCGTCATCGGAGACACCGCCGACGCCTACCGGATGCGCATCTTCAACATCGCGGTGCCGCAGCTGTTCGGCGCGGTGGGCGTCACACTCGGCACGCTGGTGTACGGGGAGGGCTGGGCGGCCGTCGCCGCGCTGACGCTGGTCGCGCTGGTCTCCGGGATGATCTCCTCGATCGGCGCGGTGGCCTCCGTATCCGGGCTGCTGCTCCTGCTGAACGCGGTGGTCGGATCCGGGCTGCCGCTGCCCGAGCCCTGGTGGAAGCCGCCGCTGCTGCTCGGCGCCGGCGGGTTGTTCGTCCTGGCGCTGACGCTGCTCGGCTGGCCGTGGCGCGGGCGGGAGCCGGAACGGGCCTCGGTCGCCGACGCCTACCGCAGCGTCGGCGAGCTGCTGGCCGCGGCCGGCGGCGACGCGTACCCGGCACGACGCCAGGACGTCACCCAGGCGCTCAACACCTCATACGACCTGATCCTGGCCCGGCGCGCCCGCGACCTGGGGCGGGGCAGCCCGATGACCCGGCTGCTCGCACAGCTGAACGCGCTGATCCCGCTGGTCGAGGCGGCCGCGGCGGCGCATCTGTACGGACGGGCCTCCCGGCGGCCCGAGATCGCGGAGGCGGTACGGGACCTGGCGGACGTGATCGCGGCCTCCCGCACCCGTCCTGTCTCCCGCACCCGTCCTGTCTCCCGCGCCCGCACCGGCCCCGCCTCCCCCGCCTCCCGCACCCCCGCGGCGCCGCCTCCCCTGCCCGAACCGGAGGGCCCGGCCGACCGCGCTGTCGACTCCGCGCTGCGCCACGCCTGGACGACGGTCCACCAGCCCGACCCGGACCCGTACAACGTCGACGACCGGCTGGGCCGCCCCGCGGCCCTCCGCTTCCGCGTCCGCCGCGGCGCCCGCGACATCCTGCTCTCCAATGCCTCCTGGCGGTACGGCCTGCGGCTGGCGCTCTGCATCGGCCTCGCGCAGACGCTGGTGACGCTGGTGCCGGTGGAACGCTCGTACTGGGTGGCGCTCACCATCACCTTTGTGATGAAGCCGGACTTCGGGTCGGTCTTCTCCCGCGCCGTGATGCGCGCGCTGGGCACCGCGGGCGGGCTGCTGATCGCCATCCCCGTCCTGGCGGAGGTCCCCCGCGGCTGGTGGGACGTGCCGGTGACGATGGCGCTCGCCGCGCTCATCCCGGCGTTCACCGTGAAGGGATACGCCTTCCAGACCGCCGCCATCACCCCGGTGATCCTGGTGCTCTCCGACCTCATCAACCACCAGGGCTTCGATCTGATCCTGCCCCGGCTGACCGACAGCCTCACCGGCTGCGCGATCGCACTGATCGCGGGCTATCTGCTGTGGCCGGAGAGCTGGCACGCCCGCATCGGCGACCGGCTGGCGGACGCCGTCCAGGACATCGCGGAGTACGTGGCGTGCGCGTTTCCGCAGGAGTCCGCCGAAGCCCCGGCGGCGCACATGGAACGGGTCCGCACCCGCCGCCGCATCTACCGCGATCTGTCCGCCGTGCGCACCGAGCTCCAGCGCGCCCTGACCGAACCCCCGCCGACGGGCACGCGGGCCGCCGCCTGGCAGCCGCTCGCCGTCGCAGTCGAACGCATCATGGACGCCACCACCGCCGCCCGCGTCCGCGTGGCCCACGGCGCTCCGCCCCCGCCCCCCGCCGAGGTCGCCGCCGTCACCCGCCAACTCCGCGAACTCGCCGACGGCCTGCGCTCCAGCAGCGTCCTCGTCACGGTCCGCGCCAACCTGGAGGGCGACGAGAGGGGCATCCTGGCCCCCCTCCGCCACGAAGTGACTGCAGCCCGCGCCATCGCCTCTCCCACCGGCCGCTGAGACCGGGCGAGCCGGCGGCCGGGCAGGCCGCACCGCGCGGGCTCAGCGGCCCCGGTCACCGGGGGCTTCGGGGGTTCAGCGGCCGCGGCCGCCGGGGGCTTCGGGGGTTCGCGGGGGGCCGCCGAGGCCCTGGAGGCGTTCCAGTTCGCGGCGGTCGCGCTTCGTCGGGCGGCCCGTGCCGCGGTCGCGGAGCGCGACGGGGGCGGTGAGCTCGCGCGGCGGGGGCGGGGGGCTCTTGTCCTCGTAGCACTGGACGGCGACCGGCGCGCCCACTCGCTTGCGGATCAGCTTCGAGACGACGACGATCCGCTCGCGGCCCGCGAGGAAGACGCGGACCTGGTCGCCGGGGCGGATGGCGTGCGCGGGCTTGACGCGGTCGCCGTTCACCCGGACGTGGCCCGCCCGGCAGGCCGTGGCGGCCTGGGAACGGGTCTTGGTGAGCCGTACGGACCAGATCCATGCGTCGACCCGTACCGGGCCCTCATCCGTCGCGTCTGCTGCCATGGTCACGACTGTACGTCGCCGGGGACGGCGGATCCTCCGACTTGTCCAAGGCCCCAGATCACAGGGCTGTCACGGAGTGCCGTCTGTTCCGCCGGGCGGCCACCCACCCCCTCACCCCGCCCCCTGCCTCCCACTACGATGCGCTCGATCCCATACAGCTCATCGGCTTATCCGATCCGCTCGCTCGCCATGGACTTCTGAGGGGTTGCCGATGGCCGTACGCCGACGACGCTTCACACCGGACTTCGACCCGGTCTTCGGGGACCGCCCTCTCGCCGCCGCACTCCAGGACATCGTTATCGGACGCTGGCAGACCGCCCGCGACCTGCTGTACGAGACCGGCGACGACTGGCCGCTGCGCACCCACCGGCTGCGGCTGCTGGCGCACACCGCCGCGGAGACCTCCGCCGCCGAGAGCTGGCGGGCCGCGGAGCCGGACAGCGCGGACGGGGCGGTGCTGGGGGCGGCGACGCAGGTCGTACGGGTGCTGCACACAGCGGTGGGGGCGGGCGCACACCATGCCGGCTCGCACTGCGGAGGCTGCACCGCCGACCGGGCGGTCCTGGACGCGACCGTGCTGTCCTGCCTCAAGGCCGCAGACGCCCGGCCCGCCGACCCCATGCCCTGGGTGTCGCTGCTGACACTGGCCCGGCTGTACGAGGAGGGGGTCTCGCCGCGCGAACTGTGGCGCTGGCAGGACGAGCTGCGCCGCCGCGACCCGTACAACATGGAGGGCCATGTGCAGCTGCTGCGCTACTACTCGGCCCGCTGGCACGGCACGCACGGCACGATGTACGACTTCGCCCGCGACGCGGCGGGCGCGGCCCCGCTCGGCTCGCCGCTGCCCGTGCTGGTGCAGATCGCACGCGTGGAGGAGTACCGCTATATCGCCGACATGGCGCGCGGCCGCCCGGTCCGCGGCTTCGACCAGCACTGGAAGCACGAGCTGGCGGAGGTCGAGGTCCGCCGCACCTGGCACCGCTGGATCCTGGGCCGCCCGCCCGGCCCGCCGGCCCCGCACGAGGTCGGCGACCTCAACTGCCTGACGCACGCCGCCTGCCACGCGGGGCTGAAGGAGCAGGCCCGCTCCCTGTTCACGCTGCTCGGACGGCAGGCGTCCCGGGTCCCCTGGTCGTACACCGGGGACCCGGCCGAGCAGTTCACCCGCTTCAGAAAAGCGGTGGGCGCGGCGGGCCCGCTGGGCTGACCCGCCGCGCCTGCCCGGAGCCGCCTCCGAGCCGCTCGGTCAGACGCCGATGTCGCGGCCGTCCTTGCGGTAGACCGCCACCACCGACGGGCGGACGATCCGGCCCGGCCCGTCGGGCCAGACACTGGCCGGGTTCTCGACCGACGCGCCGTCGACCTCTCCCGGGTGCTGCACGGCGACCAGCACGCGGCGGTCCTGGATGATCGGGCCGCAGGTCTCCGCGCCCGCCGGGACCGTCAGGAACTGCTTGATCTCGCCGCGCCGCTCGCCGCGCGTCGCCACGCCGAACAGCCCGTCGTGCGAGCCGAGCTTGTTGCCGTCCGTGGAGATCCACAGGTTGCCGTGGTCGTCGAAGGCCACGTTGTCCGGGCAGGAGATCGGGCTGACCTTCTCCTTGGGGAAGCCCGCGTAGTACGTCGCCGGGTCCTCCGGGTCGCCCGCGACCAGGAACAGCCGCCAGGCGAAGCCGTCGCCGGACGGATCGTCCCAGTGCTCGGCGAGCTCCAGGACCTGGCCGTGCTTGTTCAGGTTGCGCGGGTTGGCCTCGTCGGCGGCCGGGTGGCCGTCCTTGCCGCGGTTGGTGTTGTTCGTCAGCGCGACATAGACGCGGCCGGTGCGCGGGGAGGGCTCCACGTCCTCGGGGCGGTCCATCTTGGTGGCGCCGACCTTGTCGGCCGCCAGCCGGGTGAAGACGTACACCTCCTCGGCGGTCATGCCCGGGACGTGCGAGGTGTCGCCGGTCGCCAGCGGGATCCACACGCCGGAGCCGTCGAACTCGCCGTCGCTCGGCAGCTTGCCGCTGCCGTCGATGTCCTGCGGCGAGTCGCCGGTCAGCTTGGCGACGTACAGCGTGCCCTCGTCGAGGAGCGTGGCGTTGTGCTCGCGGGCGTGCCGGCTGTTGCCCCTCTTCATACGCTTCGACGAGACGAACTTGTAGAAGTAGTCAAAGCGCTCGTCGTCGCCCATGTAGACCACCGGGCGGCCGTCGGCCGTCAGCCGCGGCTGCGCGGCCTCGTGCTTGAAGCGGCCGAGGGCCGTGCGCTTGCGCGGGGTGGAGTGCGGGTCGTACGGGTCGAGCTCGACGACCCAGCCGAAGCGGTGCGGCTCGTTCGGCTCCTGCGCCGCGTCGAAGCGCTTGTCGAACCGCTCCCACTTGCGCTCCGTCGCGCCCGAGCCGATGCCGTAGCGCTTGTCCGTGGGGCTGGAGCCGTGGGCGAAGTACTGGTTGAAGTTCTCCTCGCCCGACAGGATCGTGCCCCAGGGGGTGGTGCCGCCCGCGCAGTTGTTGAGCGTGCCGAGCACCTTGCGGCCGGAGCGGTCGGCGGAGGTCTTCAGCAGGTCGCTGCCGGCGGCCGGGCCGGTCAGCTCGAACTCGCTGGTCGCGGTGATTCGGCGGTTGAGGTGGTGGCGGGTCACCGGGGTGAGCTTGCCGTTGCGCCACTCCTCCTGGACCACGACGACGGACAGGCCGTGCGCGGCCCAGGCGATCTCGACCTGCTCGCGGGTCGGGTTCTCGGAGTCGTAGCCCTTGAACATCAGCTGCTCGTCCGTGTACTCGTGGTTGGCCACGAGCACCTGGCGACGCCACTCGCGGGGCAGCGGGAGCAGCGAGAGGAAGTCGTTGTTGTAGCCGAACTGGCCGGCCTGCGCCCTGGCGCTCTGCCGGTCCGGGTGGAACGCGGGCGCGCCCCGCAGAATCGGTTCGCCCCAACGGATGACGACATTCTGCGCGTACCCCTCGGGAACGGTCACCTTGTCGTCGGTGTTCGGCGCGACCGGGGTGAAGCGCAGCCCCCGGGCGCCGTCGGCCTTGCCGGGGCGGTGCCGGTGGTCTCTGCCCGCAGGCGCGACTGCGGGCGCGGCCGCCTCGGCGGAGGACGCGCCCTGGACGACGGCCGCGCCGCCCGCGGCGGACGCGACGGTCACCACGGCTGCGGCCCGCATCATCGAGCGGCGCGACAGAGCGCCCGCTATGACGTCGCCCGCGTACTCGTTGTCGCTGGTGTTGGGCACCTCATGGAAGCAGGCGTCGCCGCAGCGGTAGCGGCAGGTGAGAGCGGAACGACCGCCCGCATGGCGGTTGACGTTCAACAGCGGCAGCATCTTGCGCACTTCGCTTCTTCCTCCTCCGGCGCCCCCGCGCCGACCGTATCGACAGTGTGTCGGAATAAGTCCGGCCATGACGGTAGGCCGGACGACGCGCGGTGTGGCGGACGAAAAATGAACACGGCGTGAATGCGACGGGTATGAGGCGGGGTTGACATCATGCGCGTGATGTGGGCGTGGTCAGCCCCGCCCCTGCGACGGTTCCGGCGGGGCGGCGGCTAACCTTACGTGTCCGCCATGGCCGTCGGTCTGCGTCGAACAGGGCGGCGATCCCCTGGCCCGTACGGCCGGAGTGCGGACGAACCACCGCAATCAACTCATGCGAAAGGCCTCGCCCATGGGCATTCGGAGCTTGCTGCGCAAGGTGTTTGGCGGACGCGACCGTGCGACGGGGCGCGAGGAGTCGACTACAGCCGCGGCGGCCGTCCCGCCGCAGCCCGAACGCCGCGAGGAGTCCGTGTCCGCGGGTGGCGCACCCGCGGACACGGAGGCGGAGGCGGCGGACACGGCCGCGCGGCGGGTTCCCTCGCCCTCCCCGGAGCGCACAACGGAGTCCGGTACGACGAAGGCCGACACGACGGAGTCCGGCACGACGAAGACCGACACGACGAAGACCGACACGACGGAGTCCGGCACCTCGGAGTCCGGCACGACGAAGGCCAGCGCTGCGGACCTGGTCTCCGCGGCCTTCGACAACCCGGCGCCCCGCCCGGGCGCCGCCACGATCCCGCCCCAGGCGGACGGCGAGCGAGAGGACCCCGCGAAGACCGCCGTAGCGGACACGGCTCCGACGGCGGACGCGCCCGAGCCGCCGCCCGGCGCCCCCGCGCCGCAGGCGGTCAACGGCGACAGCGCCGCGGACCAGCCCGCCCCCCAGCCGGAGGCGAACCAGGCGGACGACTCGGCCGCAGAAGCCGACGCGCCCGCCACCGCGGACCAGCCCGCACCCGCCGCCACCGCGGACACCGCGGACACAACCACCCCGACCACCCCCACACCAGACGACCGACCCGCCCAGGACGCCGACCCCGCCCCCCAGCCGGAGGCGACCCCCGCGCCCGCGACGCCGGCCGTGTCGCTCGCGCGGGTCAAGGCGCAGGCCGGGGGGCTCGTCGAGGCGTACAAGGCCGCCGGCAGCGCGCTGAAGAAGGCGGGGCTCGGCGGGGTCCGGGCGCGGGTGTACCTGGTGCTGGACCGGTCGGGGTCGATGCGCGGGTACTACAAGGACGGCAGCGCCCAGCGCCTCGGCGAGCAGGCGCTCGCGCTCGCCGCACATCTCGACGAGAGCGCGACGGTGCAGGTCGTCTTCTTCTCGACGGAGGTCGACGGAGCCGGCGAACTGGGCCTCGCCTCGTACGAGGGCCGGATCGACGAGCTGCATGCCTCCCTGGGCCGGATGGGGCGTACGAACTACCACCTCGCGGTCGAGGAGGTGCTCGCGCTGCACGCCAAGGGCCACGGCGACGACACACCCGCTCTGGTGCTGTTCCAGACCGACGGCGCGCCCGAATCCAAGACCGCCGCCACCGCAGCGCTCTCCGCGGCTGCGGAACGGCCGGTGTTCTGGCAGTTCGTGGCGTTCGGCGAGCATGACGCGAAGGCCTTCGACTATCTGCGCCGGCTCCAGGCCCCGAACGCCGGCTTCTTCCACGCGGGCCCGGCCCCCGGCGAGCTGGCGCACTCCGCTCTCTTCAAGGGCGTGCTGGAGGGCTGGAGGCCCTGAGCTGAGCGCCTATTGCAGGCAGTGACACGGTGACGGCCGGCCCGCCGTCCGGCCCCGGCCGCGCCGTCACCGTGCCGCCGAGCTCCTCGGTGACCGGCTCCGCGCGGGCCTCCTCGCCTTCGGCGACCAGCAGCCGCACCGTGCCGTCGTCACTGCTCTCGTCCCACTCGCCGCACTCGCCGCACTCGCGGCGTTTGCGGCGTTTGCGGCGTTTGCCGTCCTTTCTTCGGTGCCGGACGTTTCGCGTACCCCTCCGGTTATGCAGGTGAGTGGATCTTCACAGGGCCGATAGGATTTCGACCATGGCGGCCACTGGATCCGAGAAGCAGGGGGCGACGGCGTACTACGTCTCGACCCCCATCTATTACGTCAACGACGCTCCTCACCTGGGCCACGCCTATACGACCGTCGCAGGCGACGTGCTCTCCCGCTGGCACCGCCAGCGCGGCGAGAAGGTGTGGTACCTCACCGGCACGGACGAGCACGGTCAGAAGATCATGCGCACTGCCGAGGCGAACAAGGTCACACCCCAGGAGTGGTGCGACAAGCTCGTGGAAGAGGCCTGGAAGCCCCTCTGGGAGCATCTGGACATCGCGAACGACGACTTCATCCGCACCACCGAGAAGCGCCACACCGACCGGGTCCAGGAGTTCGTCCAGGACCTGTACGACAAGGGCGAGATCTACAAGGGCGGCTACGAGGGCCCGTACTGCGTCGGCTGCGAGGAGTACAAGCTCCCCGGCGAGCTGCTGGAAGGCGAGGGCGAGTACGCCGGTCAGCAGCTGTGCCCCGTGCACAAGAAGCCGGTGGAGATCCTCAAGGAGGAGAACTACTTCTTCAAGCTGAGCGAGTACGGCCCCAGGCTGCTGGAGCTCTACGAGGCCCGCCCCGGCTTCGTCCAGCCCGAGTCGGCCCGCAACGAAGTGGTGAACTTCGTGAAGCAGGGCCTGCAGGACCTGTCGATCTCCCGCTCCACCTTCGACTGGGGCATCAAGGTCCCGTGGGACGACAAGCACGTCATCTACGTGTGGATCGACGCGCTGCTGAACTACGCCACGGCTGTCGGCTACAACGAGAACCCGGCCAAGTTCGACGAGACCTTCCCGGCCGACGTCCACCTGGTCGGCAAGGACATCCTGCGCTTCCACGCGATCATCTGGCCCGCGATGCTGATGGCGCAGGGTCTGCCGCTGCCGGGGAAGATCGCCGCGAACGGCTGGCTGATGGTCGGCGGCGAGAAGATGTCGAAGTCGAATCTGACCGGCATCAAGCCGCAGGATCTGACCTCGCACTTCGGTGTGGACGCGTACCGCTGGTACTTCCTGCGCGCGATCGCCTTCGGCCAGGACGGCTCGTTCTCGTGGGAGGACTTCACCGCCCGCTACACCAGCGAGCTGGCCAACGACTACGGCAACCTGGCCTCGCGCGTCGCGGCCATGGTCGGCAAGTACTTCGGCGGCGCGCTGCCGGAGGCGACGGCGTCCGGCGACGCCGAGAAGGCCGTCCAGGAGGGACTGGCGAGGGCCGTCGCCGAGGCCGACCGCCGCATCGGCGAGGAGCTGGACTTCCAGGGCGGGATCCTGGCCGTCTTCGACTTCATCAAGCAGGTCAACGGCTACATCACGGAACAGGAGCCGTGGAAGGTCGCCAAGGACGACACCGCCGAGGGCCGGGCCCGGCTGGCGACCATCCTCTACACGGCCGCGGAGTCGCTGCGCGCGGTGGCGGTGCTGCTGAACCCGGTCATGCCCGAGACCTCCCAGGCGCTGTGGGACTCCCTGGGCGCTCAGGAGTCCCTGGGCTCACTCGCCGACCAGCAGGTCCAGCGCGCGGGCGAGTGGGGGAAGCTCCCGGCGGGAGCGACGGTCACGAAGGGCGCGGTGCTGTTCCCTCGGCTGGAAGAGCCGAAGAAGCCGTAGCCGTCGCAGGCTGACGGCACGCGCATACGCGAGGGGCCCCGGACCTGTACGGCAGGTCCGGGGCCCGCTGTCTGCGCCGGATGGCTCATCTGCCGAGCGAGGCCTTGTCCCCCATCACCACCACCGGCTGTTTGTCCGGATCCAGCCACCTCAGCAGCTCCCGCATGCGCTCCCGCTGCAGGGAGACGCAGCCCTGGGTGGGCCCGCCGTGGTCGACGTGGATCCAGATGCCGCCGCCCCGCTCCTCGCCGAGCGGGCGGGTCCAGTCCAGCGGGGTGGCCCCGGGCTTCCGGTTGTAGTTGATCGCCACGACATAGTCGAAGGACCCGGCGAGCGGCTCGCCCTCGAAGCCCGTCCCGCTGACGGTGAACGTGTCGTCGCGGTCGTACGGGAGCCGGGTGCCGGGATCGGGCAGCCGGCCGCCCGCGTCGGTGAGCCCGAAGACCCCGACGGGTGAGCGCAGGTCGCCCTCCCGGTGATCGCGGGTCCAGCCCTTCAGCCCGTTGTGCGCGGGCCAGACGCCGGAGACGGGCTTCCAGCCGCTCTCCGGGTCCCGCTCGTAGAGCACGACGTCGACCCGGTTCGCATCGGGCGAGTCTCCGGCCACCAGGACTGCCTGGGCCGTCCCGGAGGGGATCTCCGCCCGGGTCGCGGGCCCGAGGAACGGAATCTCGCCCTTCCGGCCGTCGTCGTCCCGGCCGTCATCGTCCCGGCCGTCGCCCTCCCGGCCGTCACCGTCCCGGCCGTCGCCCTCCCCGTGCCGGATGCCCGGACCAGGCGCCGACCGCCCCGCATGGCCCCCGCCGCCCCCTTTGCCGTCGGCGACGCCCACATCCGTCTCCACCTTCGGGGATGCGGGGCCGGAACCCCCCGTACAGCCGGCGAGCAGCCCGGCCGCAGCGAGCGAGACGAGGGCTGCGGGGGCGGCGAGGCGCAGCCGCCCAAGGGAAGAGGACATAGAGACGCCCTTCCTGCTCCGAGGCTCTTCTCAGGTTCTCAGGGTCTCGTCCGGCTCTCAGCACGAAGCCCCCGCGCCCCGGCGTGCACCGGCCCGCACTCCCAGCCTGCCCACCCGCTCACGCACAAAGGCCCGGAACCGGCCAAGGTTCCGGACCCTCACCTCAGAAGATGAGCTCACCGGCCGGGTAGCCGTATCCGATCTTCGTGCGGGGAGCGTAACCGCTGGCTCCGTCGCCGGCGTAGAACCACAGCTCTCCCGCACCGTCCCGGCCGACCAGGTCCACCTTGCTGTCGCCGTCGAGGTCGCCCGGCGCGACGAGAGCGGAGTACGTCTGCCAGCCATGGCCTATCTTTGTGCGCGGACTGTAGTAGCCCTTGCCGTCGCCCTTGTAGAGCCACAGATCACCGGCACCGTCCCGACCGATCAGATCTGCCCGCCCATCACCCGAGAAATCACCCGGCGCAAGCAACACGTCATACGTCTGCCAGCCATGGCCTATCTTCGTACGCGGACTGTAGTAGCCCTTGCCGTCCCCCTTGTAGAGCCACAGATCACCGGCACCGTCCCGACCGATCAGATCCGCCCGCCCATCACCCGAGAAATCACCCGGCGCAAGCAACACGTCATACGTCTGCCAGCCGGTGTCGACCTTGGTGCGTGCGCTGCCCGAGTACGAACCTGACGCCGTGTCGGCGGTGTATCGCCACAGGTCGCCGTTCCCGTCCACGGCCAGCAGGTCTGTGCCGTCGAGGTCGACGAGCCTCATGCTGCTCCAGCCGACGCCAACCTTGCACGCCTTCCCGAGCTCGCTGCCGGTCCCGCTGCCGCCCGCGTACCGGTACAGCACTCCGTGCGAGTCCCGGCGGATGACCGACCCGGACGCCGGGGCGGCGGGCCCGCAGTCGGACCAGAAGGCGGCACCGCGCACCAGCCGGTGGTCGGAGACCGCCGTGTCCAGAGGCAGCACGTCCCCCTTGGCCCCCTTGAAGTGGCGTGAGCCGAGGAAGATGTAATCGATCTTCTTGGTGCCGAAGGTCGGTTCCCCGGACCGGCAGCGGGTGTCCGTCGCCGGAGCGCAGACAGCCGGGTCGAAGTGGTCTCTGTCGGTGTCGTCGGCTTCGATGAAACTCCCTCGGCCACCGTCGACAACGCTCGGGTCATAGAAGCTGGAGAGGGCGGCTGAGCGGGGAGTGCCATTGAAGTCTCCGGCAAGGACCACCGGCACTCCGGAGTCCTCCCACTGCTCGGCCTGTGCGGCGAGGGCACGGGCCTCCGCTTCCCGGTACGATGCCTCGTTCCAGTAGAGGTGCACGGAGCAGGCCCAATTGACACGGCTCTGAATGTAGTTCTTGACGCAGGGCACCTTGATGGGTTCGTTCTCACCTCCCACCGTCAGATCCAGCACCTTGGTGTCGACGACAGAGCCCTTCACCAGAACGGCGGCCCCGTAGTCGTCGCCGTCGCAGATATCGGATCTGCCGGAGAGGGTCGCGGTGAACAGTCCGCGGAAACCCTTCGGGGCGAGGCGGGTCAGGATCTTGTCGTACTGCGATCGGCAGACCTCCTGCAGATGGATCTGATCCGCGTTCCAGCCGCTGTCCGCCGCTTCGTCGACGACTGTGTCGACCCTGCGCTGATTGTCGTATCCCTTCCCGTCCGAACAGACGTTTCCGCAGATGTTGTAGCTGATGAATCGGAGGGGTGGCGCGGTACCGGCAGACACGGTGTCGGCCTGGGCAGACGGCGCGAGGGCGACCGCCCCGGCCAGCGCGACTCCCACCGAACTCAATTTGGCCAGGAGGGATTTGATTGTGCGCACAGAGCGCTCCAGAGGACTTGGAGAGAGGGGATGCGAGAGCCCGGGCCGACCGGGGAGAGACGAGAGCGGAGGCCGTCGGACACCATGCCGGTGCCGACCGCCAGTCGGTCACCGGCTACCAGTTGGTGCCGATCTGGACGCGACTGCCGCCGGTGAAGCCGGGGCCCGAGTAGCGGTAGAGCCTGTCCGTGGCAGGGTCGACGGCCAACAGGTCAGGCACCCCGTCGCCGGTCACGTCGCCCACGCCGGTGATGCTGGTCATCGCATCCCAACCGGTCCCGATCTTCGCCTTCGTACCGCCGTTGTAATACGGCCCCGAGTAGCGGAACAGCTCACCTGTCCGGGAGTCGACGGCGATGATGTCCGCCACGCCGTCACCCGTCAGATCCCCCACACCCACGATGGTGGAGTAGGCGTTCCAGCCGTTGCCGATCTTCACCCGCGAACCGCCGTTGTAGTGCGGACCCGAGTAGCGGTACAGGTCGCCGGACGCTTTCTCCACGGCAATCAGGTCCGGCACCCCGTCGCCTGTCAGATCGCCGACGCCCGCCATGTTGATCATGGAGTTCCAGCCGGTGCCGATCTTCACCTTCGAACCGCCGTTGTAGGTCGGCCCCGAGTACCGGTAGAGCTCCCCGTTCTCGCCGTTGACCGCGACGATGTCCGCAACCCCGTCACCCGTCAGATCCCCCACACCCACGATNGGCACCCCGTCGCCTGTCAGATCGCCGACGCCCGCCATGTTGATCATGGAGTTCCAGCCGGTGCCGATCTTCACCTTCGAACCGCCGTTGTAGGTCGGCCCCGAGTACCGGTAGAGCTCCCCGTTCTCGCCGTTGACCGCGACGATGTCCGCAACCCCGTCACCCGTCAGATCCCCCACACCCACGATGTCGCTCATGCCGTTCCAGCCGTAGCCGAGCTTCACCCGGGATCCGCCGCCGAATGCCGGTCCCGAGTAGCGGTAGAGGTCGCCCGACTTCTTCTCCACCGCGATGATGTCCGGCACCCCGTCGCCGGTGAGGTCGCCCACAGGAGTGAGATGGGCCATGTTCGACTGCGGCGCCGGGGGCTCCGCCGGATACGGGTCGGCGTGGTCATAGGCCAGACCGGCCTTGGCTCCGCAGGTCGGCCAGGCGCCTGCTCCCTGGGTGGCAAGGACCTTCTCCGCGATGCGTATCTGCTGTTCCTTGGTGGCCTGATGGGCGTACGCGGCGTACTGCTTGCCGCCGAAAGCGTCCCAGGTGGACTTGGAGAACTGCAGCCCTCCGTAGTATCCGTTGCCGGTGTTGATGCTCCAGTTGCCGGAGCTCTCGCACTGGGCGACCTTGTCCCAGGTGGCGACGGAGGCCGCGTTGGCAGGCGAGGCCGCCAGCAGCGGCAAAGTGAGCGCGGCCAGCGGAGCGGCAATCACAGCTCTCAGCAGCGATGCCTTGCGGCGTGGGGTGGAGGCGTTGCGTACGGACATACGAGACCTCGGTTCTCGAAGCAGACGGCGTAATGGAGCGGCCGGACGAAGGAGGGAGCCACGGGGAACGGCCTGGCGCTCGGGCCCGCCGAACGGCGCGTGACTTGAGGCACAGGGGGAATCGGCCGTAGAGCCGGATCTATGTGACTTGCCGGCACAAGGTGGCTGTGGGCGGTGGTATCGGACGGCGGGTGGGGCCGCGTTCTGGCGCGGCCCCACCCGGTACGGTCGCGCTGTTACCAGCCCGTGCCGATCTGGACCCGTGTGCTGCCGCCGAAGCCCGGTCCGGAGTACCGGTAGAGCTTCTGCGTCGCCTGCTCCACCGCGAGCAGATCAGGCACCCCGTCGCCTGTCAGATCGCCGACGCCCGCCATGTTGATCATGGAGTTCCAGCCGGTGCCGATCTTCACCTTCGAACCGCCGTTGTAGGTCGGCCCCGAGTACCGGTANGGCACCCCGTCGCCTGTCAGATCGCCGACGCCCGCCATGTTGATCATGGAGTTCCAGCCGGTGCCGATCTTCACCTTCGAACCGCCGTTGTAGGTCGGCCCCGAGTACCGGTAGAGCTCCCCGTTCTCGCCGTTGACCGCGACGATGTCCGCAACCCCGTCACCCGTCAGATCCCCCACACCCACGATCGCGGTCATGCTGTTCCAGCCGTGGCCGATCTTCACCCGCGAACCGCCGTTGTAGGTCGGCCCGGAGTACCGGTACAGATCGCCTGTCGCGGTCTCCACCGCGATGATGTCCGTCACGCCGTCACCCGTGAGGTCACCGACAGCGGCGATGTTGGTCATGGAGTCCCAGTTGACGCCGATCTTCACCTTCGAACCGCCGTTGTAGGTCGGCCCCGAGTACCGGTACAGATCGCCGTTCTCGCCGTTGACCGCGATGATGTCCGGAACTCCGTCACCCGTCAGATCACCGACACCCACGATGCTGCTGATGGAGTCCCAGCCGTAGCCGATCTTCACTCGCTTGCTCATGCCCGTGTAAGTCGGCCCGGAGTACCGGTACAGATCGCCTGTCGCGGTCTCCACCGCGATGATGTCCGTCACGCCGTCACCCGTGAGGTCGCCGACGGCCGTGATGTGGGTCATGCCCTTGTCCGGCACGGTGACCGGAGAGTCGACAACCTTGTTGTAGCGGTAGGGCTTGAAGTTGTTGCTCGTGATGTAGCTGCGCGAGTATGTGCTCTTGCGGGCGTTGGTACCCGGCCTTGCCTCTTCCATGATGTTGGCCGTCGTGTGGCTGGAGTCGGTCCAGCCGACGAAGAGCACAACGTGATTGTTGATGTCGTTGAGCGCATCCCCCGGCTTCAGGTCATCCAGGCTGGAGAGCTTCGTCGAGTAGTTGGGCAGCGTCCACGTGGTGGCGCTGGTGTTGAGGTGCCACGCCATGGACACCATGCCGGAGCAGTCCGTGCGGTAGTTGCGGCCCTGCGGATCGCGATAGTAGGCGCTCTGGCTGTAGGGCACTCCCTGGTCGACCCAGTACTGAGCGCGCTCGAGTATCTCCGCGCGGGTGATGGAGCCGCCGACGGTCGACTGCGCGGTCGCTGCCGTGCTCGCCATGGCCGGAGCGGGCGCGGGAGCGGCGTGGGGGGAGGCCATCGCACCCAGAACGACGGAGGCCAGTGCGGCGGTGACGACGGCAGAACGGACAGCACTGCGGCGTGCAGTCATGGGCATGCCAATCTCCTGTTTGGTGGCAGAGGGAGGAAAGATGTAGAAGGCGAGAGAATGAGATCCAAGGCAGGGGCGGCGTCGGTCAGTCGGCCGCCATCATCGGGACGTATCCATGGGCCCCGACCGGCTCGCGTACACGGGCGAGCAGCTCACGGACGCCGGAGAGCGCCGCGGCGTCGGAGTCCGCCCGGAGGAAGACAATGGCTTCCATCCCGGCCTCGTGCGGGCGCACCCGGATGTGCTCGACTCGATCTGCCGGCTCGGCATGGGCCCAGAGCAGATCGTGCATCAGATGAGGCAGCTGATGCGACGGCCGATGAGAGCGACATCCGGGCCGGCCGGTTCCTGGTTCACCGACAAGAAAGGTCCGGACGACGCGCAAGGGCTCAGTCCCAGCCGATGCCGGTGAGCTGAAATGCACCCGGACGCGACGAGTCCCAGCCGATATTGCCTGCGGTGTCCACGACGGCACCGGATGAGTCCCAGCCGATGCCCGACGCCAGAGCGAGCCCTGCGGAGGAAAGAACGAGAGCAAGGCCGGCGGCGGCAGCGAGGCGGGCGGTCGCGGACATGGCGGGATCGTCTCCAATGCAGTCTGATGTTGCCGATGCGGCTGATTACCAGGGCAGTTGGTGCGGCCTCCGCTCCGGTGCCCTGCTGTTGATCACAATCTTGTCCGCCCATCGCACCCGCCGGAAGCCAATCCGGCTGGCACCAAGGTGGCTGGCACTCACGTGCCAGCACTCACCCGCCCTCTTGGCCTCCAGGTGAATTCACCTAGAATGATCATGAATCTGGCGGTGATCGCCACAGACGGCCGCACCACCTAGGGGGAAAGAGATGCTGGAGGCACTAGGGCTGGACTCCGCCCTTGAATCCGTCTACAGAGGGCTGCTGCAGTACCCCGACGCCGGGGTCGACGACCTGTGCGCACTGCTGGGCATCGGCGAAGCCGAGGTGCGATCCAGCCTGGACCGGCTCGTCGACATGGACCTGCTGCAATCGTCACGGGAGTGCCCGGGGATGCTGCGCGCAGTCAGCCCCGCAGTAGGACTGGAGCTGATTCTGCGCCGCCAGGAAGCCGACCTGCTGCGCCGTCAGGAAGAACTGGCACGCAGCAAGGAGGCCGTGGCACGGGCTGTCGCCGAGTTCGCGGAGCTGCGCCCCAACACCGACGTGGACGGCGCGGAGCGCTTGGTCGGCATGGACGCGATTCAGAGCCGACTGGAACAGCTCGCCCGGGACCTCGACCACGACTGTCTGGCGATCATGCCCGGCGGGGCACAGTCACAGGCGAGCTTGGATGCGTCCCGCCCGCTGGACAAGGAAGCGCTCCACCGCGGTGTTCAGCTGCTGACCGTCTACCAGGACAGCGCCAGAAACGATCCTTCAACCCTCGCGTACGCCCGCTGGATGAGCGAGCTGGGCGGACAGGTGCGTACGAGCCCAGTCGTCCCTCCCCGGATGCTGATCTTCGATCGCACCACTGCGGTCGTGCCCATCAACCCGGCCAACACTCGGCTGGGCGCACTGTGCACCAGCGCGCCCGGGATCGTCGCCTCCCTGGTGGCCCTCTTCGAGCAGACCTGGGAGACGGCAGTGCCGCTCGGGGCCGAGCGGCGAAACGACTCCCGGGAGGACACCGACGGCCTCACCGCCACCGAGCGGCAGCTCCTGAAGCTGCTCGCCTCCGGCATGACGGACGAAGCCGCAGGAAAACGGCTGGGGGTGTCCCTGCGGACGGTACGACGCCTGATGGCGGCCCTGATGGAGCGGCTGGACGCGACCAGCCGCTTCGAGGCGGGACTCAAGGCCGCCCAGAAAGGCTGGCTCTGATCAAGGCTCCACACCGTGTCGGGCCTGCTTCGGACAGGCCCAAGGCCCCGCCCGCCGACACATACGGGGCGGGGCCGTTGGCGCACCGGGCCACGACGACGTCCGGACGGCTGACCGCCTGCGCTCGCCACCCGGCGGCCGTTACTGCGCCGGCTTGTTCTCCGGCTTCGCCTCCGTCGCGGCCGCCGGCTTGCGCAGGGCGATGTTCAGCTCCTTCAGACGGGCCTCGTCCAGCTCCGTCGGGGCGCCCATCATCAGGTCCTGCGCGTTCTGGTTCAGCGGGAAGGCGATCGTCTCGCGGATGTTCGGCTCGTCGGCGAGGAGCATCACGATCCGGTCGACGCCCGGTGCGATGCCGCCGTGCGGCGGGGCGCCGTACTGGAAGGCGCGGAGCATGCCGGAGAACTCGCGCTCCACGGTCGCCCGGTCGTAGCCGGCGATCTCGAAGGCCTTGAACATGATGTCCGGCTCGTGGTTCCGGATCGCGCCGGAGGACAGCTCGACGCCGTTGCAGACGATGTCGTACTGCCAGCCGAGGATGTCCAGCGGGTCCTGGGTCCGAAGCGCCTCCAGGCCGCCCTGCGGCATGGAGAACGGGTTGTGCGAGAAGTCGATCTTCCCGGTGTCCGGGTCCTTCTCGTACATGGGGAAGTCGACGATCCAGCAGAACCGGAAGACGTTCTCCTCGAAGTGGCCGGCCCGCCTGGCCGCCTCCACCCGGACCGCACCCATGATCTTGGAGACCTCGTCGAACTCGCCCGCGCCGAAGAAGACGGCGTGGCCGGGAACCAGGCCGAGCCGCTCGGTGAGGACCTTGACGTTCTCCTCGGTGAGGAACTTGGCGATCGGGCCGGTGAGCTGGCCGTCGTCGCCGACGCGCACCCAGGCCAGGCCCTTCGCGCCCTGCTCGACGGCGAAGTCGCCGAGGCCGTCGAAGAACTTCCGCGGCTGGCCGGCCGTGTCCGGCACGGGCAGGGCGCGGACGTGCTTGCCCGCGAACGCCTTGAACTCCGAGCCCTCGAAGACGTCGGTGATGTCGACGAGCTCCAGCGTGGCACGCAGGTCCGGTTTGTCGTTGCCGTACTTCAGCATCGCCTCGCGGAACGGGATGCGCGGGAACGGTGAGGTGACATGGCGGCCGTTGCCGAACTCCTCGAACAGTTCGGTCATCAGCTGCTCGATCGGCGCGAAGACGTCCTCCTGCTCGACGAAGCTCATCTCCACGTCGAGCTGGTAGAACTCGCCGGGCGAGCGGTCGGCGCGGGCGTCCTCGTCGCGGAAGCAGGGCGCGATCTGGAAGTACCGGTCGAAGCCGGAGATCATCAGCAGCTGCTTGAACTGCTGGGGGGCCTGCGGCAGGGCGAAGAACTTGCCCGGGTTCAGCCGGGAGGGCACCACGAAGTCACGCGCGCCCTCCGGGGAGGTCGCGGTGAGGATCGGGGTGGCCATCTCGTTGAAGCCCAGGGCGGTCATCTTGTGCCGGATGGCCGAGATCACCGCGGTGCGCAGCATGATGTTGCGGTGCATGCGCTCACGGCGCAGGTCGAGGAAGCGGTACTCCAGCCGCCGCTCCTCGTTCACACCGTCGTCCGTGTTGATCGTGAAGGGCAGCGGGCCCGCCGCGCCCAGCACCTCGACCGCGGAGACCTCGATCTCGATCTCGCCGGTGGACAGGTCCGGGTTGACGTTCTCCGCGCCGCGGGCCGAGACCGTGCCGTCCACGCGGACGACGGATTCCTTGGACAGATGGCTCAGCGCCTCGTTGGCGGGGGTGCCGGGGCGGGCCACGAGCTGCGTGATGCCGTAGTGGTCGCGCAGATCGATGAAGAGGATGCCGCCCAGGTCTCGGCGATTGTGCAGCCAGCCGCTCAGCCGGACGTCGCTGCCGACGTCAGAGGCGCGGAGCTCGCCGCAGGTGTGGGACCTGTACCGATGCATCGTCGTTCATCCAGTCTTGGGGCTTCGGGGTGGGCACAACCTTTGCAAGGTTACCGTCCGGCCCCCGCTGCTCTCATTGGCATTGACATGCCACTCTCCTCGACGGGATTCCGACGGGATTCCGACAGACGGCCGGACCGACATCCAGACCGACATCCAGACCGACATCCAGACCGACATCCAGACCGGCATCCAGACCCAGAGCGGGACGACGGCCGATCGGACGACCGGAGGGGCGACCCGGCGGACAACCCAATGGATACCGGACATCTCATTCGAAGAGCCTTCGCAATAGTCTGAGGTCATGCGCACCGAGGACGTCCTGGCCGCGATCGCGACCGGCCTGTGGCGCTGGGACAACGTCTCCGGGACGGTAACCCTGGACGGCGAGGCCGCCCGGCTGCTGGAGCTGCCCGCCGAGCCCGGCGTCTACCCCTCCTCCGCCGTGCGCTCCCGCTTCCACCCCGTCGACTGGAACGAGGTCAGCGGCATCATCAGCCTCGCCGTCGCCGAGGGCACCCTCGCCGAGGCCCGGCTGCGGATCGTCGACGACTCCGGCCGGGTCGTCCGCACCGTACGCAGCCGCACCAAGCCGATCGTCAAAACGGCCGCGCCGTCGGAGGACTCCGGCTACCGGGTCCAGTTCCAGCTCATCGGCACGCTGCAGGAGGTCACCGAGCCGCAGCCGGGCAGCACCGCGGCCCAGACCCCCATCACCGGCGACTGGCGGCGCTCGCGCGAGGCTTTCCTGCTGGACGCGGGCCGGGCGCTGGCCGAGGCGCGGTCCACCGCCGAGGTGCTGCGGGTCGCCGCCTCGCTGTCCATGCCCGGCTTCTCGCCGGACGGCCTGGCCGTCTTCGGGGCGGAGGGCGACCGGCTGACGATCGTCGGCCACCACGGGCACGACCAGGTAGACGAGAACCCCTTCACCGACATGTCCCTGGACACCGACTATCCGGCGGCGGAGGTGGTGCGCACCGGCCGCGCGGTCTATCTGCCCACACCGCAGGAGTACCGCCGCCGCTATCCGTCGGCCTGGCCGCTGGCCCGCCGCTTCGGCCGGCAGTCCTGGGCGTTCCTGCCGCTGATCGTCGCGGGGCGGACGATGGGCGCGTGGATGGCGGGGTTCAAGCACCCGGTGGCCTTCACCCCCGACGAGCGGTCCGTGCTGACGACGGTCGCGCGGATGCTGGCGCAGGCGCTGGCCCGCGCCGGGGTCGCGGAGTCGGAGCGGGAGCTGTCCCAGGGGCTGCAGCGCTCGATGATGCCGGTGCTGGGCCCCGCGGTTCCGGGGATGACGGTGGCCGCGCGGTACGTCCCCACCGGCGGCGGGCTCCAGGTCGGCGGCGACTGGTACGACGTGATCCCGCTGCCGTCGGGCCGGATCGCCCTGGTCATCGGGGACGTACAAGGCCACGATGTGGGCGCGGCCGGACTGATGGGCCAGCTGCGGATCGCCCTGCGTGCGTACGCCTCCGAGGGGCACCCGCCCGACGCGGTGCTCTCGCGCGCCTCGCGCTTTCTGCACGGCATCACGGACGCGACGGACGCGCTGGGCCGCGGGGGACGGGGAGAGGCCGCCGACTACACGGCCCCGCGCTTCGCGACCTGTCTTTATCTGGAGGTGGACCCGGCGACCGGCGGCGTGGACATGGCCCGCGCGGGCCATCCGGAGCCGGCCGTGCGCACGGCCGACGGCACGGTGCTGCTGCAGCCCGTCGAGGGCGGGCTGCCGCTGGGCGTCGACCCGGACACGGACTATCCGACGACCCGCCTGGTGCTGGAGCCCGGCGAGATCCTGCTGATGTGCACGGACGGGCTGCTGGAGACAGGTGGGCACGATCTGGACTCCGGCTGGGCCCGGCTGCGCACGGTCCTGGAGGAGCATGCGGAGGAGCACCGCGACTCCTCGCTCGAGGTGCTGGCGGACAGCCTCGTCGATGCGGTGCACGGCCCCGCCTCCCACTACACGACCGGTCCGCTGGCGGACCGCCGCGAGGACGACATCGCGCTGGTGCTGCTGTCGCGTGAGGGAGCGCGGCTGCTTCAGCCCCCGCGGCGCACGGCGCTGACGGTGGCGCAGGCGGAGCCGGAGAGGATCGCGGCGGTGCGGCGGCAGATGCGGGAGCTGCTGCACGACTGGGTGGACGTGGAGCAGATCGACTCGGCGGTGCTGATGGTCTCGGAGATCGTGACCAATGTGCTGGTGCACACGGACGGCAACGCGCTGCTGGTCGCCGAGGTGACCAGCCGCCCGGACGGCGACGGCGGCGGGGCGGACGGCAGCCGGGACGTCCGCGACGGCGGGGACGGCGGGCGGCGGCTGCGCGTGGAGGTCGCGGACGGGAGCGACGAGCTGCCGCACAAGCGGCGGCCCGGGGAGCTGGCGTCGTCCGGGCGCGGTCTGGTGCTGATGGAGCTGCTGGCGGACGCGTGGGGCGTGGACCCGCGGGGCGCGGGCAAGTCGATCTGGTTCGAGCTCTACGAGCCGCCGTCCTCCCCCGGCCCGGCTCCCGCTGCGGGCTCCGGCGGCTCCGTGGCGTAACGATTCCTCAGCTCGCCGACCACCCCGAACGCCGCGGCGGTCAGCGGCACGGCCAGCAGCATCCCCAGAATCCCGGCGACGGACGCGCCCGCCGCGATCGCCAGCATGACCAGGGCGGGGTGCATCTGCACCGTACGGCTCTGGATCACCGGCTGGAGCACATGCCCCTCCAGGAACTGCACGGCCAGCACCACCCCGAGCACCCACAGCGCGATGGCGAAGCCCCGGTCGGCGAGGGCCACGAGGATGGCCACGGTCCCGGAGATGAACGCGCCGAGGTAGGGGATGTACGCCCCGACGAAGACGAGCGCCCCGAGCCCCACGGCGCCGGGCACCCGCAGGATGAGCAGCCCGGCGGTGATGGCGACGGCGTCGATGAGGGCGATGAAGGTCGTCCCGCGCATAAAGCCCTCGACGGCCTCGAAGGCCCGCCGCCCCATGGCCTCCACAAGATCGCCGGACGAGCGGGGCGCCAGCGAGCGCAGCACATCGGCGGCCTTGTGCGAGTCCCGCAGGAAGAAGAAGCTCAGCAGCAGCGCCAGCACGGCGACCGCGATCATCTCGCCGACCACGCTGAGCCCGCTGATCACCCCGGTGGCGGCCGTCGCCCCGAACCGCCCCAGCAGGTCCCTGGCGTTCGCCGCGAGATCGTCGAGCGAGGTCCCGGCGGCCCCGAAGTACCGGGCGAGATCGTCGGCGGCATGCCGCAGCGAGGCGACGATCTGGTCCCCGGTCTCGATCAGCGCGCTGACGATGATGTACGCGGCCCCGCCGAAGACCGCCACCACGGCGGCGCAGGTGAGACCGGCCGCCAGCGACCGGTTGACCCTCATCCGGATGAGCCGCCGGTGCAGCGGCCCGAGCAGCGCGGTCCCGAGGATCGCCAGCAGCACCGCCGTCACCGCCGTCTGGAACACCCCGGCGAGCCACACCCCGACCCCGACGACCCCGGCGGCCAGCAGGATGACGGCGCACCAGGCCCCCACCCGCCATGCCGCCTCGGGCAGCAGCCCGCGCCCGCCGCCGTTCCCACTCCGCACACGCCCAGCGGACCACGGCCGCGGGGCGGCGTCGCGCGGTGAGGCCCGCGAGGGTGACGCTCAGGCGCAGTCGTACTGCTGGGTGTTGCCCGTGCCACGCCGGTCAGGATGCACGGTGTGGCTCAGGACGCCGTCAGGAGTGGATCACGATCCCCTCAGGGGGTTCCGGTACGCCGTCTTGAGGCCGTCCTTGGCCGACTTCAGCTTTCCGTGGGCGCCCTTGAGGAGGTCGCGTATCGACTCGGCCCCGGGGAGGCTCGCTCCTCCCCGGGGCCGTCCCGCCGGGCCGTGTGGTCGCGGCTCGGCAGTGGGCTTCGTCAGCCGATCGCCCGTCCGAAGGCCACGCCCGCGGCCGGCAGGCCGTCCCGGCCTGGCTGGTGGGTGACCGCGTCCCCCGCGTCACCGAGACGCCCGGCGGTCACATTGCCCCACGGCAGGACGTGCACCGCGCCGTACTGGTACGCCTTGTACGGCATGCCCACATACAGATGCGTGCCGGTGGCCTGGATGTAGCGGCCGACGACCTGGCCCTCGCCCGGGGCGCCGGGCAGGCCGGAGGCGTTGCCCGCCTCGGCCCAGAAGTCGGTCTCGCCCGCGGGGCCGAAGAGGCCGAAGGTCTGCACGGCGCCGGCGTTGACCACGCTGCCGAGGTCCTCGCCCGGGACGCCGACGGCCAGGGCCATGGTGGAGTCCGTGCTCACCTCGCGGGGGGAGGTGTTCACCAGGAGGACCTTGTCTCCGAACTTGTCGTCGGTCTCGGCCGCGCCGGAGACGCCCTCGATCTCCTGGTGGGCGACCATGTGCTGGCTGAGCGCACCGTCGGCGGCGGCGCGGAGCACGGTCACGGAGCCGGCGTTGTCGCGGTTGGCGTCCTTGTTGACGATGCCCTCGCCGGGTGTGCCGACGGCGATGAGCGAGTCGGTCGCGGACGCGGCCCCGGCCGGGCGGTACTCGGCCAGGTCCAGGGACGCGCCGAAGCGGTCGCCCTCCTCGGGCACGCCGCTGATGCCGGCGGTGTCCTGGTGGACGGACTTCAGGTGCGAGGGGATGCCGTCGGAGCTGATCGCGTGCCGGAAGACTGCGACCAGACCGGCGTCGGCGACCTTGCCGACGGCCTCGCCCGGCGCGCCGACCGCCAGATGGTTCGGCGAGGCCGCCACGGAGGAGCCGAACTTGTCGCCCGCCTCCGCGCCGCCGCCGACGCCGGGCTTGTCCTGGTGGACGGCGGTGTTGACGTTGCCGCGCAGATAGATCGCGCTGCCCGCGTCGGTGACGGAGCCCAGGTCCTCGCCGGGGATGCCGATCAGCAGATACGGCTCCGAGGAGGCGGTGTGGCCCGCGGCGAGGGAGTGGCCGAAGCGGTCGCCCGCCTCCGACGCGGACGCGGCGATCGCGCCGGAGCCCTTGCCCTGCACCAGGTCGAGGGTGGAGCGGCCCTTGGCGAGACCCGCCGGGTCGCCGTAGACGACGTGCACGGCGCCGGCGTCCTTCTTGGAGCCGATGTCCTCGTTGGGTATGCCGACGGCGAGGTCGGTGCAGCCGTCGTTGTCGTGGTCGAACACGTCCAGGGTCCGGCCGTACCAGTCCTCGGCCTCCGCGCCGCCCGGGATGGCGTCGAGGTCCTGGTGGAGCTCGGCCGTGCCCTTGCCGCCGCCGTAGATCACCCGGATCAGGCCGGCATTCTTGTCACCTCCGACCGCGGCCTTGGGGTCGCCGATGGCGACGTCCTCGACGCCGTCGCAGTTGAAGTCGGTGAGACGAGGCGCGCCGACGGCGGCGGCCACCCAGTCGCGCAGGTCGTCGACGCGGGCGTCGACGGCGCCGGTGCGGGTCTCCGCCGGGTCGGCGCCGAAGCAACCGCCCTGCCAGGAGCGGCTGTTGA
Source organism: Streptomyces chengmaiensis (assembly GCF_029846775.1). Classification (NCBI taxonomy): domain Bacteria; kingdom Bacillati; phylum Actinomycetota; class Actinomycetes; order Kitasatosporales; family Streptomycetaceae; genus Streptomyces; species Streptomyces chengmaiensis. The sequence goes on from NZ_JARWBG010000022.1 coordinate 120,506, forward strand.
CGGCCACCAGCTCGGCCTGGCCGCCGGTCGTCCGGACGGCGGGGCCGCCGGTGTCGCCCATGCAGACGGCGGCGCCGTCCCGGCCCGTGATGTCGATGGCGCCGGCGTTCACCGCGTCCACGGTGAAGCGGCCGCTGTGCCGGAGCAGCGGCGACCACTCGTCCTCGGTACGTCCGTAGCCCGCGACCGTCAGCTCCTCCCCGGCGACGGGCGGGGTGCTGCTCAGGGCGACGGGCGCGGTGTTCCTGACCGGGCTGGACAGCCGGCCGAGGACCAGGTCGCGCGAGGGGTGCGGGACGAGTTGGAGCACGGTGCGGGTTCCCCCGGCCGTGCCCGTCAGATCGGCGCGGCCGATGGTGGCGACGGTCTTCAGTTTCGGCTTCCCCGCGGGCGCTGCCGGGCTCGCGGCCGGGTCGTCGGCGAAGCAGCTGGCCGCGGTGAGCAGCCACTCCCGGTCGACGAGGGCGGCGGAACAGGCGCGCGCGCCCTGGCCGATGTCCAGTCGGACGGTGAACGCCAGGGCGTTGTCGGCGTCGGGTGTGCCGGTCACCGCGTGGGCGGGCGTCGCGAGGGGCGCGGCGGTCAGGGCCGCGGTGAGCGCGGCGGTGAGCGCGGCGAGCCCGGCGACGCGGGCGGGATGTCTGGGTCTCATGGCCGTTTCCTTGTAGCGGGTACAGGCTCCAGCGGCCGGTCGGCTGCCCGTGGGGGGGGCTGAAGACCGATCGCCGTCCGCCCGGTGGCCGGGCGGACGCGAAGCCGCCGCGTAAAACGGCATGCCAGATCTTCCAGAGACGGATCGTCAACTCCCCCGTTGCGACGCACGTTCCGGTTCCGTGGAACACAGTGGCGTGATCATTGCTATCACCCACGCCGCCCCGCACGAAAGTGCGACTTCAGGCCGTGTCCGCGGGGACGGTTCCCAGCCTGCCCGCCTGGAAGTCCTCGAACGCCTGCTGGAGTTCGGCGCGGCTGTTCATCACGAACGGACCGTAATGGGCCATCGGCTCGCGGATCGGACGGCCGCCGAGGAGGACCAGCTCCAGGTCCGGGGTGTGCGAGTCCTGGGCTGCGTCGGCCCGCACCGTGAGCGCGCCGCCGTTGCCGAAGACCGCGGTCTGGCCCGTGTGGACGGGCCTTCGCTCGACGCCGACCGCGCCGCGTCCGGCCAGGACGTACACGAGGCCGTTGAACTCCTCCCGCCAGGGCAGGGTGACCTCCGCTCCGGGCCTCAGCGTCGCATGGATCATCGTGATCGGGGTGTGTGTGACACCGGGTCCCCGGTGCCCGTCGAGCTCGCCCGCGATCACCCTCAGCAGCGCCCCGCCGTCGGGCGAGGCCAGCAGCTGCACCCGGCCCCCGCGGATGTCCTGGTACCGGGGGTCCATCATCTTGTCGCTCGCGGGCAGGTTCACCCACAGCTGGAGCCCGTGGAAGAGTCCGCCGGAGGTGACGAGGGACTCCGGCGGGGCCTCGATGTGCAGCAGCCCGGAGCCCGCGGTCATCCACTGGGTGTCGCCGTTCCGGATGGTTCCGCCGCCGCCGTTGCTGTCCTGGTGCACAAACGTTCCGTCGATCAGGTACGTCACCGTCTCGAAGCCCCGGTGCGGATGCCACGGCGTCCCCTTGGGCTCCCCCGGCGCGTACTCCACCTCGCCCATCTGGTCCATCATGATGAACGGGTCGAGGTACTGGTAGTTGATCCCCGCGAAGGCCCGCCGCACGGGAAAGCCCTCCCCCTCGAATCCCGCCGGCGCCGTCGTCACGGCGAGCACGGGCCTCGGCACGGCCCCGGCGGGCGCGGCGACGCGCGGCAGGGTGAGCGGGTTCTCGACAGTCACTGCAGGCATGGACGTGACCTCCTTGTGCACCCGAGTTTAGTTGAAGAATGAACTTCTTGCACATAGGAACGCGCCCGCTCACCGTCGCATTCCCGCCGATTTCCAACCGCCTCCACCCCAGGCGGACCGCCCGGCGCCTCGCTCGGCTTCCAGCCTGCGGACGCCTTCGAAGGCGACGAGGCGGTCGCCGAGCTGTCGGCGTAGACGCCGCGCGGCGAGCCGGCCGGGCACCCCGACCGGCAGGGCCTCAGGCGCGCGGCGGCCGCCTCGGAGCGAGGCTCAGGCCGCGACGGCGAGGGCCTCGAAGGACGCCGCGGCCTCGATCAGCTTCCCCGTCATATCGGCCAGGGTGGCGTCGAAGTCGGCGTTCAGCGCGCTGAGATAGTCGCTCTCCGCGAGCGCACGCTCGGTCGCCCGCGGCGTCAGCCGCAGCCCGAGCGTCAGCGTCAGACCGCCGTTCCCGTCGTCGCCGATCTGGTCGTAGATCTCCGCGAGGTCGGTGTGATCCTCATGCCGGAAGGCGATCCGGCCCGCCGCCTCGTCGGGGAAGACCCGCTGCACGAGCGTGCGCTCCCCACGGGACGCCCGGCGCAGGAATCCGCCGTCGGCATAGCGCTCCAGGATTGCGCACTCGGTGATCGCCGGAACGTACTCGACCGGGAACTCCGCCTTCCGCAGCATCGCCTTCCACAGCCGGTCGCGTGCGGTGGCGGGATCCCCGGGGACGACGACGGGAGTGGTCCAGGACAGCGCGAGCATCTGGGTTCCTCTCACAGGGAGCAACGATGCGTACGATGCTGGAACCCGCCGGATCCGGCCTCAATCGGCCGGAAACCACTTAGTCAGGTCGGGGCGGTGAAGGCTTCGCAACATTCCTTCACTTCCGCCGCACCGGTGGTCGATGATGGGCCCCCTCTCATCCCGATCGACTTGGGGGGACCATGCGCCAGTGCACATCGGCGGCCGTCATCACCGCGGCCGCGCTCCTCACCCTCACCGGCTGCGGCAGCCAGTCCGGGACGGACGGCCAACCCGATCCGGAAGCGACCGCAGTGGAGAGCGTCGGCCAGGCCCCGGGCGCCGACGCGGCCGGAATCTTCCCCGACCCGCCCACGCCCGAAGAGCGGCAGGCCTACCTGGACGCCCTCGCCGCGATCGATCCGGACATCGTGCACGGCAAGGAGGACAAGGCCGTCAGCCGCGGAAGGAGCACCTGCCAGACCCTGACGACGGATGTGCCCGGTGGACGCGAGGCGCTGATCGACATGACGAACACGCGCTTCACCAGCCCCGCCCACCCCGGCGGCCACGGACGCGCGACGGCGGCACAGATCCTGGACGCCGCGCACACCCACCTCTGCCCGGACTTCTGAACCGGCCCCCCGGCCCCGGCCCAGCAACCCGGCCCAGCAACCCGGCCCCGCGACCGGTAGAACAGGCCGGCCCGGACCGGCCCGCGGTCACCACGCGCTGATGACCGGCGCATCGGGTTCGTACTGCCGCCAGGCCTCATTGAGGCGCGCGAGCCGGTCCGCGGCGGCGATGCCGCACAGGGACGCGACCCTGCCGTCGCCGACTTCGAACGCCACGGCGCCCACGACCCGGTCGCCGACCACGGCGAGGACGGCCGGGGAGCCGTTGACCAGCGCGATGTACATCGCGGGGGACCCGCCGGCCAGCCGCCGCTTCGCCGGTGTGGGCTTGAAGCCGGCCCGCACATAGGAGGCGACGCGCTCCCGCGTCCTGTACCGCAGCAGCCGCCTGGCCAGTCCGGCGCCGTCCGAGACCGCGGTCACGTCGGCGGTGAGCATCGCCACCAGCCGCTCGGTGCGCCCCGACGCCGCGGCGGCGAGGAACTCCTCGACGATCCGGCGCGCGGACGCGGGATCCGCCTCGTCGACGCCGCGGCGCTCGGCGGCGACCCGGCGTCGGGCCCGGTGGACATGCTGCTGGCTCGCGGACTCGGTGATGTCGAGGATCCCGGCGATCTCGGCGTGGGGGTAGGAGAAGGCCTCGCGCAGGACATAGGCGGCCCGCTCGACCGGCGACAGGCGCTCCATGAGGGTCAGTACGGCCAAGGACACCGACTCGCGCTGCTCGAAGGTATCGGCGGGGTCGAGCATCGGGTCGCCTTCGAGGAGCGGCTCGGGCAGCCAGTCTCCGACGGCGCGCTCATGGCGCGCCTGCGCCGAGCGGAGCCGGTCGAGGCAGAGATTGGTGACGACTTTGGTCAGCCACGCCTCCGGCGTCTCGATGTGTTCCCGGTCCGCGGCCTGCCAGCGCAGGAACGCGTCCTGCACGGCGTCCTCGGCGTCGGCCGCCGAGCCGAGCAGACGGTACGCGAGCGAGGCCAGCCGACCCCGGCCGGCCTCGAACCGTTCGACGGCCGCGCTGTCCATGCGGAACAGCCTATGCGGACGCCCGCACACCGATCCGGTCGGACGCGGTGGCCAAGCGGCGCCTGCGTTGCGGCATGCCGAAAGTCGGGTGGGCGACGCCCCACCCGGCCCCCTTGAGCACGCCCGACTTGAGCCGCGCGGCGGTCCGGCCGCCCAGGTACCAGGACTTCGACCGGACGTCCCCGTCCACCATCTGGAAGATCGCGTCTCGCCGCCCGAGGCTGATGTGGTTGCCGTGGTACTTCAGCCCGGTGGTCGGGACCTTGCCGCCCGTCAGGCGCGCGATGATCGCGGCGGTCGCCTGCATATTGGTGTAGCCGGCCGAGGCGCAGGACATCGGCAGCGGCCGGCCGTTGTCGCCGATGGCGTGGGCGCAGTCACCGACGGCGTAGACGTCCGGGTGCGAGACCGAGCGCATCGTGCGGTCGACGACGATCCGGCCGGTCTCGGAGACGTCCAGGCCGCCGGCGGCCGCGATGGGCTGCACGGCGAACCCGGCCGACCACACGGTCACGTCGGCCGGGATGGACGTGCCGTCGGCGGCGATGGCGAGTGTCGGCTCGACGGCTTCGATGTCGGTGCGCTCGTGGACGGTGATGTCGAGCCGGTCGAAGGCCTGGCGCAGGTGACGGCGGGCCTTCGGGGAGAGCCAGGCGCCCAGCTCGCCGCGGGCGGCGAGGGCGATTGAGAGGTCGGGCCGGGACTCGGCGAACTCGGTGGCGGTCTCGATGCCGGTGAGCCCCTCACCGACGACCAGCACCGCGCCGCCCTCGCCCAGGCCGGCCAGGCGCTCGCGCAGACGCAGCGCCGAGGACAGGCCGGTCACATCGAAGGCGTACTCGGCCACGCCGGGGACGTCGTGATGGTCCACGGAGCTGCCGAGCGCGTAGAGAAGCGTGTCGTACGCGAGCTCGCCGTCGCCGTCCTCGCCGGTCACGGCGACGGTCCTGCGCTCGGGGCCGACGCCGGTGACGCGCGCCAGGTGCAACCGCACCCCGGTGCCCGCGAATACGTCGGCGAGCTTGCGCGACGCGAGGCCCTGGCCGACGGCGACCTGGTGGAGCCGCATCCGCTCGACGAAGTCGGGCACGGCGTTGACGACGGTGATCTCGGTGTCGGCGGGGGAGAGCCGACGGGCCAGATTTCCGGCGGCGAAGGCCCCGGCGTATCCGGCGCCGAGTACGACGATGCGGTGCTTCATGGCGTTGCTCCTGTCTCGTTCGCGTGCCCCTTGAACGAGACGGCGTCCTGATTCCTGACAGGAGCCGGGTGTGACGCGGATCACCGAACCAAGGCGCGCGGCCGAGCCTTGGGCAGGCGCTTGGGCCTGTTGCGGCTTTGGAGACGGGCACCGCCGAGACGGCGGACCGGCCCCGGGTCTGCGGTCGGTCGTCGCCCCTGATGGAGCCGCCGGGCGACCGGTCGGCGCACTGGAAACGACGCCTAAGCGCGGCCGGCGGGGGCGTCGGCGTGGGCGAGGGCGCTGGGGGTGCGGCAGCCGACGATCGCCGGGGCCTCCCGGACGAGCGTGTCGTCGGTGAGCGCCTCCACCATGAACAGCGCGAAGTCCACACGGCGCGTCAGATTGCTGGCCAGCACCGGGTCGCCCACGTGCCGGCTCCACACGGGCAGGCCCTGGCTCTCGCCCTCCTCCAGGTCGCTGCCGCGCACCACGGTCCACCGGGTGTCGCTGGCGAACACCCTGCGGCACGCCTCCACCTGGTCGTCGATCTCGACGGCGCGGACGAGCTTGGCCAGAAAGGCGACGACCCGGACGGCCGTCCTGAACATCCACGAGTACCGGTCCTTGCCGTCGCGCGTGATGTGCCAGCCGCAGGAGAAGACCAGGCGCGCGCCCGGCCGTGCGTGGTCGAGCACCGCCTGAGCCGTGCCCGACGAGTACTGCTGCACACCCCACGGCGCCAGCACCGTCAGCACCCCGTCGCACCCCGCGACCGCCCGCCGGATCACCTCCGGGTCGTTCGTGGGGCCGGGCACGATGGTCATCCGGTCCGCGAACGCGGCCAGCTTTGGCACGCTGCGCTCCCGGCACACGCCGACCACCTCGTAGCCGCGGTCCAGCGCGTGCCGGACCATGTACTGCCCGAGCTTGCCCGAAGCTCCGACGATGCAGACCTTCTTCATCCGATCCGTGCCCATGGCGCAGCCCTTTCGCCGCAGTGTCTACCTTATGCTGTAAGGCACGGTAGCCTTATGCCGTAAGGCAAGCAAGGGGACCGGAAGAAGGAGGGGCGGATGCGCGAGGGAGGCAAGGGCCGTCGCGGGGCGTCGGCGCGCACCCCGCTCAGCCGCGAGCGCGTGATCCGCACGGCGGTGACGGTGGCGGACGAGAAGGGGTCGGCCGCACTCACCATGCGGGCCATCGCCGAACCGCTGGGCGTCGAGGCGATGTCGCTCTACCACCACGTCGCGGGACGGGAGGACATCCTCGACGGCATGGTGGACGCGGTGTTCGACGAGATCGAGCTGCCGCCGGGCGACACGGACTGGAAGAGCGCCATGCGCCGCCGCGCGGCCTCTGCCCGCGCCGTGCTGCGACGCCATCCGTGGGCCATCGGCCTGATGGACTCCCGCAGCCGACCCGGCCCCGCGACCCTGCGCCACCATGACGCCGTCATCGGCGTGCTGCGCGCCGGAGGGTTCTCCGTCCCGATGGCCGCGCACGCCTTCTCACTGATCGACAGCTACCTGTACGGCTTCGTGCTCCAGGAGCTGAGCCTGCCGTTCAGCAACTCGGCGGAGCTGGACGAGGTCGCGGGCGCCATCCTTCGGGAGATGCCCGCCGACGCCTACCCCCACCTCGCGGAGATCGCCGTCGAGCACGTCCTCAAACCCGGCTACGACTACGCGGACGAGTTCACCTTTGGCCTCACGCTGATCCTCGACGCCCTGCGTCCGGACGAGGACGCGGAGTCGCCGAGCGCCTCGACCGGCCTGGTCTCGTCTGCCAGGAGGTCTTCGGCGACCTTCGCCGACCCAGCAGGTTGAGCGCGTCGGTCACGAGCGCGTCGACGAGCTCGGCGCGGGCGGCCTCGTCGTCCCAGGCGATCCTCGGCTTGCCCGCATCGGCGTAGTCATGAGCGGTTAAGTACGCGGCGGCGACCTCGTCGGCGCCGGGAACTTCACGCAGCACCCGGCGGACGGCTGAGATCAGTGGGCTCTCGTTCAGGCCAAGCCGGTGCGGTACGGGGATGTCCATCGCTCAGTCCCGTCCCCCGTGCCAGCGGACGGCGACGGCACCGGCGAAGTCGCCCGCGTGGGCGAATCCTCCGAGCACCACCAGGCTGCCGTCCTCGACCTGCCGGGAGCGGATCGCGTGGTCCAGGGTGATCGGGATCGCCGCGCCGAACAGATTCCCGTACTGATCGAAGGTGTTCGGGTGCCGTTCGGCCGGCAGTTCCAGCGCCTCTCGCCAGTTCCGCAGGAATGTGCGGTTGGGCTGGTTGGTGATGAGGACGTCGATGTCGGTGCTCGCCACGCCGAGCCGCCGGCACAGGTCCATGACCACCTCGGGGACGAGGCGGTTCCCGCGTGCCAGGACCTTGGCGACGCTTGCGTCGGTGAACCCGATCCGCAGCTGGGACTCTCCCGGCTCCCAGTACTTGCGGCCGTCTTCGAGCGCCACGGTCATGTCGCCGGCGTGATCGCCGATGTGCCGGGTTTCCACGTCGAGGACCGGTGACTGTGCCGACGTCGTCACGAACGCCACACCGCACCCGTCGCCCGGGATCGCAGCCTGGGCAAGTTTACGCACCTCGGACTGGGTGAACCATTGCCCCGCGGCGCTTTGCGCGTTGCAGATCAGAGCGGTCTTCGCGTCGGTCGAGGTGAGGATCTGCCGGGCCATCTTCAGCATGTACACGAAGGAGGCGCAGCCCGCGTTGGCCACGTCGACGAGCCACTCCGGGTTCAGGCCGAGCCGGCGTGCCACCTCGGTGCCGGCGCCCACGAACGGCAGGTCCGGCAGCTGGCTGTGCACCAGCAGCACGTCGACGCCTTGGATCTCTTCCCTGCCGTGCCGTTCGATCAGAGACTGTACGGCGCGTTCGATCATGTCCGCGTTGGTCTCGTCCGCGGCCACGTGGTGCCGTAACGGCGGAACCTTGAACATGGGGTGGTTGCGGAGCTTGTCCTCGGCTCCGGGGTACTCGGTGTAGAACTCCGCGGGGACCGGCTCGCCGGGGAGGTAGCCGGCTACGTCGGTGAGGCTGACCGTCGTCACTGCGCCGCCGCCTTCGCCGGAGCCACGTTGACCGGCAGGCCGTTGCGGTTGCGGTGTTCCAGGATGGCCTTGAGGTTGTTCATCTCCACGGTGTGGCCTGCGTAGAAGAGGTCCCAGTAGTCGCCCACCCAGGGCCGGTCCGGGCGCGGCGCCTTCTCGGGATGGGGGTTGGCGTCGTAGTGGGGGTGTCGGCAGTTGGTCCAGGTGATCACCGAACCCGGCTTGTCGAGTACCAGTCGGGCCGGGACGACACGCATCAGGTAGATCATCCAGAGCTGCTCGCCCTGGTCCCATGAGCAGTGGTAGTCCACGGTCATGGCCTCGGGGTTGGCGATCACCTTGCAGTAGATCCTGGTGTCGTCCTCCAGCCGGTCGTGACCGACCCACAGCCCCGGTGTGTCGGTGGGCGCGAAGTCCCGCAGGCTGCAGGTCCACTCCTCCAAGTGGTGTCCCTGGCGCAGGTAGTCGTAGGCAGTCTCCGGTGGGCAGTCGACGTACTCGTGGATGGTGCAGTACTGCCCGTAGACCTGATGGTGGGGGTAGACCGCGTGGGTGAGCTCCATGCAGTGGGCGGTCAGTTCCTCCTTGCCGGCGTTCTCGATCCGGATCAGACCGGGGATGTCAGCCAGCGCGGACGATGCCTCGCTCATCCGAACTCTCCTTGCTCTCGGCACTGTTGGGGCTTTCGGTGATTTCGGTGAAGGACTGGAACGGAAGGAACGGCGGGATCTCCCGTGGATCGCAGTCCACCGCGACGAACGCCGGGCCGCCGCTTGCATTGCTGCGCAGCAGCGCGGTGCGCAGCTGCGCAGCGTCGCCGGCTCCCGTGGCCTCAAGCGACGGGAAGGCGGCGGCCACTCCGGCGGCGAGGTCGGTCCGGGCGAACAGGTCGTCGCTGCGGACGCCGCCCTGGAGGAACTCCTCGCGCAGCGCGCACATGGCGTGGGCGTTGTTGTTGAAGATCACGAACGTCACGGGTGCGTCGTACTCCACGGCGGTGTGCACTTCCATCCCGTGCATGAAGAAGGCTCCGTCGCCGGCGAGGACGTAGGTGCGTCGGCCGGTGGCGAGCGCGGCGCCGATCCCGGCACCGAAGGTGTAGCCCATGCCGCCCATGCCGACTGCCACCACGAAGCGGCCGTGGCGCGGTGCAGGGAGAAGATGGATCGCGCTGGCCCCCGCGTTGCCGGCGTCCACAAAGACGTGTGCGTCCTGGGGGAGTGCCGCCTCCACCGCGGCGACGGCCCGGCTGTAGGGGACAGCTTGTCCACGGGTCTCAGAAGGCGGGCCCGGCATGGGAGCAGGACGGGGACCGGCGTGCGGCAGACAGGGACGTGGGCGGGGCGGCAGGCGGGCGGTCACCGCGCGCAGCGCGTCGCGGAGATCCCCACCCAGTGCGATGCCTGCCACGAACGGCGGTTCGGGGCCGAGGCAGACGACGTCGGTGGCCGCCAGGGCGCGGTCAAGGCCTCCGCGTGCCAGGAGCGGCAGCCGGGTACCGGCCAGCAGGCACAGGTCGGCCCGCCGGAGACAGTCTTCGACGTTGGCGTGACCCATCACCCCGGCCACGCCGGCGAATCGTGGATTACGGTTGTCGAAGACGTCCTTGGCGTCCGGGGTGACCGCCACCCACGCCCCGAGGCGCTCGGCCAGCTCGGCCAGCTCCTCGCGCGCGTCGTGGGCGGCAACATCCTCACCAGCGATGACGAGGACGCGGCCGGCACCGCGAAGGGCGTCCGACACGGCGCTGACGGCAGCTGGGTCGAGCCGCGCCGCGGACGTCGTCGCGGGGCCGCCCGGCATCGGCGCCGCACCGCGGGCGGGCACCTGGAACCGCGCCTGCTGCACGTCCTTGGGCAACAACAGCACAGCCGGCCCGCGTGGATCGGCCTGTGCCGCCGCAACTGCCAGGGGCAGCAACTCCGTGAGCGAGTCCGCGTCATCGACCCGGGCGCAGAACCGGGAGACGGGCGCGAAGACCTCCCGTGCATCGAAGGAGCCCGCCTTGCCGCTGGAGTCCTGGAACGCCCCGTGGCCTTCCTCGCCTGTGGGCGGCTGACCCACCAGGGCCAGCACGGGCACCCGGGAGGCGTACGCCTCCGCCAGGCCCGGTACGAGATTCATCGCCCCACCGCCCGAGGTGGCGGCAACCACGCCGAGGCGTCCGGTGGTGCGGGCGTATCCGTCGGCCATGGTGACGGCGGAGAACTCGTGCTTGGCGACGACGCCGCGCATGGCGCCGCCGCGGTGCACGGCGTCATACAGGTCCTCGATGTTCGCGCCGCCGACGCCGAACATGTGGGTGACGCCGGCCCTGGCGAGTTCCCCGGCCAGATGGTCGACCAGGCGTACCGTTTCTGCCTCGCGTAATTCCGAGGTCGAGGTGGTCATACGGGGCTTCTCTCCCTCTCGTGGTGCCGGTCGATGAGGCCGGATGGCGAGACGACCTGAAAGCGGTGCCGGTATTCCTTGGGGGTGAGTCCCAGGGTTCGTCCGAAGGAGCGGAAGAACGTCTCGGTGGCGGCGAATCCGCAGCGGCCAGCTATCTGACCGATCGTCAGGTCGGTGGTTTCCAGCAGTTCGCGTGCGCGGGCGATACGCGTCCGCTCGACGTACTGGCCGGGTGTCGTGCCCACCTCGCGCCGGAAGACCCGGGCGAAGTTGCGCTGACTCATGTTGGCCTGTCGCGCGATCTCGGCCACGGGCAGCGGGTTGTCCAGGTTGTCGAGAATCCACTCCTGTGCTGCCCGGATCGGCGGATGGTCGGCCAACTGGGCGTCGAGGACGGCGCTGTACTGGGACTGTCCTCCGTGCCGCTTGAGGAACAGCACCAGAAACCGTGCCGTCTCCAGCGCGAGCGCCGCACCGTGATCCGCCTCCACCAGGGCCAATGCCATGTCGATGCCCGTCGACACGCCCGCGGAGGTCACGAAGGGCCCGTCCCAGACGAAGATCGGCTCGGCGTCCACCGTCACATCCGGGTAGCGGCACGCCATCATCTCGCTGTACGCCCAGTGGGTGGTGGCGCGTCTGCCGTCGAGGAGGCCCGCCTCGGCCAGCAGGAAGGATCCGCCGCATACGGAGGCGACTCGGCGCGACCGGGCTGCTGCTCGGCCGATCCAGGACACGAGCGCCCGGTCCCGGAGCGCGTTGTGCAGACTCCATCCGCCCGGGACGAGGAGCGTGTCGATCGGGCCCTGCCCCGCTTCCAGTGGCGCGGCCTCGATCACCACCCCTGAACTCGTGCGCACCAGTGGCGCGTCGGCGGATACGAAGTCGGTCCGGTAGGGCGTTCCCGAGGGACCCAGCAGCCGGTTCGCGGTATCGAACACTTCAATCGGTCCGGTGATGTCCAGGGCCATCGCGCCCGCGTACACCACCACAACAACACGTCGCTCCAGCACGGTCACAGCCTGTATCGAATGCCGTACTGGCTGCAATGCCAGATTACTGACGTATCCGGCCAACAAGCGGTGTGGAACGGTCAGGAACTGCGCTGGCGAGGCAGTTCGTGCACCGAGCAGGCAGCACTGAGTGAGACAGCTCACAGGACGTTGGCGGCTGGGCGGCCTCGGGGCGCCAGCGAGGAGCGTGGGGTGAAGTACAGGCCGGGCGGGCCGCTATCCGCCCGGCGTCACGAGCCCCGATTCGCACGCCACCACCACCGCCTGTGCCCTGCTGTCCAGGTCCAGCTTGGTCATCGTGAAGCAGGCGAACTCCCCGCCCGCGTACCGCCGCGGCGGCTTCAGCGGCGCTCAGGCGGGGCGGGCGAGTTTCTGCACCCACACGGTTCCGTCCGGCCCCTTCGCGGTTCCGACGCCCGTGTGGCGGAACTGGCAGCCCAGCATGTTGTCCTGGTGGATCGAGCCGTCCATCCAGTCCTCCACGACGACCGCCGGGTCCGATGTGCCCCGGTCCAGATTCTCGCCCCAGACGCTCCACTCGTACCCGGCCGCAGTGATCCGGTCGTCGGCGCGCCGCCCTTCCGGATCGGCATGGTCGAAGTAACCGCGCGCCACCATGTCCTGCGCGTGCTTGCGGGCCGCCTCGCTGAGCTTTGGATCGATCCTCAGCGGTTCGCACCCGGCCTGGGCCCGACGGGTGTTGACGAGTTCCGTCAACCGCTGCTCGGAGCTTGCGGGGGACGGCGTGGGCGTCCGTTTGCCGGGCGTGGGCGTGGGTGACGGCGTGGGGGTGGGAGTGGGCGTGGGCGTGGCGTCAGGGGTGGGGGTGGGGGTGGGGGTCGATGAGACGGTCGCCGACGCGGCCGGCGGCACGGCTGCCGGCTCCGGCGGCGGTTCCGAGCCGGGCCGGATCAGCACGAGCAACAGCGCGCCGGCAACCACGNGCCGGATCAGCACGAGCAACAGCGCGCCGGCAACCACGCCGGCGCCCACCGCGCCAGCCGTCGGCAACACCCCGCGCGCACTGCCCGCACCACCGGCACCACCGGAATCACCCGCGCCACCGGGACCACCCGCACTGCCCGCACTGCCCGCGCCACCGGGACCACCCGCACCGCCGGGACCACCGGGACCACCCGGCGTCGCGGTGCCACTCGCGCCACCCGGCGTCGCGGTGCCACTCGCGCCACCGGCACCGCCCGCACCGCCGGCACCACCCGCGCCACCCGGCGTCGCGGTGCCACTCGCGCCATCGGCACCGCCCGCGCCACCCGCGCCCGACGTCGCGCCACCCGGCGTCGCGGCGCCACCCGCGCCGGTGGCAGGCTCTACCGGTCCGGGCGGGCCTCCTCCGACGGCGTCGACCGATCCCGTCGCCTCGTGCCCTCGGCCGACCGCATCCACCGGTCCGCTCGCGTCGGCCGCCGGACCACCGGGTTCATGGGCCCCGAAGGCATCGGCCCGGTCAAGGGCGCCCGTCGGATCGGCCGCTCCCTGCGGGGCGACCCCGGTCGGCGGGACGAACGGGTAGCCGTCCAGCGGGACGACCACCGCCGTGCCGGCCAGCAGCCCCTGCGCGGGCATCAGATCCGTCCAGTGCCCGGAACACACCCGGCACTCCCGGGCATGCCGGGCTATCCGCTTGCGCCAGACCGACGACGGCGCGCCGTCCCATCCCGCCGTGATCTCCGCCAGCTCGCGGCACCGTGACACGGCGGCGAGTGCCCGCACCACGACACGGCCGATCTCGAGCTGCTCCTTCATACGCTGCACGCGTACGGCCGCGTGCTGGGGCGTGACGCCCAGCGCCTCGGCCAGTTCGGCCCGGCTCAGCCGGCCCGCCGCCTCCTGCCACCACAGGGCCAGGACGTCGCGGTCCTTCTCTTCGAGCCAGCGGGTCGCCTCGGCGACCTCGCGGCGCTGGCCGGACAGCCCCAGCCGGAGGATGGTCAGGTCGACGAAGTCACCGGCCGGGTCCACGGTCTCCGGAACCCGCTCAAGGGGGGCCGCCGCAACGCGCTGCCGGCTGTGCCAGCGGTGACGTATCTGGTTCACGGCTATGGCGACCAGCCAGGAACGGAACCGGGAGGGTTCCCGCAGCCCGCCGATTCCGTCGAGCACGCGGAACATCGTCTCCTGCACCACGTCGTCCACGTCCGCGTGGCCGTTCAGAGCCCGTCCGACGATGTCGTAGACCAACGGCATGCAGCCCGTGACCAACTGCTCCCGCGCACGCGGGTCCCCGTCACGCGCCGCGGTGACCACGTCCGTCAGATGCGGATCGTCCCTGTGCATATGTGCCTCGTACCTGCCTTGCCTCCCCGACCAGAGGCCAGGACGGTACCGCACACAAGTACGACGTGTACTTGCCCCCGGGCACTCCGGGCAGCAGCAGAGCCTTGACGTGAACCTTCCAGGCTGCGGATCATCGGGAGAGTCAGGGGTGGCGGGAATTCGGGGGGATGGTCCAACGATGTCGGAAACGCAGGACGTCGCCGGGGGCGAGGACGACGAGCACGTCTTCGTCGACCCGATGCTTCCCAGCGAGGTGCGGACCGCTCTGGAGGCGTCCTCCGAGCGGTTGCTGACCGCCCGGCAGAAACGCGATCTGCCCGGGGAGCGCCCTGAGCCACGGGGCGTGCGCGTGCGGCGCGCCGCCGGCTGGCTGCTGTCGACGGCCGCTCTGATCGCCATGCTCGCAAGTGCCCAGTCCAAACCCGGGACCGCGATCACGGTAGTCGTCTTCGGGCTGTGCTTCATCGGCGTCAAGGGGGAGGAGGCCGAGACGGCCGGCTGTCTCGCGGTCCTCTTCGGACTGGGGATACTCGTCGCGCTGCCCTTCGTGCCGGTCGAGGCGATGGCGGTCGCCGCGGCCGTATACCTGGGCTGGCTGGGGCTGCTGCTTGCGCTGCGTCGCGACCGGGCCGGAAGCCGCCCGGAGCGGAAGTACCGCCGGCAGTACGTCCGCCTCACCGACCTCGACGGCGACGGCCGGGACATCGCGATGCGGACCGTGCGGGCCTCGCTGACCCTGGACCGACTCGCCGAGAGCGTGCCCGAAGACGTCGACGTGGCGCCCGCCCGCCAGTTGATCGCCGAGCAGCAGTGGCACATCGTTCAGACGCTCGCACTGCGCGAACAGCTCCGCAGCGAGCTGGTGGACCGGATCGACTCCACCGACTCCCCGCAGATACATGCCGCTGCCGAGCCCCAGACCGAGGTGCTGGAGGCCGTCCGCCACGTCATGGACAAGCAGGCCGAGGCCCTGACCGAGTATGTGGCCCGGGTGCGGCGGGCCGCGGAGCTCGCCGAAGAACGACGCCAGATCATGGAGATAGCCGACCGCAACGACGCCTACGCCGATCTGATAGCTCTGGCCACCGGCGGACAGCCTGTCGAGATGGCCATCGACTCGCCCGACGTGGCGGAGGCCGAGCGGGAACGCGACCTGCTGACACGGGAGATGGTGGACGCCGGCCAGTGGCTGTCGCAGGCAGCGGCTCAGGCACGCGCCGAGGTGGAGGCGAAGCTGACCGCCCTGCGCCACTCGCAGAGCCCGCCGCACTGACCCCTCGACCGCGCCGACTCCCGCACCGCACCGGAAGGCGGACGCTCGGAGACTCACATCTGAAGAAAAATGTTATGAGCACTCCGCGATCCGCTCTCCCATACGCCGGAACGACCGGCGAAGCACCGAGGAGAGCGGAGCCAGCATGCAGCACCTCGACCCCTACGCCGCCGACGGCGGGGGAGACACCCGGCCCATGCCTCCGGCGACCGGCGGCGGCATGCCAGGGCAGCAGGCCGCTTCGCCCCGGCCGGGCGGACGAAGGCGGCGCGCCGCCGGCACAGGGCGTCGCCGGCGGCCCCGCGGGCGCCCGGGGAACGGGGGCGGGCGTCCGACCGCGGGAAGGCTCGTGCTCGTGGGCCTGGTCGCGTGCAGCCTCACCGTGGGCGTGGGGTACGCCCTGAGCGGTTCCGGGGACGACGCCCGGACCCGCTCCGGGGCCACCACCGTGAGCGAGGCCCCCGAGTACGGGAAGGGGGACACGGTCCCCGCCCCCGGGGCATCCGAGACCGCCGGCCCCTCCGCGTCGGCTTCCCCGTCCACGTCGGCGTCCGCCTCGCCCTCGGCATCGGCCTCGGGGACGCCTGCCGGGGCCGGTGCGCCGTCCGCCTCCCGCACCGCTTCCGACGAGAAGACCGCCGCCCACACGAAAGGCACGACGTCGCGGCAGAGCGAACAGCGGACCACGGCCCCGCGGCCCTCCCGCACTGCCAGTGCACCCCGCCCCAGCTCCCCTGACACCGGCACCGGCGGCGGCGGCGGCGACGCGTCACTCGCCCGGCAGGTGGCCGATCTCGCGAACCAGGAGCGCGCCAAGGCGGGTTGCGCGCCGCTGCGCGTCGACAGCCGCCTCCAGGCCGCCGCCCAGGCCCACGCCGACGACATGGCCGCGCGCAACTACTACGAGCACACGAGCCCGGAGGGCAAGAGCGCCGGCGACCGCATGGAAGCGGCGGGCTACGACTGGCGCACCTGGGGCGAGAACATCCACAAGAGCCCGAAGGACGCTCGGACCGCGATGCGCGACTGGATGGACAGTCCCGGGCATCGCGAGAACATACTCAACTGCGAGTTCAAGGACCTCGGCGTCGGCGTGAACCTCAGCTCCAACGGCCCCTGGTGGGTGCAGAACTTCGGAGCGGGGAGCTGACCGCGTCCCCACGCCCCGCACCCCACGGCCCCTCGTCACCGCTCCGCCAGCAGCGCGCTCTGATGAACGGCGCGCACGCGCGGGCGGAGACGGTGACGGCGGGGCCGTGGGGGACCCTGGCGACCGCACGCCGGCTGACGGAGGTCCTGCAACAGCCGGCCGTCCCGGCGGACGGCTCCGCTCAGCGCTGGGTGTCGGACATCCCCGACACGGCACGCGCAGCGTCGTGCCAGCCGAACATCGCGCTGGACATCGCGCTGGACATCCCGCTAGCCGTACATACGGCGCATCGCGAAGTCGACCATCTGCTCCACGGCCTTCGCGTCGAAGACCATCCGGTGCTCGCCCTCCATGTCGAGGACGAAGCCGTACCCGGTCGGCAGCAGGTCGATCACCTCGGCCCCGGTGATCACGAAGTACTTGGACTCCTTGCCCGCGTACCGCCGCAGCTGCTTCAGCGACGTGAACATCGGGATCACCGGCTGCTGGGTGTTGTGCAGCGCCAGAAAGCCCGGGTTGTCGCCCCTCGGGCAGTACACCTTCGAGGTCGCGAAGATCTGCTGGAAGTCCTCCGCGGACAGCGACCCGGTCGTGAACGCCCGGACGGCGTCGGCGAGCGACGGCGGCGACGGCTCCGGGTACAGCGGCGGCTGCTGCGCGTACCCGCCCTGCATGGGCTGCTGGGGCTGGCCGTACTGCTGCTGCTGGGCGCCCAGGTTCTGGTCGTAGCCGTACATGTACGCAAGCGTACTGACTCCGCTGCACCGCCATGACCGGCGTACGGCGAGAACGGGTCGCCGTCACTGAGCCCCGTGCACAACCGGCCGCCCCTTTTCGCGCCCGTCTGGCGAACGGTGGCCAATCGGCGAATACCCCTCTGAAGTATGCCGATCCACCCCTATTCTGACTACTCTCTGCGATCGCCGGTGACGGTACGCAGTGACGCACGGTCAGCGACCCTCAGTTCGACAGTTCTGGAGGACAGCAGCATGACCTCACGCCGCAGATTCCTCGGCATGGCCGGAGCAGCCGCCACCACGGCGACCCTGCTGGAGATCATGACCGGAGCCGTACGGGCCGACGCCGCGCCCGCTGCCGACGGCCTGTTCCGCCCGGCCGGGAAAAAGGCGAACGGCAAGACGGTGGCGATCCTCGGCGCGGGCCCAGCCGGGCTGACCGCCGCGATGCGATTCCTGGAAGCGGGCTACGGCGTCACCGTCCTGGAGGCGACGGGCCGCGTCGGCGGGCGCACCCTCACCGCGCGCCCCGGAGACACGATCACCGAGGTCTGGGACGACGGCTCGGTCCACACCCAGACCTGCGCGTTCAGCGAGGGCCTCTATCTCAACCTCGGGGCCGGGCGCATCCCGTACCACCACCAGCGGCTGATCAAGCTCTGCAGGAAGCTCAAGGTTCCCCTGGAGCCGTACATCCACACCACCACGGCCAATCTGTACCAGTCCGGGAAGGCATGGCACGGCGACCCCAAGCACAACCGCCGGATCGCCAACGACACCCGCGGCCACATCGCCCAGTACCTCGCTCGGGTCGTGGGCAAGGCCTCCCAGTCCGACGACGGGCTGACCCCGCAGCAGCGCGAGCGCTTCATCAAGCTGCTCATCGAGTTCGGCGCACTCGACAAGGCCGACAGGAGCTACTCCGGCTCCACCCGGTCCGGCCTCGCCAAGCCGATCAGCGTGATGCAGATGGAGGAACCGGCCGACCCCCTGGCGCTCAGCGATCTGCTCGCCGCCGAATTCTGGGACCACGGCTTCTACCAGGACTGCAACTGGCACTGGCATACGACCTCGTTCCAGCCGGTCGGCGGCATGGACACCACCTGGCGCATGCTGGCCGCCGCGCTTCCCAAGGGCACGATCACCTACGACGCACCGGTCCACGGCATCGAACTGGCCGACGACGGCGTCCGCGTCACATGGACGGAGGAAGGGGAGGAGCGGTCCGACCGCTTCGACCACTGCCTGAGCAACATCCCCCTGCCGGTGCTGCGGAACGGCGTCGCCCTCTCCGGCTTCTCCGCCGACTTCCTCACAGCCGTCCAGAAGGCCCCCTTCGCCCCCGCGTGCAAGGTCGGCTGGCAGGCCAACCGGCGCTTCTGGGAGTCGGACAAGTACGAGATCTACGGCGGCATCAGCCGCATCGACCACGAGATCGAGCAGATCTGGTACCCGTCCAACGACTACTTCTCCCCCGACGACAAGGGCACGCTCACCGGCGCGTACTGCTCCTACGGCCGCGCGACCACAATGGGCGACCGCCCCCACGAAGAGCGACTGCGCGTCGCCCGCGAGGGAGCGACGAAGCTGCACGCGGAGTTCGCCAGCAACGCGGTCGTGCCCGACGCCCTGGGCATGTCGATCGCCTGGCACAAGATGCCGTATATGCGGGCCGCCTGGGCAGACTGGCAGCCCGGCAAGCCGGAGCACAAAGGCTGGTACTCCACCCTGATCTACCCGCAGGGCGGGAACAACCGCTTCCTCGTCATCGGCGACCAGGTCTCCGCCCTGCCGGGCTGGCAGGAGGGCGCGGTGATGTCCGCGGAGTGGGCCTACGAGTGGATCGCTTCGGCCAAACCGTTGGCCCGCCGCCCGGTCCAACGGGTCCCGGACGCCCGGGAACTCACCACGGGCCAGTCCGCGGACTGAGCCCCTCCGTCACCCCTCCGCCCGCAGCGCCCTGATGAACGGGACCCACGCGCGGGCGGAGACGGTGACCACGGGGCCGTGGGGGACCTTGGAGTCCCGTACGGGGACGAGACCGGGGAGATGATCGGCGACCTCGACGCAGTTGCCGCCCGAGGTGTTGCTGTAGCTGCTCTTACGCCAACGGGCCGCGCCCGGGAAGCCTTCCGCCACTTCGACGCAGTTCCCGCCTGACCCGTTGCTGTGCGTGCTCTTGCGCCAGACGGCGGATCTCAAGTCAACCTGGTTGCTTGCCATTTCGGTAATCCTCAGCCGCTGATTCGATCAAGGCGAGGGACGCCTCCGGCGGCAATGCGGCGGCCCTCAGCCGATCGTACGACCTTCGGTAGTCCTTCACGAGGCCCGGATCGTCGATGGTGGAGCCGCTGTGCAGGGACTCGGTGTAGACGAGCGGCGGAGCATCGACGAAGGTCATGATCATGGCCGTACCCAGCATGAATGGATGCGCCCCGGTCTTCCACGACAGCACCTGTGGATAGATCCGCCGCTGCTCGGCCAAGTCGATTACGCGATTGAGCTGTTCGGCCATCTGCTCCGGCGGGAGGATCGACAGCTTCAGCAGTCCCTCGTGGAGGATCACCCAGTAGTCGGGGCGCGAACGATCGTCCTCAAAGAGACGCGCCCTGGCCAGCCTGGCGCTGACCTTGGCTTCGGTCTCGCCATCGAGCTCAAGCGGGTGGGTGGCCCGGACGACCGCGCGGGCGTAGGCCTCGGTCTGCAACAAGCCGGGGAAGAGTGTCGGCGCCCACTCCTCAATGGTGTCCGCGTGCTTCTCCGCCTCCAGAATCCGCTCGAAGTAGTCGGCATGGCCCCGCTTCCGCGCCTTCCGTACGTCTCCGCAGCGCCGCTCGAAGAAGCCGTCCGTCTTCAGCACCTGGTCCACATGCCGTGCCAGCGCCTCCGGCATGCGGCGCTCGCCGCGCTCGATCTCGCTGAGGTAGCTGACGCCGTAGAAGCTGCCCTCGACGGTCTTCTCCAGCGTGAGGCCCGCTGCCTCCCGCTGGTAGCGCAACTCCGCTCCGTAGAACTCCGGGACGCTCGCCGAGCCGTCAATCTCCTTGCGCACAGCCATCAGTGATCGCCTTTCACACCCCGTGCCGTGGTCCTGAAACCCCTTCCACGGTAGGGACCGCCACGCCACTGTGTGAGCGATTCATCACAGCACGCACCGGAAGGCGTACCCCCATGACCGACACCCCCGCCCACACCGGCCCCGACCACGCCCGCGACGCCGACGCCTGCGTCGAGAGCCTCCGCGCCGCGCTCACCGCTCACGGCGTGCTGCTGCCGTCGCTGGGGCTGGATCTGCCGACGTACGCGAGCAGTTACCGCGTGCCGCCGCTCGTCGCGCTGGGCAACTGCAACCTGGCGACCGCGCGCCGGCTGACGGAGGCGCTGGAACAGTCGGCCGTCGCGGACGGCGACCGATGAGGCCGCTCACGCTCGACCTGCTGGCCCTCCCCAAGGCGGTCCCCGAGCTGCGCCGCACGGTCAGCGGGCACCTCGGGCGGTCATGCCCTGACGTGCAGCTCTGCCTGACCGAGCTGGTCGCCAACGTCATCACTCACCTCGGGGAGGGCACCCCGGTGACCGTCCGGATCGCGCCCACCGCGGACGGCGACCGCACCCGCATCGAGGTCACGGACCCGGACCGGAGCGGGTCACCCGCACCCCGGCACGCCGCCGACGCCGACGAGTCGGGCCGCGGCCTCGCGCTGCTCGCCGCGACCGCGAGCCGCTGGGGCGTCACACGCGGCCCGGCCGACAAGACGGTCTGGTGCGAGGTGCCCGGGCCGTCATCATCCGGGTGAAAAGGGGGCGAGCCGCCGACTGGGCCGCGGGTGCGGATGGAGCGGAACCTGGGCTGAGGCCGCCGCGACTTCACCGGGGTGGATCGGCGTCGTCCGTCAAGGGCCCGAATCCCATGACGACATACGCTTCGCCCGGCCCGGGCTGCCTGGTCCACGACCGGGTGGTGAACGCATGCAGGCGGCCCTCGGTCAGTGCGAACCGCGGAAGCGAGACCCCGAACTCCGCGGCGATCGCCTCCAGGGCCGCCCGCTCGTCCCACTGGCCGGACGTGGAGAAGCGGTCCGGGGCCAGGGCCGGGGGTATCGCCCCGCTCCGCCGGATCTCGGAGCCCAGGGCCGTGAACGCGTACCGTTCCTCGCCGTTCACGGCGACCGACAGATGGAAGTAACCGGGGGACCAGTCCGGCCGGGCGGGCTCGTACCAGACGACCACCGCGCGGGTGCCCCGGGACGCGGCCGCCGCCGGTGAGGTGAAGCGCTGCTCGTTGAACGGGTTGGGGCGCGCGTCGAAGGCGAAGCTCCAGCCCGGACCCGCCCGGCCCACGGCGGTCAGCGCTTTGTCGTCGTACGTCGAACTGGGCCGGTTGACACGGAACTTCTGCTCTGCCTCCCAGCGGTCCATCGGGTCGTGCAGCAAGGCTGCCTGGTCGCCGTCGTCCGCGAGGTGCGCGGGCAGCTCCCCAGGCGCTGCTCCCTCCACCAGGACGAAACGGCATGCCCCGTCCCACCCTCTTGGGTCCGGCTCGGTCAGCCACGCCAGGCCGCCGGGGTCGAGGTCCGGCGCAGGGGCCGGTACGTCGCCGGACTCCCCGCCCCTGGGGGTGGCGAGCAGTTCCCGGCACCGCTCCGGGGTGAGGAGCGGCCCGAGGACTCGGTCGGCGAGCAGACCGACCGGGGCGATGTGGTCGGGGCCCACGGGCTGCCAGCCCGGCAGCGCATCGGTCAGCGTGCGCCAGGCCGCGTCCGTCTCACCCCAGCGGGCCTGCTCCCGCGCCGCCTCCACCGCTCGGCCGAAGGAGCCCGCAGCCGCGTAGCGGTAGGCGCCCTCACGCATCTGCCGCAGCACCTCGCGGCCGGTCTCCTGCACAACGTCGGGGGCCTGCATGAACCTCTGCAACCACCAGGCGTCCTTGTCGCGGCGGCTCTCCACGTGCCGGTGGCGCTCCACATGCGCGGCGGCCAGTACGGGCACCACCTCCGCCGCGTACACCGGATCACATGCGAGCCCGGCGAACTGCAGGCTCCGCGTATCCCCTCGCAGCGCGGTGATCTGCTCGTGCATGGCCCGCGCACCGGGCCGCCCGTAGGACGCCGCCTCCGCCAGCGCCGCCTCGGCCCGCTCCCAGTCTCCGCGCAGTGCGTCGCGCCGGGCCTGCTCCACGGACGCGTCCAGCGCCCGCGTCGTGGCGTTGTCGAACTCCCTCCCCTCAGGGCGGTTCGCCGCCGAGGCGTGGAACTCGCGGTACCTCGCCTGCATATAGTCCCAGAACGACGCGTACCGGTCGGGGCACTCACCCGCCCAGCCCTTGTAGACGTACACGGCCCATTCGCCGTCACCGTCCACGTCCCCAGGGTCCAGCAGGAGCCATGTCATATCGGACTCGACGTCCACTTCCAGCGCGCGGGCCCACATCCCGGCGAGCTGATCGTCCTCCCCGTCCGCGTAGGCCTCGGTCATGCCGAGCGCGTCCTCGTGCCAGCGGACGCCTTCCGAACCACAGAGCACCCAGACGGAGTCGCCGACGCACCGCCAGCCGTCGGCGACCTCCAGGAACCCGCGGTACGACGGCGGGAGCCGACGGCCGAGCCGCTCCTCAAGCGCCGTTATCCGGGCGGCGGGGACGGGCTCGGAGCCGAGCCAGCGCCGCCTCAGGGCTGCCTCATCCGCCTCATCGTCGAGCTCGCCGGGGTGGTGCGCATCCGCCCACTCCTCGCTCCACCGAGCAAGGAAGGACCGCCAGTCGAACGCCGTGTCCGTCGTCGTGTCCGTCGTCGTGTGCGTCGTCATGACAGAAAGCGTGACACCCGCCACTGACAAAGGGTGCTCGCGCCGCTATCCGCCCGCCTCCGCCTGCGTGCGAGATTCGGCCACCCTCAGCGACACCGCGGCGACCCTCCGCACCGGCGCCCGGCGAGGCGCGTCACAGATGCCCGGAAGGGGTTGCTTCTTATTACCGGCGGGTAGCATCATCGGTGCTACTTGCTGCTATGCAGGTGAGGAACCTGCCTCCCGATCCTTACGGAGCCGTCGCCATGGGGCACTACAAGTCGAATCTCCGCGACATCGAGTTCAACCTCTTCGAGGTGCTCGGCCGCGACAAGCTGTACGGCACCGGCCCGTTCGCGGAGATGGACGTCGAGACCGCCAAGAGCATCCTTGAGGAGATCGCCCGCCTGGCGGAGAACGACCTCGCCGCATCCTTCGAGGACGCCGACCGGAACCCGCCGGTCTTCGACCCGGAGACCAACACCGCGCCGGTCCCCGCGTCCTTCAGGAAGAGCTACCAGGCCTTCATGGACTCCGAGTACTGGCGGCTCGGCCTGCCCGAGGAGATCGGCGGCACCACCTCACCGCGCTCCCTGATCTGGTCCTACGCGGAGCTGCTGCTCGGCTCCAACCCGGCGATCTGGATGTACTCGTCCGGCCCTGCCTTCGCGGGCATCCTCTTCGAGGAGGGCAACGAGGTCCAGAAGAAGATCGCCCAGATCGCGGTCGAGAAGCAGTGGGGCTCCACCATGGTCCTCACCGAGCCGGACGCCGGCTCGGACGTCGGCGCGGGCCGCACCAAGGCCGTGCAGCAGGAGGACGGCTCCTGGCACATCGAGGGCGTGAAGCGCTTCATCACGTCCGGTGAGCACGACATGTCAGAGAACATCCTCCACTACGTGCTGGCGCGTCCCGAGGGCGCGGGTCCGGGCACCAAGGGCCTGTCCCTGTTCCTCGTCCCGAAGTACCACTTCGACTTCGAGACCGGCGAGCTGGGCGAGCGCAACGGCGTCTACGCCACGAACGTCGAGCACAAGATGGGCCTCAAGGCCTCCAACACCTGCGAGATGACGTTCGGCGACAAGCACCCCGCCAAGGGGTGGCTGATCGGCGACAAGCACGACGGCATCCGCCAGATGTTCATGATCATCGAGTTCGCCCGGATGATGGTCGGCACGAAGGCCATCGCCACCCTGTCCACCGGGTACCTGAACGCGCTGGAGTACGCCAAGGAGCGCGTCCAGGGCTCGGACCTGGTGAACTTCATGGACAAGTCCGCGCCCAAGGTCACCGTCACCCACCACCCGGACGTCCGCCGCTCGCTGATGACGCAGAAGGCGTACGCCGAGGGCATGCGCGCGCTGGTGCTCTACACCGCCGCACTCCAGGACGACATCGCCGCCAAGGAGGCCGCGGGCGAGGACGCCAAGCAGCTCGTCGCGCTGAACGACCTGCTCCTGCCGATCGTGAAGGGCTACGGCTCCGAGAAGTCGTACGAGCAGCTCGCCCAGTCCCTGCAGACGTTCGGCGGCTCCGGCTATCTGCAGGAGTACCCGATCGAGCAGTACATCCGCGACGCCAAGATCGACACCCTGTACGAGGGCACGACCGCGATCCAGGGCCAGGACTTCTTCTTCCGGAAGATCGTCCGTGACCAGGGCCAGGCACTGAACGCCCTCTCCGAGGAGATCAAGAAGTTCCTGGCGGTCGGCACCGGCGGCGAGGAGCTGGCCCCGGCCCGCGACGCGCTCGCCAAGGCGGCGGTGGACCTGGAGGCGATGGTCGGCGCGATGACCAACGACCTCATCGCCACCGGCGACGACGTCAAGAACATCTACAAGGTGGGTCTGAACACCACCCGCCTGCTGATGGCCTCCGGCGATGTCGTGGTCGCCTACCTGCTGCTGCGCGGCGCGGCCGTCGCCGCGGAGAAGCTCGAGACCGCCTCCGCCAAGGACAAGGCGTTCTACCAGGGCAAGATAGCCGCCGCGAAGTTCTTCGCCGCGAACGTGCTGCCGCACCTCTCCGTCGAGCGCGCGCTCGCCGAGGGCGTGGACAACGCGCTGATGGACCTGGACGAGGCTGCGTTCTGACCGTACTGACCGGTCTGGCCGTTCTGGCCCTCCCGACGGTCCCGACGGTTCCCGCGGCCCTCGCCGTTTGATCACGGGCGGCCCGCCTCCGGCACGAAACGGGGGCGGGCCGCCCGTCTTCTCCCTCCGCGACCACGGTCGACCTTCCCCGTACGGGTGACCTTGTGCCGTATCGCCGGGTGGGCTGGCTAGACGGCCGAGAATCCCGTCCATGGGAGGAACCATGACCGCCGAAGCACTGCCCGACTCGCAGAACCGGCAGCCGGACGGCACCACGCGCCGGCTCCGGCAGGCGAAGAGTTCCAAGTGGCCGGTACCGCCTGCCGGCGGATACACCGTGGACGACTTCTTCGCGCTCGAAGACCTCCCGCCGCACACCGAGCTGATCGACGGGAGCCTGGTTTTCGCGAGTCCGCAGCGCAACTTCCACACACTGGCGATGTATTTGCTGGAGAGCGGCCTGCGGCAGAACGTCCCCGAGCATCTGCGGGTGCGCCGGGAGATGGCCGTCGTGCTCGGCAAGCGCAACGCCCCCGAGCCGGACATCCTCGTGGTCAAGGCGGAGGCCGTGACCGGCCAGCGGCAGACCCGCTTCAACGCGGAGGACGTCGTCCTCGCCGTCGAGGTGGTCTCCCCCGACTCGGAGGACCGGGACCGCGACACCAAGCCGCACAAGTACGCCGGCGGCCGCATCCCCTACTTCTGGCGGGTCGAGATGGTGGGCGACCACGACCGGCCGATGGTCTGCACCTACCGGTACGACCCGGTGACCAAGGCCTACGTCAGCACCGGAACCCATCACGACCGGCTCAAGCTCCCCGTCCCGTACGACATCGACATCGACCTCACCGCCTTCGACGAGCTGTAGACCCCCTCAGCGGGCCGATCCCGAGGTGACCGACCCGCCACGGCTCCGCAACCGCTTGAGGACGTCGGCCCGACGCCTCATAGGCTGGGGCGCATGAGCAGAGCACCCGCCCGGTTCGACCGCGGCCACACCGACGACCTTCTGTCCTTCCTGGCGGCCGGGCCCTCGCCGTACCACGCCGTGGCCGCCGCGGCCGAGCGGCTGGAGAAGGCGGGGTTCCGGCAGGTCCGGGAGACGGACGCCTGGGACGGGTCGAGCGGCGGGAAGTATGTGCTGCGGGGCGGGGCGATCATCGCCTGGTACGTGCCCGAGGGGGCCGAGCCGCACACGCCGTTCCGGATCGTCGGCGCGCACACCGACTCCCCGAACCTGCGGGTCAAGCCGCTGCCGGACTCCGGCAGCCACGGCTGGCGGCAGATCGCCGTCGAGGTGTACGGCGGAACGCTGCTCAACACCTGGCTCGACCGCGATCTGGGGCTGGCCGGGCGGCTCACGCTGCACGACGGCGCCGAGCGGCTGGTCAACGTGGACCGGCCGCTGCTACGGGTGCCGCAGCTCGCGATCCACCTCGACCGGCAGGTGAACGAGGGTCTCAAGCTCGACCGGCAGAAGCACATGCAGCCCGTCTGGGGCCTCGGGGAGGTCGTGGAGGGCGACCTGATCCGCTTCCTGGAGCAGGAGGCGGGGCTGGCGCAGGGCTCGGTCGCCGGGTGGGACCTGATGGTGCACTCCGTGGAGCCGCCCGCTTACCTGGGCCGCGACCGGGAGCTGGTGACGGGCCCCCGCATGGACAACCTGATCTCGGTGCACGCCGGCACCGCGGCCCTGACCGCCGCGGCCGCCTCGGATGACCTCTCGTACATCCCCGTCCTGGCCGCCTTCGACCACGAGGAGAACGGCTCGCAGTCCGACACCGGCGCGGAGGGGCCGCTGCTCGGCTCCGTGCTTGAGCGTTCCGTCTTCGCCCGCGGCGGGAACGTCGAGGACCGGGCCCGCGCCTTCGCCGGAGCGGTCTGCCTGTCCTCGGACACCGGTCACGCGGTGCACCCCAACTACAGCGAGCGGCACGACCCGACTCATCTGCCACGCGCCAACGGCGGCCCCATCCTCAAGGTCAACGTCAACCAGCGGTACGCCACCGACGGCAGCGGACGCGCGGTGTTCGCGGCGGCCTGCGAGAAGGCCGGCGTGCCCTGGCAGACCTTCGTGTCGAACAACGCCATGCCCTGCGGCACCACCATCGGGCCGATCACGGCAGCCCGGCACGGAATCCGAACCGTCGACATCGGCGTGGCGATCCTGTCCATGCACAGCGCCCGCGAACTGTGCGGCGCGGACGACCCGTATCTGCTGGCCAACACGCTGACCGCGTTTCTGGCAGCTTCAAGCCCCGCCGGCGGTTGAGGCGCGGGGGCCGGGGAGGCACCCCGGTTCGGGAAGGGACGGGAGCGACGGGCGGGTGTCCAGCTTCTGGCCGGGCGGGGCCTGGAAGACCACATCGAGCCGCAGGGTCCCGGGGGCGACCTCGGTCGCCGCGCGCTGCGTGCGGTGCGCCACCGCCTCCACACGCACCGCCTCCTCCGGCAGCCTCAGCCGGGTCAGCCGGTGCCGCCCCGACTCGACGACCACGATGTCGTCGCCGGCCAGCACCGCACCGCTGGGCTCGCGCAGATCCGTGGCCAGCGTGGTCACCTCGCCGGACGCGGGATCGTAACGGCGCAGGGCGTGGTTGTAGGTGTCGCTGACCGCGACCGACCCGTCCGGCAGGGCGGTCACGCCCAGCGGATGCTGCAGCAGCGCCTGCCCCGCCGTCCCGTCCCGGTGCCCGAAGTCGAACAGGCCCGTGCCGACCGCCGTGTGGACGACGTCCTCCGCGTCGATCCAGCGCAGCGCGGACGTCTCCGAGTCGGCGATCCACAGCCGGTCCCCGGCGGCCGCGAGCCCCGACGGCTGGGCGAACCAGGCCTCGGCCGCGGGCCCGTCCACCAGGCCCTCGTTCGTGGTGCCCGCCGCGGCCTGCACCGTCCCGGCCTCCGGGTCGTAGGTCCACAGCTGGTGCACCCCGGCCATGGCGATCCACAGCTTCCCGCCCCACCAGGCCACGTCCCACGGCGACGACAGCGACACCTCACGGGCCGGCCCGGCGGTCGGCTCGCCCTGCCACCACTGGCGGCCGGTGCCGGCGAGCGTCTCGATCGCCCCGCTCCCGGGGTCGTACGCCCGGATGCGGTGGTTCACGGTGTCGGCGACCGCGACCCGCCCGTCGGGCAGCAGCGCAAGCCCCTGCGGCTCCTTGAAGTCCCCCTCGCCGATCCTGCGCACCACGCTCTCGCCGTCCGGGGCGAGCTCGACGAGCTGGTGGCGGGTGGAGTCGGAGACGAGGAAGTGCCCGGACGGCACCAGCAGCGCCTTGCCGGGGAACCGCAGATGCGTCGCTGCGGGCTCCGGCGGCACATAAGGCCCGTCGCCGCGCCGCAGTGTCCCCTTGGCCTCGTGCTCGGCCTCCAGCTCCGCCACCAGCCGCTCGATGGCATGCGCATGCCCCTCACCGGCGTGCTGGGCGACGACATACCCCTCGGGGTCGATCACCACGAGCGTCGGCCACGCCCGGACCGCGTACTGCTTCCAGGTCGCCAGCTCCGGGTCGTCGAGCACGGGGTGGTGCACCTGGTAGCGCTCGACGGCGTCCACGACGGCCTGGTGGTCGGCCTCGTGCACGAACTTCGGCGAGTGGACCCCGACGATCACCAGTGTGTCGCGGTGCTTCTCCTCAAGCTCCCGCAGCTCATCCAGGACGTGCAGGCAGTTGATGCAGCAGAAGGTCCAAAAATCCAAGATCAATGTGCGACCTCGGAAGTCGGCGAGCTTCAGATCCTTCCCGCCGGTGTTGATCCATCCGCCCTTGCCGATCAGCTCAGGGGCGCGGACACGGGCACGGCGGTGCGGAATCGCGGAGCCGGAGGAGGCGGCCGAAGCAGCGTTCATGGGAACAAGGGTGCCATTGCGGTGCGGGGGCATTGACTCGGATGGGTGAGCCCAAGGGGACGCATGGGGCATTTCTCCGGGACAATTGCCCTGTGGCTGGTTCAGTTCGTGCACCCTGTCGGGTTGCTCCACCGGCCCGATAGAGGTTCATGCGCAGCAGTAATGCCCCCAGCCCAACGGAGGTGCGCTCATGACGCCAGACCCGACCGGCCCGTCGGAGGAGACGCCCGGCAAGAGCCGGTTCGACGACATCTACAACGAGCCCGACCCACGGCCGTACTTCCGGCGGCTGCAACCCTTCGAGTACGAGATTCCGCATCAGGCCCAGAACGTTTTCCGCCGAGTCCTGGCCGAGCGGGCCAGGGCGCCCGGCGCCGAGGGCCCGGTGACCGTGCTGGATCTGTGCTGCTCGTACGGGGTGAACGCGGCGCTGCTCAACCATGACCTCACGCTGGCCGACCTGTATGCGCACTACACCAGCCCGGAGGCGGGCTCCCTCACCTCGGCGGAGCTGATCGAGCGGGACAAGGAGTTCTACGCCTCGCGCCGGCGCTCCGACGCCGTCCCCGTCGTCGGCCTCGACGCCGCGGACCGCGCGGTGCGCTACGCCCAGGCGGTCGGGCTGCTCGACGCGGCGTTCGCGGAGAACCTGGAGCGACATCCCCCCAGCGACCGGCTCCGCAGGACCCTGGCCGACGTCGACCTGATCACGGTCACGGGAGGCATCGGCTATATCACCCACACCACGTTCGACGCCCTGATGTCCGGCACGACGCCGGGGCACGTCTGGGTCAGCGCGTTCGCCCTGCGGATGGTCTCGTACGACGCGATCGCGGAGACGCTCGCGGAGCACGGCCTGACCACGGTCTCCGACCCGTCGCAGGTGTATCCGCAGCGCCTGTTCACCGGGCCGGACGAGCAGCGCAACGCCCTCGAACAGCTCCGGCTGACGGGCCACGACCCTGCGGGGCTGGAGAGCGAGGGCCGGTACTACACCCTCCTGTACGAGTCCCGCCCCCGGAGGACGTAGCTCTCCGCGGAGTCCGGCGGGAGGCGCGGTGCGGGTCCGCCATGTGCGGGCCCGCACCGCGCGCGTCCGGACCAGCACGGCACACTCGCCCGGCCCGCACGGCCGCCCCGGACCTCGCCCGGCACGCACGGCCGCCCCGGGGTCAGGACGCGGAGCGCGGGGGCTCGACGCCCAGCACCCGGTCCTTCAGCGCCGGGAACTGCTCCCTCGTCGCCGTCACCTTCGCCGCGTCGAGTTCAACGGTCAGGACCTCCTCCGCCGTGCCCGCCTCGGCGAGCACCTCGCCCCACGGGTCGACGACCAGGCTGTGCCCGGCCTGCTCGACCCCGGCGTGCGTGCCCGTCGTGCTGCACGCCAGCACATATGCCTGGTTCTCGACGGCGCGGGCCCGCGCCAGCAGCGTCCAGTGCCCGCGGCGTCGGGCGGGCCAGCCCGCGGGCACGACGAAGCCCTGTGCACCCGCGTCCGTCAGCTGCCGGAACAGCTCTGGGAAGCGCAGGTCGTAGCAGGTCGCAAGGCCGAGGGTCAGCTCCGGCAGCGCCACGGTCCGCGGCGTCGTGCCCGCGCCCATCAGCGTGGCCTCGCCCTGGTCGAACCCGAAGCGGTGGATCTTGCGGTAGGCGGTGACCCGCTCTCCGGCCGGGCTGTAGACGAGCGAGGTGTTGTAGAGCACGCCGTCCGCGGCGCGCTCGACGATCGAGCCCGCGTGCAGCCAGACCCCCGTGTCGCTCGCCGCCTTCGCCATCGCCTCGTGCGTCGGGCCGTCCAGCGGCTCGGCCTCCTCGGCGAACGCCTGGTACGAGAAGGCGCCCACCGGCCACAGCTCCGGCAGGATCACCAGATCGACGTCTGACTGTTCCCGTACCAGCGAAGCCACTCTCTGCCGCCGGGAGTCGACCGACTCCTCCGGGTTTACCGCGATCTGCATCAGCGAAGCGCGCACACTACCACCGTCCTGGCATTCGAGCCGTCAACACGGGCCTACGATCGTCACACGAAAGCTCTGCCACTGCCCTGCCGGGCAGCGTAATTTAACTGTCGAAGCTGCCACCCGCCCCCCACACGAAACCGTCCCGCCGTATCCGCTGTATCACCCGCTGAACCGCCGAGGGGTCCCGTGACCGTCCATTCCAGCCTCCAGACCTACGCCGATGCCTGGACCCACTCCATCGAAGCGATATCCGAGCTGGTGACACCACTGGCCGAGAGCGAATGGAATCAGCCAACTCCCTGCCCGGGCTGGTCGGTGCGCGACGTCGTCTCGCACATCATCGGCATGGAGTGCGAGACGCTGGGCGATCCACGGCCGATCCACACGCTCCCCCGCGATCTGTTCCATATGCAGGGCGAGCTCGCCCGCTATATGGAGGTGCAGGTCGATGTGCGACGGCACCACACCGCGCCGGAGATGACCGCGGAGCTGGAGTACACGATCATCCGCCGGGCCCGGCAGCTGCGCAACGAGAACCGCGCCCCCGACACCACGGTCCGCGCGCCGCTCGGCGCGGAGCAGACCCTCGAACTCGCCATGCAGATGCGGGCGTTCGACGTCTGGGTGCATGAGCAGGATCTGCGGACGACCCTCGGCAAACCGGGCAACCTGGACTCCCCGGGCGCTCACGTCGCCCGCGACGTCCTGCTGGGAGGCCTGCCGAGGGTGGTCGCCAAGGAAGCGGGCGCACCGCCGAATTCGGCGGTGGTGGTGGATGTGCAGGGGCCGGTGGAGTTCCTGCGCACGGTCCGGGTGGACGAGAACGGCCACGGCACGATCGACGGCTCGCCCTCGCTCGGCCCGCTGGTGACGCTCGCCACGGACTGGGAGACCTATATGCGGCTGGCCTGCGGACGGGTGCGGGCGAGCGCCGTGGAGGACAAGGTCAAAGTGGAGGGCGACGGGGCGCTGGCGGCGGCGATCCTGGAGAGGTTCGCGCTCACCCCGTAACCGGGGCTCCGCCCCGAACCCCGTGCGGGGGCTCCGCCCCAGACCCCCACGCCCCAGGGCGTAGGGGGAGGGGTGGGGGAAGGACGCGCTGGGACGGCCTACGCGGGTACGTGCACCGTCTCCACCCGGCTCGCCACCAACCGCTCCCGCTCCCGCCGAACCGCCCGCCCCCGCAGCCGCAGGATCTGCCAGACGCCCAGCGCCTGGAGGACGAAGACGGAGGAGAAGGCGGTCCGGTAGTCGTCCCCGGTGGCGTCCAGCAGCACGCCCACGGCCAGCAGCGTCGTCATGGAGGCGATGAAGCCGCCCATGTTCGTGATGCCGGACGCCGTGCCCTGGCGCTCCGGCGGATTCGCGGGGCGGGCGAAGTCGAAGCCGATCATCGAGGCGGGCCCGCAGGCGCCCAGCACCGTGCACAGGGCGATGAGCAGCCAGACGGGTGCGTGGTCGCCGGGCCAGGACAGGGCTGCGGCCCACAGGGCGGCCGTCGCACCCACCGTGCCGAGGGCGAGCGGGGTCCGTGCGGCATGGCAGCGGGCGATGATCTGCCCGTAGACCAGGCCGACGGCCATGTTCGACAGGACCACCAGGGTGAGCAGCTCGCCCGCGGTCTGGCGGTTGAGACCCTGCGCCTCGACCAGGAACGGCATGCCCCACAGCAGCAGGAACACCATCGCGGGGAACTGGGTGGTGAAGTGCACCCACAGGCCGAGCCGGGTGCCCGGCTCCCGCCAGGACGCGGCGATCTGCCGCCGTACGTAGGCGACGCCGGCATGGTGGACGGGCGGCGGCTCCTGGCCTTCGGGGTGGTCCTTGAGGAAGAGCAGCACCAGCGCCAGCACGACGAGCCCGGCGAGCGCGCTGCCCGCGAATGTGGCCGTCCAGTCGAGATGGTGCAGCATCCGGGCGAGGACGATCGTGGAGACGAGGTTGCCCGCCATGCCGAAGAGCGCGGCCACCTGCCCGATCAGCGGCCCCCGGCGGGCCGGGAACCAGCGGGCGCCCAGGCGCAGCACGCTGATGAAGGTCATGGCGTCGCCGCAGCCGAGCAGCGCGCGGGAGGCGAGGGCCATTCCGTACGAGGGGGAGAGCGCGAACCCGATCTGCCCTGCGGTCAAGAGCACGATGCCCAGGGTGAGGACCTTCTTGGTGCCCAGCCGGTCGACCATCAGGCCGACGGGTATCTGCATGCCCGCGTAGAC
The DNA here is from genome assembly GCF_029846775.1 of Streptomyces chengmaiensis. Lineage (NCBI taxonomy): Bacteria > Bacillati > Actinomycetota > Actinomycetes > Kitasatosporales > Streptomycetaceae > Streptomyces > Streptomyces chengmaiensis. The sequence continues at coordinate 153,749 of NZ_JARWBG010000022.1, forward strand.
GAGCAGCTGGAGTATCGAGAAGGCGGACAGGGCGGAGGCGTTGACGTGGAAGCGGTCGGCGGCGTCGAGTCCGGCGACGCCGAGGCTGGTGCGGAAGGTGACGGCGACGAAGTACACGGCGACGCCTATGCCCCATACCGCTGCGGCGCGCCGGCCGCCGGGCGGGTCTGCGGACAGGCCTGAACCCGCCGGGGAGGCGGCCTGGCTCACCGGGCCTCACCCCGGACGAGGTCGCGGACCCGTCCCACGTGGCCGCTCACACAGCGGGCGGCGCCCTCGGCGTCCCCGGCCCGCAGCGCCCGAAGGATCTCGGCGTGCTCCGCGATGCTCTTCGCGATGCGGTCCGGGTGGGCCTCCATGACGGCGACGCCCATCCGCAGCTGGCGGTCGCGCAGCTGGTCGTACAGCCGGGACAGGATCTGGTTGCCGGCCTGCCGGACGATCTCCGCGTGGAAGCACCGGTCGGCCACGGCGACCGCACGCAGGTCCCCTTCGCGCGCGTGCCGCCGCTGTTCCTCCATCAGCTCCTCCAGCCGTGCGACGAGCCGTGCGGGCACGGGCACGCACTTCCGCACGGCGTGCTCCTCGACGAGCAGCCGGGTCTCCACCACATCGGAGATCTCCTGTGCGGAGACGGCGAGGACCAGCGCACCCTTCTTGGGGTAGAGCTTGAGCAGTCCCTCCATCTCCAGCTTCAGCAGCGCCTCGCGCACGGGCGTACGCGACACCCCGACGGCCTGCGCCAGCTCGCCTTCGGTGAGCAGCGTCCCGCCCTCGTAGCGGCGGTCGAGCACGGCTTCCTTGACGTGGTGGTAGACGCGTTCGGCGGCGGGCTGCTGAGAGGCGGACGACGAAGACGCGGCGGACGAAGACGCGGGGGACGGGTCTGAGGAACGTGCGGCGGCCAGCATGCGCACAGCATAGATACAAGTGGTGTGCATCAGCAGGGCCCGTCCACGATCCGGACGGGCCCCGCCGCTGGTCCGGCCGGCCTCAGCCGCCTATGGGCATCCAGCCGCTCCATGCGCCGGCCGCCTTGTTGGCGCCGTCCGCGCCGTTGCGCACGACGACCCGGAACTTCACATCGCCGCTCTCACGCATGTTGTAGTTGCACTCGCCCCAGCCTCCGTCGGCGGTGCCCGTCCAGTGGCACTCGCCGGAGCGGCCGTAGTCCGTGCGCCACTCGGCGACGACGCGCAGCCCGTCGGCCTTGTTGTCCTTCATCAGGAACTTGTCGCCGTACGACTGGAAGCAGGCCGTGCCCGCCAGGTCGCCGCCCCGGTAGACGTACCGGCAGTGCGTGTAGTCCGCCAGGGCGCCGTCGCCCACGGGCGCGGCCTGTGTGGCGCCGCCGCCGTTGCCGGCCGCCTGCGCGGGAAGCGAGGTGCCCAGGACGGCGGCCATGCCCGCGGCAGCGGCCGCGACTGCGTAACGAAGCTTCAAGGTGCTCTCCTCCATGAACCGTTCGCCGTGCGGATGTTCGATGGAACGCCTTTGCGCTTCGGAAGCTAGTTGTGGCGATGTCGCGTACAGAAGGAACTTCGGATGTATCTGTCGCCTTCCCGCCATCTTCCCGTTTACGAACGGTTGGCCGGGGCGCGGCTGGGATTCCGCCGGAGCCCGGGGTTACCGTGGGCTCGCTGCCGCGGAAAGCGACCTCAGGGGGCCGGGTTACGTGTGACCAGGGAGGGGACCACGATGCAGGGGGCATCGGAACGTCGGCACATCGTCGAACTGCTGGTGCGGGGCTGGAGCGACGACCGCATCTCGCGCGAACTGGCACTCAGCAAGCGGACCGTCCAGCGCCGCGTCCGGCGCCTGATGCAGGAGCACGGCTGCTCCAGCCGCTTCTCCCTGGGCTTCACGCTCGGGCTGCGGCTGGGCATGCGTGCGCTGAGCCGCCCGGGCGGCAATGCGAAGGGCCCGGGCGGCAGTGCGAAGGGCCCGGGCGGCAGTGCGAAGGGCCCGGACGCACCGTCGCGTCCGGGCCCTCGGCACACCTGGGCCGAAAGATCCGTCAGGCCCAGGTGATCAGGCGCTTGGGGCGCTCCAGGATCGCCGCTACGTCGGCGAGGACCTTGGAGCCCAGTTCGCCGTCGACCAGGCGGTGGTCGAAGGAGAGGGCGAGTGTGGTGACCTGACGGGGTTTCACCTTGCCCTTGTGGACCCAGGGCTGCGGCTTGATCGCGCCGACCGCGAGGATCGCGGACTCGCCCGGGTTGAGGATGGGCGTGCCCGTGTCGACGCCGAAGACGCCGACGTTGGTGATGGTGACCGTGCCGCCCTGCATGGCCGCCGGGGTGGTCTTGCCCTCTCGGGCGGTGGCGACCAGCTCCGCCAGGGCCTGGGCGAGCTGGGGCAGGGTCATGGCGTGCGCGTCCTTGACGTTCGGCACGATCAGACCGCGCGGGGTGGCCGCGGCGATGCCCAGGTTCACGTACTCCTTGCGCACGATCTCCTGGTCGGCCTCGTGCCAGGAGGCGTTGACGTCCGGGTTGCGCTTGATCGCGACCAGCAGCGCCTTGGCGATGAGCAGCAGCGGATTGACCCGCAGCCCTGCCATGTCCTTGTCGGACTTGAGCTCCTCGACGAGCTTCATCGTGCGCGTCACATCGACCGTGACGAACTCCGTGACGTGCGGCGCGGTGAACGCCGAGCCGACCATGGCCGCGGCCGTGGCCTTCCGTACTCCCTTGATCGGGATGCGGGTCTCCCGGGCGCCGGACGGGACCGCGGCGGGGGCCGCCGGGGCCTCGGGCTCCGGCGCGGGCGCGGCGGGGGCCGCCGGGGTCACGTGGGCCGGCGGGGCCTGGACCGGTGCGACGGCGGCGTGCACGTCCTCGCGGGTGATGATGCCGTCCGGGCCGGTCGGGGTGACCTGGGTCAGATCCACGCCCAGGTCCTTGGCCAGCTTGCGCACCGGCGGCTTGGCGAGCGGCCGCGGGGCGGGGACCGCGGCCGCGGGACCGTGGCCGTTCATCTCCGTCTGGATCGCCGCCACGGCGGCCGCGGGCGCCGCCGTGGCGGGAGCCGCCGGTCCCGGAGCGGCCGCGGCCTGGGCGGCTGCGGCCTGCTTGCGCGGACGGCGCTTGGTCGACGACCGGGCGACGCCGTAGCCGACGAGGACCGGCTGCCGGCCCTCGGGCTCAGGCTCCGGCTCCGGCTCCGGCTCGGGTGCGGGTGCGGCCTGCGGTTCGGCGTGCGGAGCCTCGGGCTCCGCCGCGCCGCCGCCCGCCGCGACGTCCACGGCGATGATCGAGGCGCCCACGTCCACCGTGGCCCCCTCGGGGAAGTGCAGCGCGTGCACCACGCCGTCATACGGAATCGGCAGCTCCACGGCCGCCTTCGCCGTCTCCACCTCGCAGACGGCCTGCCCGTCGGTCACGGTGTCACCGGGCTGGACGTACCACTTGAGGATCTCGGCCTCGGTCAGTCCCTCACCCACGTCGGGCATCTTGAACTCGCGGATCACAGCAGTTCTCCTCAGTACGCCAGCGCGCGGTCGACGGCGTCGAGCACCCGGTCGAGGCCCGGAAGGTACTCCTCCTCCAGCCGTGCCGGCGGATAGGGGGCGTGGAATCCGCCGACCCTGAGCACCGGCGACTCCAGGCTGTAGAAGCACCGCTCGGTGATCCGGGCGGCGACCTCCGCGCCGGAGCCGTAGAAGACGGGCGCCTCGTGGACCACGACCAGCCGGCCCGTCTTCTCCACGGACCTCTGGATCGCGTCGAAGTCGATCGGGGACATCGACCGCAGGTCCAGCACCTCGACCGACTTGCCCTCCTCCTCGGCGGCGGCCGCCGCCTCCAGGCAGACCTTCACCATCGGCCCGTACGCGGCCAGCGTCAGATCCGTGCCCGGGCGGGCCGTGCGTGCGGCGTGCAGCGGGCCGGGGATGGCGTCGACATCCACCTCGCCCTTGTCCCAGTACCGCCGCTTCGGCTCGAAGAAGACCACCGGGTCGTCGGACTGGATGGCCTGCTGGAGCATCCAGTACGCGTCGGAGGACGTCGACGGCGAGACCACCTTCAACCCCGCGACATGCGCGAACAGCGCCTCGGGCGACTCGCTGTGGTGCTCGACCGCACCGATGCCGCCGCCGTACGGAATGCGCACCACGACCGGCAGCTTGATCTTGCCCAGCGCACGGGCGTGCATCTTGGCCAGCTGCGTGACGATCTGGTCGTACGCCGGGAAGACGAACCCGTCGAACTGGATCTCCAAGACCGGCCGGTAGCCGCGCAGCGCGAGGCCGATCGCCGTGCCGACGATGCCGGACTCAGCGAGCGGGGTGTCGATCACCCGGTCCTCGCCGAAGTCCTTCTGCAGTCCGTCGGTGACCCGGAAGACGCCGCCGAGCTTGCCGACGTCCTCACCCATGATCAGGACCTTGGGGTCGTTCTCCAGCGCCGTGCGCAGCGACTCGTTGAGCGCCTTGGCGAGGGGAAGCTTCTGCACCGCCATGATCAGTTGCCCTCCTCGGCGAACGACGCCTGGTACGCCGCGAACTGCGCCCGCTCCTCGTCGACGAGCGCGTGCCCGTCCGCGTAGACGTTCTCGAAGATCGCCATGTCGTCGGGGTCGGGCATCGCCCGCACCGCCTCCCGCACCCGCTTGGCGAGCGTGTCGCTCTCCTCCTCCAGGGCCGTGAAGAACGCCTCGTCCGCGTGGCCCGCCGCCTCCAGATGGGCGCGCAGCCGCTGGATCGGGTCCTTCGCCTCCCAGGCCAGACGCTCGTCGTCGTGGCGGTACCGGGACGGGTCGTCGGAGGTGGTGTGCGCGCCCATCCGGTAGGTGAACGCCTCGATCAGCGTGGGGCCCTCGCCGCGGCGTGCACGCTCCAGCGCCCAGCGGGTCACCGCCAGACACGCCAGCACGTCATTGCCGTCCACGCGCACGCCCGGGAAGCCGAAGCCCTCGGCCCGCCTGTAGAGCGGCACACGGGTCTGCTTCTCGGTGGGCTCGGAGATCGCCCACTGGTTGTTCTGGCAGAAGAACACCACCGGGGCGTTGTAGACGGCGGAGAAGGTGAACGCCTCCGCGACGTCGCCCTGGCTGGACGCGCCGTCGCCGAAGTACGCGATCACCGCGGAGTCCGCGCCGTCCTTGGCCACGCCCATCGCGTAGCCCGTCGCATGCAGAGTCTGCGAGCCGATGACGATCGTGTAGAGCTGGAAGTTGTTGGTGTTCGGGTCCCAGCCGCCGTGGTTCACGCCGCGGAACATGCCGAGCAGATTGGTCGGGTCGACCCCGCGGCACCAGGCGACGCCGTGCTCGCGGTAGGTCGGGAAGACATAGTCGTCGTCGCGCAGGGCCCGGCCGGAGCCGATCTGGGCGGCCTCCTGGCCCAGCAGCGAGGCCCACAGGCCCAGCTCGCCCTGGCGCTGCAGGGCGGTGGCCTCGGCGTCGAATCGGCGGGTGAGAACCATGTCCCGGTACAGCCCGCGCAGCTCCTGAGCGCTGAGCTCGATGTCGTACTCGGGGTGCTCGACCCGCTCCCCCTCGGGGGTGAGCAGCTGTACGAGCTGGGGCTCGGATGCCTGCGGGCTCTGCTGCTTCTTGGCGGCGCCGGTGCGCTTGCCAGCGGCGCCGCTGCGTCGCGGTTTGCGCGCGGCAGTGCTCTCCACGGTCACGTGCGTGCTCCTCCGTCGGTCCGGCCCCCGGGTTCGCCGGGTAGGCCAGTGCGGCTCGCCCTGTTGTCCGTACCCGTGCACGGGGTGGGTGCGACTCGGCCGGGAACAGGTGTGGAAGGTGCCCCGGCACGGGTCTGCAAAGGCACGTTACCCAGTGTGCAGCATTCCTGCGAAACCCCACTTGACCTGCGATTTTGCTTGGATTTCCAAGTAAATCGAGAAAGTCGGGAACAATCACTGGTCACAGCCTTGCAGGTGGCCGGAACACCGGCACGTTATCCCGGTCACCCGGGGCACGGGAAGAGTCCGAGTGTGAGACTCCTTCCGTGCGCGAAGAAGGATAAATCACCGTTTTTCTGCTCGATGACCACGAAGTGGTCCGGCACGGCGTCCATGAACTGCTCTCAAACAGCACTTCCACACGGATCGCCCGGCTCGACGGAAGCGCCGGAGGACCGGGCGGCGGACAGGCGGCTGACAGGGCCGCCGATCGTCACGGTGCACGCACCGGCCCCTTACGAAGAGCGTCCACTGCGCCACGCCGGGTGATCTAACATCTGACGGGTGCCGCGCTCATCTGCTACTGCTCCGCCTCCCGTCGGCGCGCTGCTGCGCCGCTACGAGAATCCGGGCGAGCCGCTCTCCTGCAAGCCCGTCACCCAGGGACTGCTGAACCGCGGTTACCGCCTCGCGACGACCCGCGGGGCGTACTTCCTCAAGCACCACCTCGACGGCGACCAGGAGGCGATCAACCGTCAGCACCGGGCGACCCAGCGGCTGCAGGCCCTCGGAGTGCCGGTCGCGCCGCCCCTAGAGGACGCGCAAGGGCGCACGGTCGCGGTCATCCAGGGCCGCTGCTACGCCCTGCACCCATGGGTCGACGGCCGGCACCGGGACGGCGCACAGCTCACCGCGGCGCAGTCCCGGCGGCTCGGCGCGCTGCTTGGCGCGGTGCACACCTGTCTGGAACGGGTGATGTCGCCCGACCTCGAACAGCGCGGGCGGACATACGAACATGCGAGCGCGGACCCCGAGGAGACGTTCGCGCTCATCGACGAACTGCTGGGGCTGGTGCGGGGGTCGCGTCCACAGGAAGCGTTCGACGCGCTCGCCGAACACCGGCTGCTCGAACGGCGCGCCCTGCTGCGCCGCCACGCCGACCGGCGGCCGCCGCCGGGTTCGGCGCGCGGCTGGGTGCACGGCGACTTCCATCCGCTGAACCTGCTCTACCGCGGGCACGAGCCCGCGGCGATCGTCGACTGGGACCGGCTGGGGTTCCATCCCCGGGCGGAGGAAGCGGTCCGGGCCGCCGCGATCTTCTTCGTCCGCCCCACGGGCGAGCTCGAACTCCCCAAGGTCCGCGCCTATGCCCGCGCCTACCGCCGCACGACGGGCGCGGACCCGGCGGAACTCGCCGCCGCCGTGCACCGCGTGTGGTGGGAGCGCCTCAACGACTTCTGGATCCTCCGCTGGCGCTACCAGCTCCACGACCGCAGGGCGGACCCCCAGTTCCCCGCGACATCGGCGCTCGCGGTGTGGTGGACGCACGAATACGACGCGGTCCGCGAGGCGTTCACGACCTGACGTCCGCCTCGCCCGCCCACTCGCCCCATGGCTGCGGGCTCCGCCCACACACCCCGGAGGCCGGCGCGGACCGCGCCGATCCGGGCTCCCCCGGAGAAGCCGCACGGCGTTCTCGACGGCGTGCAACCGCCACTTGCCGGACGTGGGCCAGCCCCATGACTCCGCCTCACCGGGTGAGCCCGGGGGCTCCGACCGCGGCGAAACCCACGGGGCAGCCCCTCCCCGGAGAGGGACGAGGCCCGCACGCGGCGCGAAGCCGCCGCTTCCCGGGGTGCGGGGGCGAAGCCCCCGCGAACAACCTCACCCCGGAGGGGATTCGGGGGCGAAGCCCCGGGAGTCGGCTACTCGCCGCCTTCCTCGCCGCCGTCGCTCCCCGACGTCGCGCCCCCGTCGGCCCCCGACGTGGGCCCTCCCGGGCCGCCCGGGTCCGGGTCGCCCGTCGGATCGCCGGTCGGGGGCGTCGAGGGGGTGTTCGTGGGGTCGCCCGTCGGATCGCCGGTCGGGGGCGTCGAGGGGGTGTTCGTGGGGTCGCCGGTCGGGTGCGAGGGGGTGAACGACGGGGTGTACGAGGGCGTGTAGGACGGCCGGCGCGGCGGCTCCTGGTTCTGGCCGGACGAGGTGTCCGGCTGCTCCTGCTCGTCCGGCTCGCTCTCCTCCTCGCTCGGCGTCAGCGAGGTCTTGTCGGACTGCGACGGCGACTCGGAGACCGACGGGCTGTCCGTCGTACCGTCCGCCTCGCCTCCGGCGCGGTCCAGCGCGAACGCCACCCCGGCCACGATCGCGATCACCGCGAGCGCCGCGAACAGCATCACCTTGCCGCGGCCGCCCCGGCCGCCGGGCCGGTTGCCGCCGTATCCGTCGTCGTAGCCGCCGTATCCCCCGTCGTCCAGGTTCATCGGCGGCAGGATCGGCCCCTGCGAGGTGTCCCCGTGCCCGAGGCGCCCCTGCCCGGCAGGGCCCATCACGGCCGTCGCGCCGGTCGTCCCCGTCGCCGGGGTCGCCGCGGCGAGCCCGCCCGCCGGACCGGCGTCGGGCAGCGCGACGGGACCGGTGTTCCACATCCCGCTGTGGCCGCCCTGCTCCTGCAGCATCTGCAGGGCGTACTGCACCAGGCCCCGCATCTCCTCGGCGCTCTGGAACCGGTCGTCCGGATCCTTCGCCAGGGAGCGCATCACCAGCCCGTCCAGCTCCGGCGGCACGGAATGCAGCGCTTGCGACGGCGGCACCGGCATGTCCTGCACATGCTGGTACACCACCGACAGCGGCGTCTCACCGGTGAACGGCGGCCGCAGCGCCAGAAGTTCGTACAGCAGACAGCCCGTGGCGTACAGGTCCGAGCGGTGGTCGACCGCCTTGCCGAGCGCCTGCTCGGGCGACAGGTACTGAGGCGTGCCCATCACCATGCCGGTCTGCGTCATCGTCGCCTGCGCGCCGTGCAGGGCGCGCGCGATGCCAAAGTCCATCACCTTCACCGCACCGGAGTTGGTGATGATGACGTTCGCCGGCTTGATGTCCCGGTGCACGATGCCGTGCTGGTGCGAGTACGCCAGCGCCTCCAGCACCCCGGACACGATGATGAGCGCCTGCTCCGGCGGCGGCGCCTCCGCGCTGACCAACAGATCGCGGATGGTGCGCCCCTCGACGAGCTCCATCACGATGTAGGGGACGGTATGCCCGCCCACGGCGTCCTCGCCGGAGTCGTACACCGCGACCACCGCATGGTGGTTGAGGCCCGCGACCGACTGCGCCTCGCGTGTGAAGCGGGCCTTGGAGACCGGGTCCTCCGCAAGGTCCGCGCGCAGCAGCTTCACCGCGACGGTGCGGCCGAGCCGTACGTCCTCCGCGGCGAACACCTCGGCCATGCCACCACGGCCCAGGCGGTGCGTCAGGCGGTAGCGGCCGTCGCCGACCAGTCCGTCGATGCCCCAGGAGTCCGCCGCATCCGGCACTCCGCCGCCGCCTGCTTCGGGTTCGGGTGCCATCAGTCCTCGCCGTCGTATCTCAGGGTGCTGTGCCACGTCACGCTACAGCCTCCGCGCGACGAAGCGGATTCCAGAGGATCCACCCATGCCTGATACCGCGAAACCATGCGGTTCCTGTAACGCTTCCGAGACGCTTCTTGTGCGTACGGTCACGGAACGGGCGCTCGGCTTGACGTGTCGGACCCCTCGGGCAGACTGGCCCCGTACATCATCGCGGTCGCCGCGCCCCGGCAGGGCGGGCCTTGGGCTGCGTATCGAGGGGGAAGCAAGTCATGAGCCAGGACGGCGCACAGGGCCGCCATGCGGGCGGTTCCGTCGCGGGCGGCCGCTATCAGCTGCGCGATCTCCTCGGCGAGGGCGGCATGGCGTCCGTGTATCTCGCCTACGACTCCGCCCTCGACCGCCAGGTCGCCATCAAGACGCTCCATACGGAACTGGGGCGTGAACAGTCCTTCCGCGAGCGCTTCCGCCGCGAGGCGCAGGCCGTCGCGAAGCTGTCGCACACCAACATCGTGTCCGTCTTCGACACCGGCGAGGACACCGTGTCCATCGGCGGCTCCGCCGCGGGCGACGGCACGCCGATGCCGTACATCGTCATGGAGTACGTGGAGGGCAAGCCCCTCGGCTCCGTACTCCAGGACGACATCCGGCAGTACGGCGCGATGCCGGCCGACAAGGCCCTGAAGGTGACCGCCGACGTGCTGGCCGCGCTGGAGACCAGTCATGAAATGGGCCTGGTCCACCGGGACATCAAGCCCGGCAATGTGATGATGACCAAGCGCGGCGTGGTCAAGGTGATGGACTTTGGCATCGCCCGCGCCATGCAGTCCGGCGTCACCTCGATGACGCAGACGGGCATGGTCGTCGGCACCCCGCAGTACCTGTCGCCCGAGCAGGCCCTCGGCCGCGGCGTCGACGCGCGCTCCGACCTCTACTCGGTCGGCATCATGCTCTTCCAGCTGCTGACCGGGCGGCTGCCCTTCAACGCGGACTCGCCGCTGGCGATCGCGTACGCACATGTGCAGGAGGAGCCGGTGGCTCCGTCCAGCATCAACCGCTCTCTCACCCCGGCGATGGACGCCCTGGTGGCGCGCGCGCTCAAAAAGAACCCGAACGAGCGCTTCCCCAGCGCCGCGGCGATGCGCGACGAGTGCGCCCGCGTCGCGAGCGCCGGGCAGACCGGCGCACCGGCGATCGTCGCGGGCGGCCCGGCGAACAGCGGCGCCGGAGTCGGCTCCGCAGTCTTCCCCCCGCTGGACCAGTCGGCCCCGGCCCCCGGCCCGCAGAGCGTGCAGACGCCCTACCAGCCGGGACCGTCGTCCGTGCCGACGCCTGGACCGACGCCGGCCCCGGGACCGGCCCCGGCCCCGGCCCCGGCCCCGCAGGGCGCCTACGGGACCCCCGCGCCCCAGGCCCAGCCGCAGGCCCAGCCACAGCCGCAGCCGCACTACGGCTATCCGCAGAACGCCTCGCCCGCGCACACGCCCGCCCCCGGCTACCAGCAGCCGCACGGCGCGGCGACCCCGCCCCCGTACACGATCGCGCCCCAGCCGGCCCCCGCGGGCGGCGGCAGCGGCGGCGGGCGGCGGAACATGCCGGTCATCGTGGGGGCGATCGCCGTGGCGCTGCTCACAGTCGGCGGTGTGGTCGCAGCGGTCGCGTTCAACAAGGACGACGGCACGGGCGACCAGGGCGGCGGCGAGACGAGCGCAAGCGCCGGCGAGTCTGAGAAGGCCGGGTACAAGGCCCCGGAGCGGCACCGGACGATCAAGAAGACCGAGTGCTCGGACGCGCGGGAGAGCTCGTACGACCCCTCAAAGGTGCAGGCGCCCGACTTTGTCTATAAGGACATCCTCTCGGTCAAGGAGTGCGCCCAGACCCAGGGCTGGAAGATCAACGAGAGGCGCGTCGACAACGCCCAGTGGGGCGAGGACATCGTGATCTCCCAGTTCCCGCTGGCCGACACCGATATCTCCGAGGACAACGCGACCTTCACCCTCGAGGTCTCCACGGGCAACCCGGCCGACTGAGCATGCGCTCGACCGGGTCGGCGGCCGACGGGGCCGGCGCTCCAACGGGCTGACACCCCAGTGGGCCGACGACCCAGGGGGCCTGCGCTCGACCGGGTCGACGCCCGACGGGGCCGCCGGCTTCGCTGGGCCGGCGCTCCACCGTGCCGACACCCGACCAAGCCGGCGCTCCACCGGCTTCGCTGGGCGGGACCCTGTCCGACCGGGCCCCGTCCGACCTTGCTCACGCCGGGGCGGGCCCGCGCCCGAAGCGAATGCCCCGCCTGACCTGAAACAAGCACCACACCCCAAAAGTGCAGCATGTCCGAGATGCCGGATACGTCACGGCATGTGACGCTGAGTTCACCAAGCGGAACTCGGCGGCTCGGCACGGGAGGGTCACCCGGTGACACCCAGGCGGCTCGGCACTCGGTGCGTGGTCACCGCCGCGGCCACGGCGGCGCTGACCCTCGCCGCCTCGCCGCCGGAGTACACCGCGGCCCCCCCGCCTTCCTCCGCCGCGGCCGCCGCGCCTTCCTCCGCCGCAGCCGCCCCGACTCCGACTCCGGCGCCGGCGCCGGCGCCGGCGCCGGCGCCGGCGCCGGCGCCGGCTGCAGCGGACGAACCGACCGACGGCGCGGCGCCGACCGCTTCTTCGTCCTTCGCGGGGCGGCAGGCGGGGGAGGGACGGCCCCGGCCCGGACGGCGGCCGGGGAGCCGCAGCCCCCGCCCGCCCGAGAGCCAGAGCACACCCGCATCGCCGAGCCCGGACGGCACGGACGGCACCCCGGCCGCCTCCGGCTCCGCCACCGCACCCGCCCCCACGGCGTCGGGCGGCGTCGCGCCCACGGCCGGCACGCAGACTCAGGGCCGCGACACCGGCTCGGACTCCCGGCTGCAGGGGGACTTCAGGCGTCCGGATGGGCACAGGCCCCCTCCCGGGGAGGCGATGACGCCCGGCGGCGAGGAGACGTACCCGCCCCCGGACGGCGAGGGCAGCGCCGTCGTCCCCCTCCCGCCGGCAGCGAGCCTCACCGGTCCGGCGGACGCCCGCAACCGTGACGACCGCCCCCTCGCCGAGGGCGAGCCGCACCGGATCTCTCCCCTGTCCCTGGGGGCCGGAATGACGCTCATGGGGCTCGGGCTGGGCTTTCTGGGCCTGCGACTGCGCCGCCGCTGACTCCCCGGTCCGCTTCGCTTCAACCCCTCGGTCGCGCCCGCGCCCGCGCCGCTGCCCGGCCGACCGTCCTCCGCAGGGCGGTCCGTCCGCCTCAGGGCCTACCCACGCCATCCGTCTCAGGTCGGTTGGCCCACGTCGGCATACCCGGTATACATACTGAGTATGTCCATCCGCCACGGTCTTCTCGCCCTGCTTGAACGGGGCCCCCGATACGGCTCTCAGCTCCGTACGGAGTTCGAGTCCCGCACCGGCGCCACCTGGCCGCTCAACGTGGGGCAGGTCTATACGACCCTCAACCGCCTGGAACGCGACGGCATGGTCGCCCAGGACGGCGAGGACGCCGCGGGGCACGCGCTCTACGCGATCACTGACGCGGGGCGCACAGAGCTGAAGAGCTGGTTCGAGACGCCCGTGGACCGCAGCAGCCCGCCCCGTGACGAACTGGCCATCAAACTCGCCATGGCCGTCGGCGCACCGGGGGTGGACATCCGTGATGTCATCCAGTCCCAGCGCCGCCACACGGTGAAGGCGATGCAGGACTACACCCGTCTCAAGGCGCAGGCCCTGGCCGCCGTCGAGGGCGGGGGCCCGAAGGAACGGGACGATGTGGCCTGGCTGCTGGTGCTGGAACAGCTGATCTTCCAGACCGAGGCCGAGGCGCGCTGGCTCGACCACTGTGAGGCCCGGCTCATCCGCCTTTCCGCGGCGGCGGGGCCGGGCGCACCGCCTGTGCACGGCGCACCGCCCATCCGCGACGCGCCCTCTGTCCAAGGCGCATCATCCGCCCACGGCGCATCGCAGCCCCGCCGGAACACCGGCCCCGCGCATCCGGCCCGCTCCTCGTGACACCGGGGCCGGTCACATCTTCCGCACCGCCGGCCCTGTCCTCCGTACCACCGCTCATGCACACGCGCGCCATCTGACCGGGCGCGCCCCCGTGCATCCATACGCAACCGCCCAAGGGGGGCCCTTCCATGTCCACACAGTCGCCACACACATCACAGGGACAACAGCGACCCGTGCTGAGGCTTCAGCAGCTGAGCCGTGTCCACGGCAGCGGGGCCACCGAGGTGCACGCTCTGCGAGGCGTCGACCTCGACGTCTTCCCCGGGGAACTCGTCGCGGTCATGGGCCCGTCGGGGTCCGGAAAGTCCACGCTGCTGACGATCGCGGGCGGCCTCGACACCCCCACGTCCGGACGGGTCGTCGTCGAGGACACCGACATCACCACCGCCGACCGCAAGACGCTCGCCGCGCTGCGCCGCCGCAGCATCGGCTATGTCTTCCAGGACTACAACCTGATACCGGCCCTGACCGCGGCCGAGAACGTCGCGCTGCCGCGCGAACTCGACGGCGTCTCCGCGCGCAAGGCACGCGGAGAGGCGGTGACCGCGCTGGAGGAGATGGAGCTCGGGCATCTCGCCGACCGCTTCCCGGACGAGATGTCCGGCGGCCAGCAGCAGCGGGTGGCGATCGCCCGCGCCCTCGTCGGCGACCGTCGGCTGGTCCTCGCCGACGAGCCCACCGGAGCCCTGGACTCCGAGACCGGGGAGTCGGTGCTCGCCCTGCTCCGCTCCCGCTGCGACGCGGGCGCCGCCGGCATCCTCGTCACCCATGAGCCGCGCTTCGCGGCCTGGGCGGACCGCGTTGTCTTCCTGCGCGACGGCGCGGTCGTCGACCAGACGGTGCGCAGCCAGGCGGACTCCCTGCTGACGGGCCAGGCGGCCGAACTGTGATCACCTGGTACCACTCCTGGCGCGCCGCGATCCGCATCGCCCGCCGCGACGCCTGGCGCTCCAAGGGGCGCAGCTTCCTCGTCCTGGCGATGATCGCCCTGCCCATCCTCGGGGTGAGCGCGGCCGATCTGACACTGCGCAGCGCCGAACTGTCCACGGAGCAGAAGCTGGAGCGCTCCCTGGGCGCGGCAGACGCCCGGCTGACCGACCCCGGTTACGGCGGCGTCCCCGTCCTTCAGACGCCCAACGGGGAAAACTACACGCCCGCCGACGACTTCGAGGACAAGCCGTACCCGGAAGGCAGCACCGATGTCACCAAGGCGGCGCCCCAGGGTGCCAAGACCCTGAAGGACGCCACCGGTTCGGCGAAGCTGCGTACCGAGCACGGTCTGCTGCACACCGAGATACGGGAGTTGAAGGCCGCCGACCCGATGGCGAAGGGCATGCTGACACTGGTCAGCGGCCGCTTCCCGGCCGACGGCACCGAGGTCGCGGCGACCACGCACTTCCTCGCCTCCAGCGGTCTGCAGGTCGGTTCGACGCTGAGGGCACGCGGATTTGACCGCGAGTACACGGTCGTGGGGTCGTACGAGCTCTCCGACTCGCTGAAGTCCGACCAGGTCAACGCCCTTCCCGGCGCCCTTCTTGCCCCGCTCGACAAGGCGCTGAAGGCGGACGGCCTGCCCGGCACGGGGGCCGAGGCCACCTATCTGGTGAGCCTGCCGGGCGGTTTCACGTGGAACATGGTCAAGGAAACCAACACCAAGGGCGTGGTGGTCCATTCGCGGGTCGTCGACCTCGATCCCCCGGCCAAGTCGGACGTGCCGTTCTACCAGAAGAACAACTGGGGCGACTTCGGCATGAGCGCGAGCGCCAAGGCCGCCGCTCTCGCCGCGATCGGCACGGTCGTCGGTCTGGCAATGCTGGAGATCTGCCTGCTCGCCGGCCCCGCCTTCGCGGTCGGCGCGCGGCGCTCGCGCCGCCAGCTGGGTCTGGTGGGCGCCAACGGCGGTGAACGCCGCCATATCCGGGCCGTCGTCTTGTCCGGCGGTCTGGTCATCGGCGTCGCCGCGGCGGTCGTCGGCACGGCCCTCGGGCTGGCGCTGACGTATGCGCTGCGGCCGGTTCTGGAGGAGTACATCGGCCGGCGCTTCGGCCACTTCGACATCCGTCCGCTGGAGCTGCTGGGCATCGGGCTGCTGGCCGTGCTCACGGGCCTGCTGGCCGCGATCGTGCCGGCTGTCACCTCGTCCCGGCAGACGGTGCTCGCCTCACTCACCGGCCGGCGCGGCGTACGCAGGAGCAGTCGGGTACTGCCGGTGATCGGCCTGCTGGCAACGGTGCTGGGCGCGGCGATCGCGCTGTACGGCTCGGTCTTCTCAGACCAGTTCGCCATCGTGGCGGGCGGCAGCGCCCTCGCCGAGCTGGGCGTCGTCGCCATGACGCCCGCCCTGGTGGGCTTGTTCGGGCGCACGGGGCGGCTGCTGCCGCTCTCGCCGCGGCTGGCGCTGCGGGACGCGGTGCGCAACCGGGGCCGCACCGCGCCCGCCGTCGCGGCGGTGCTGGCCGCCGTCGCGGGCACGGTCGCCGTGGCCACATACGCGGCGAGCAGCGACGCCCAGCAGCGTGCCGAGTACAAGGCGCAGCTGCCGTACGGCGCGGTGTCGGTGATCATGGGCGAGGCGGGTTCGGCGCGTGACGTGCCCGCCGTGCGCTCCACCGTGCAGAAGCTGCTGCCCGTCGAGGTACGGGCGGACATGGACCGGATCTCGGTCGGGAGCGCCAACTGCTCGGTGTGGGGCGGGTCCGACGGCTGCGGCAGCTATGAGGTCGTCGTGCCCCCGCAGAACAGGTGTCCGTTGTGGGCGACCGACCCGGCGAACCCGGACGGCGATCCCGCGGAACGGTTCAGCAAGGAGGAGCGCCGCAAGCTCGCCGAGGACTGGCGCTGCCAGCAGTCGGGCGGACGGGGCGTGTACGTCCCCGACGGCGTGGTGGTCGCCGACGCGTCGCTGCTGAAGGTGCTGGAGATCGACGACCCGGCGGCGGCGAAGGCGCTGGCGGGCGGACAGGCCGTGGTCTTCGACAAGCGCTACATCGACAAGAACGGCGACGGCGGGAACGACGACGGCAAGGACGGAACCGACGGCAGGGACGGAACCGACGACGGGACGGACGAGGACGGGACGGTCCGGATCAAGCTGATCACGGACACGGAGGCCGCGGGCAAGGCGTTCGACGAGGGCAGGGAGGCGCCGGGCGAGATCAAGTCGTTCCGTGTCCATCGGACGGCGGACGACGTCGACGCCTACGGCCTGTCGGTGATCGTGCCGCCTGCTGCGGCCAAGGCGGCCGGGCTCACGACCTTGCCGCTGGGTGCGTACTACTCCACCGACTCGCTGCCGAGCACCGAGCAGCGCCAGCGGCTGGAGGGCGAGCTCGACAAGACCGGATCGTCGGTGATGCTCCATATCGAGGAGGGCTACACCAGCGAGAACAGCATCATCCTGCTGGCGCTGACCGTCTTCGCCGGACTGATCACCATCGGCGCGGCGGGCATCGCGACCGGTCTTGCGCAGGCCGACGCGGAGGCCGATCTGAAGACGCTCGCGGCGGTCGGGGCGCCCCCGCGGGTGCGGCGGACGCTCAGCGGCTTCCAGTGCGGCGTGGTGGCGGCGATGGGTGTGCTGCTCGGATCGGCAGCCGGTGTGCTGCCGGCGATCGGGCTGCGGCTCACCGAGCGGCGCGAGCAGCTCAAGTGGTACCAGGAGGCGCTGGACAACGGCTGGGGCGGTCTCGCCTCGGATCCGCATGTGCCGGTCGTCATCCCCTGGGCGACGCTGGCGGCACTCCTGGTCGCCGTCCCGGTGGGCGCGGCCCTGCTGGCCGCGCTGGTCACCCGCTCGCGCGGCGCACTCGCCCGCCGCGAGACTGCCTGAGGGCCCTGTACGCCCCCGGAGGAGGGTGGATCACTCTCTTCCGGGGGCACACCGTGTGCAGACATGCTGGTGCGAGAGAATGGCGGCATGGAGATGCCGAGGAATGAACGGTCGCAGGAGAGTCCGCACGTCCTGGTAGTGGGCCAGGACGGCATGGCGCTCGGCGGCGGCGACACCGATGACGAGTCCCGCGAGATCCCGGTCACGGACATGGTCGAGCAGCCTGCGAAGGTCATGCGCATCGGCAGCATGATCAAGCAGCTGCTCGAGGAAGTCCGCGCGGCTCCTCTGGACGAAGCCAGCCGGGCCCGTCTGAAGGCGATCCACGCCGGCTCCATCAAGGAGCTGGAGGACGGCCTCGCCCCCGAGCTGGTCGAGGAGCTCGAACGCCTCTCCCTTCCCTTCACCGAGGGCACGGTCCCCACCGAGGCGGAACTGCGCATCGCGCAGGCCCAGTTGGTGGGCTGGCTGGAGGGCCTCTTCCACGGGATCCAGACCACGCTGTTCGCCCAGCAGATGGCCGCCCGCGCCCAACTGGAACAGATGCGCCGCGCGCTCCCCCCGGGCGTCCACCACGAGGACGACGAACCCCACCCCCACACCTCGGCCCGCTCGGGCCCGTACCTCTGACCCCTGCCGGGAGGGACCACACGCACCCGGCCCCTCCCGGCCCCGCCCACCCCCGGGGGAAGACCACTGCATCCGGGGGCTGCGGGGCAGCCCCGTCTACTCCGCCACCAGCAGCACCTTGCCCACATGCTCACCGGAGTCCAGCACCCGGTGCCCCTCTCCCGCGTCCCGCAATCGCACGGCGCGGTCCACCACCGCCCGCACGCGCCCCGCCTCGATCAGCGGCCACACATGCTCCCGCACCGCCGCCACGATCGCCGCCTTCTCCCCCAGCGGCCGCCCCCGCAAGGACGTCGCCGTGATCGCCCCCCGCTTCCTCAGCAGCGCGCCCAGGTTCAGCTCGCCCTTGACCCCGCCCTGAAGGCCGATCACCGCCAACCGCCCGTTGACCGCCAGCGCCTTCACATTCCGGTCCAGATACTTCGCACCGACGATGTCGAGGATCACATCCGCCCCGGCCCCGTCCGTCGCCTTGCGGAGCTCCGCGACGAAGTCCTGCTCCCGGTAGTCGATCAGAACGTCCGCGCCCAGCTCCGCGCACCGCGCCAGCTTCTCGGGCCCGCCCGCCGTCACCGCGACGCGCGCGCCCACCGCCTTGGCCAGTTGGACGGCCATCGTGCCGATGCCGCTCGCACCACCGTGCACCAGCAGCGTCTCACCCGGCCGCAAATGCGCGATCATGAACACGTTGGACCACACCGTCGCGGTGACCTCCGGCAGCGCCGCCGCCGTCACCAGGTCCATGCCCTGCGGCACCGGCAGCAGCTGCCCCGCCGGCACGGCGACCTTCTCCGCATAGCCGCCGCCCGTCAGCAGCGCGCACACCTCATCGCCGACCGCCCACCCGGACACCCCGGGCCCGACGGCCTCGATCCGGCCGGAACACTCAAGGCCGGGGTAAGGGGAGGCGCCGGGCGGCGGGTCGTAGTACCCCTGCCGTTGCAGCAGATCCGCCCGGTTCACCGCACTCGCGGCGACATCGACAAGCACCTCGCCCTCGCCTGGCGCCGGATCGGGCACCTCCGCCCAGATCAGCGCCTCGGGACCGCCGGGTTGGGGAATCGTGATCGCATGCATGGCGGCGAGGCTACTCTTGCGGCTCCACGGTCGTGTCGTTCGCGGCGCGCACAATCGTGATCAGGCGGTCCGTGAGCTGCAGGGGACTGGCCGCCGGATCGTCGTAGCCCAGCAGCCGGTGGCCTCTGAGCACGCTCACCACCAGATCGTCCGTCTCCCGTACGCTCCGGCCCACTTCGGCCTTTATCACCGGCCGTTCCACAAGATCGAGTCCGCTGCCCTGCTGGATGAGATCCTCCATCAGCGTGCCCGCACTGGGGCTCAGCACCGACAGGCCCAGCAGCCGGCCCGCCGCGCTCGCGCTGGTGATGACCGCGTCCGCCCCGGACTGGCGCAGCAGCGGCGCGTTCTCCTCTTCCCGCACCGCCGCGACGATCTTCGCCCCGCGGTTGAGCTGACGTGCCGTCAGGGCGACCAGCACCGCCGTGTCATCCCGCTGTGTGGCGATCACGATCTGACGCGCCTTCTGCACCTCGGCGCGCAGCAGCACATCACTGCGTGTCGCATCCCCGATGACGCCGACGTACCCTTCGGCGTTCGCCGTGTCGATCACCTTGCTGCTGGGGTCGACGACGATGATCTGTTCCTTCTTCAGCCCTGTGGCCGTCAACGTCCTGATCGCCGAACGGCCCTTGGTGCCGAATCCGACGATCACCGTGTGATCTCGCAAGCGCTGCCTCCAGCGGTTCAGCCGCCATTCCTCCCGGGTCCGCTCGGTGAGGACCTCAAGAGTGGTGCCGACCAGAATGATCAGAAAAAGCACGCGCAGCGGAGTCACCAACAGCACATTGGTGAGCCTCGCCGCCTCGCTGACGGGCGCGATGTCCCCGTAGCCGGTGGTGGAGAGCGTGACCGTCGCGTAGTAGACGCAGTCGAGGAAGTCGAGGGAGCCGTCTGCGCTGTCGGTGTAGCCGTCCCGGTCGATCCAGGTGATCAGCACGGTCAGCATAAGGACGCCGAGAGCCATCAGCAGCCGCTTGGCAACCTGCCGAAGCGGCTGCTCGACAACCCGGCGGGGGAGTTTCACCCGACTGGTGATCAGTCGCTCTTCCGCCTGCCGGGCCATGGCGTCCTGACCGGGAAGTTTCACGTGAAACACCCTCCTTCGCCGGTCCCGGCCGTCCAGGGCAGGTCGAGGACCTCCAGCAAGTCTCCCGGACGCGCACCGCCCGGCCTGACCACGGCCAGCCCGTCCGCACCCGCGATGCCCCGCAGCATGGCCGGCCCGTTGTAGTGCAACGGCACCAACCGGTCGTCCCGGTGGACGACGGGCACCAGCCGGGTGTCGTACGGATGTCCATGCACCGCGTCACGGACGGGAGCACTGTACGGGAGGGAGGCGGGGCGGCCGGCCAGCCCCCGGAGCAGCGGTTCGGCGAGTGTCAGCAGCCCGGAGACGGCGGCCAGCGGGTTCCCCGGCAGCCCCACCAGATAGCGGGCCCGCCCACCGGCGTCGCCGGACGCGGTGAGGCGGGCCAGCAGCATGGGATGCCCGGGGCGTACGGCGACGGAGTCCACCAGCAGCTCCGCGCCGGCCTTCCGCAGGACGGGGTGGACATGGTCGACGGGGCCGGCGGCGGTGCCGCCCGTGGTGAGCACCAGGTCCGCCGCGGAGCCCATGACCGCCTCGTGAAGAGCCTCCGCGTCATCGCCGAGGCGGCGGGCGGCCGTCACCTCGGCACCCAGGGTCCGCAGCCAGGGACCGAGCATGGGCCCCAGCGCATCGCGGATCAGCCCGTCGCGGGGGAGTCCGGAGCTGAGCAGCTCATCGCCGAGGACGAGCACCTCGACACGGGGCCGGGGCACAAGGGGCAGCGCGTCGTACCCCGCGGCGGCGGCCAGCCCCACCACGGCGGGGGTGACGGCGGCGCCGGCCGACAGCAGCTGATCGCCGATGCGGCACTCCTGGCCGCGGGGCCGGATGTCCTGCCCGGGAACCACCGGACGCAGGGCGTGCAGCTGCCGCTTGCCAGGTCCGATGCGGGCATGCTCACTGCGGATCACGGCAGTGGCGTCGTGGGGGATGCGGGCCCCGGTCGCGATGCGCACGGCGGAGCCGTCGGGCAGTGCAGGCGCACGTCCGGTGTCCTGGCCCGCGAGGACCGAGTCCCCTTCGCGGACGGTCCAGGGGCCCGGACCTGCGACCGCCCAGCCGTCCATGGCGGAGGTGTCGAACGACGGCAGGTCGCAGAGCGCGGGCAGCGGCTCGGCGAGCACCTGCCCGAGCGCTTGGTCCAGGGCCGTTCGACGGGTGCGGGGCGGGGCGCTGCGCCCGAGCCTGGCGGCGAGGGCACGGGCGTCGGGCCACGGGGTGGCCTGGTGCCCGCCGGAGCCGCCAGGAACGCCTCGGGCGGCTCCGTGGCCCTGTTCCCGCGCCGTGTGTCCTGTGCGGCCCGCATCGCCCGGCGGGCCCTGCTGTCCGGGCCGTCCGAGCCGTCCGGACTGTCCGGGCCGTCCGGGCCGTCCGGGCTGCTGTGCGTTCCGGCCGACGAGTGCGAGGGCGTCGGCGACGCCGTCGATGTCCTGGGAGACGTCCTGGGCGGCATCGCGGGCAGCGTCCTCGGCGACGTCCTGAGCTGCCTCGTGAGCGACGTTCCGAGCTGCGTCGTGGGCATCCTCAGGCGCGTCCGGGGCTGCGCTGTCGCCTCGTACGTCCCGGGCCCCGGCGCCCTCGCCGTGCCCGGCGTCGGCACGGTTCCTGTGGTCGTTCCCGGTCATCCTGCGTCGGCCCCGCTCTCACGGCCTGCCGCACCCTCTGCACCCTCCGCGCTCTCGGCGGTCTCGGCACCCTCTGCGCTCTCGGCGGTCTCGGCGGTCTCGGCCGCCCACCGTGCGGCGAGTGCGGCGGCCTTGCGCACAGCCTCCGCGACCGCCTGCGCACTGCCGTCGCCCGCCTGGGCCGCCGCATATCCCACCAGGAACGTGGTGAGCGGAGCAGCGGGGCGGGCGACGCCGTGCGCGGCGTCACGGGCGAGGTCGAGCAGAGCCTTCACATCGACGTCGAGTTCGACGTCCAGCTCGTCCTTGACTGCGGTGATCCATTGGTCCAGCACGCTCCCATGCTCCCTGATGCGGGCCCGGGCTGCGGCAACGTCCTCCCAGGTGTCGCAGTCGAAGGAGGCCGACGACTCGGCGTCGATCCGGGCGAGATGAAGCTCCTGAGTCAACAGACGCAGCGGAAGCCCGGAGAGATGCCCGTGTTCGGCGGCGAGCAGGGCTATCTCCCGGCGGAGCGGCTCCGCGCGGTAGACGGCCGCCAGTGGCTGGTCACGCCCCTCGGGATCGGTGAGGAGCGCCCCCTCGCGCCCGCTCGACCCCAAGGCGTCGAGCAGCCGCCGTACCGTTTCCGCACCGAGGAAGGGCAGATCGGCGGAGAGCACCAGCACCACCTCGGCCTCCGTACGCCGCACCCCGGCGGCGAGCGCGGCAAGCGGGCCGCCGCCGGGCGGCTCCTCCCGCGTCCAGAGCACGGGGCGGGCCGTGGCCCTGCGCCCGCCTACGACGACGGTGCGCCCTGCTCCCCGGCACGCGGTCAGCACCCGGTCCAGGAGAGCGCGCCCGCCCACGCTCACGGCCGGTTTGTCCACGCCGCCGAGCCGCCTGGCCGCGCCTCCGGCGAGGACGACGGCGTCATACGCGGGGGGCACGGGGGACACGGGGTGCGAGGCGTTGACGGTCACCCCGACAAGTATGGTCCCCGATCGCCCCGCCGTGGACCCCCTGTGGATCTCTCACAGCCCGCAGGCGGGCTGTGAGCTACAGCGTGCGCAGCAGCACGGAGGGCTGTTCCACGCAGTCGGCCACATACCGCAGGAACCCTCCGGCGGTCCCGCCGTCGCACACGCGGTGGTCGAACGTCAAGGACAGCTGGACGACTTGGCGAACGGCCAGCTCGCCGCGGTGCACCCAGGGCTTGGGCACGATCCGGCCGACTCCGAGCATCGCCGCCTCGGGGTGGTTGATGATCGGCGTGGAGCCGTCCACCCCGAATACGCCGTAGTTGTTGAGCGTGAACGTCCCGCCCGTGAGGTCGGCCGGAGTGAGCGTGCCCTCCCGGGCCGCCTGCGTCAGCCGCGCGAACTCCTCGGTCAGCGACTCGGCAGAGCGGTCGTGTGCGTCCTTGACGACGGGGACGACGAGGCCGCGCTCCGTCTGCGCCGCGAAACCGAGGTGCACCTCGGGCAGCCGCACGATCTCCCGTGCCTGGAGGTCGACGGTGGAGTTCAGCTCGGGGTAGCGGGCAAGCGCCGCCGTGCAGATCCGGGCGAGCAGGGCGAGCACCGAGATCTTCGGTCCGCCCGCGCCGTTCATCGCGGCCCGCGCGGCCATCAGCTCCGTGGCGTCCGCGTCGACCCAGCAGGTGGCGTCGGGGATCTCCTGCCTGCTGC
Organism: Streptomyces chengmaiensis; assembly: GCF_029846775.1. Lineage (NCBI taxonomy): Bacteria > Bacillati > Actinomycetota > Actinomycetes > Kitasatosporales > Streptomycetaceae > Streptomyces > Streptomyces chengmaiensis. Next base: position 176,907 of record NZ_JARWBG010000022.1, read on the forward strand.
GCGACAGCTTGTCCGCCACGGCTCCGCGCACTCCGCGCAGCGGAATGCGCTCCGCGCCCTGTGCGACGGTGCGCGGCACGGCAGCCCCGGAGGCTGCGGCGGCAGCCGGCTCGGGCACGCTCTCTGCGGCCCGCAGCGCGCTCTCGACGTCGGCCCGCATGATCAGTCCATCGGGCCCGGATCCGGTCAGCTGCCGCAGATCCAGCCCGTTCTCCCGGGCCAGCCTGCGTACGAGGGGCGAGATGACGGGCACGGGCCCGTCGGCCTCGGGGCGCGTCCGCGGGCGTCCGCCGTCGATGCGCACAGTCGTCCCCTGCGGCGCGGCGACGCCGGTCGAGCCATCGCGGGTCCCGGGACTCGCGGCCGCCTGCGCCGAGGCCACGGCGCGGCCGCCGCTGTCCGGCCGGGCGGCGACTCCCGCACCCTGGTGCGCGGGGCGGATGCGCCGACGGCGGGCGGCGGGCGCTCCGGTGCCGTACCCGACGAGGACGTTGCCGGACGATTCACCAGACGGCTCGCCGGAGGCGCCGGCAGCGTCGGAGGATCCGGCCGGTCCGCCGGCGCTGCCCGCGTCGTCCCCCGCCCCCACCGCAACCGTCAGCAGCGGGGCGCCGACGGGCAGTTCGGCCCCCTCCTCGCCGAAGCGCGCGGTGACCACGCCCCCGTACGGACAGGGCACCTCCACCATCGCCTTGGCCGTCTCGACCTCGACGACCGGCTGGTCGACCGTGACGACGTCGCCCACAGCCACCAGCCAGCGGACGATCTCCGCTTCTGTGAGGCCCTCCCCGAGATCGGGGAGCCTGAATTCGAGCACCTGGGCCATCAGCTCTCCGCCTCCCACTGCAGCCGGGCGACCGCGTCCAGGACCCGGTCCACTCCGGGCAGGTGGTGCCGCTCCAGCATCGGCGGCGGATACGGGATGTCGAAGCCGGCCACCCGCAGCACCGGAGCCTCAAGATGGTGGAAGCAGCGCTCGGTGACCCGGGCGGCGATCTCCCCGCCCGGCCCGCCGAAGCCGGTGGACTCGTGCACCACCACGGCACGTCCCGTGCGGCGCACGGATGCGCAGACCGTCTCGTCGTCGAAGGGGACGAGCGAGCGCAGATCGACGACCTCGAGGTCCCAGCCCTCGGCCGTGGCGGCCTCGGCGGCCTCCATGCAGACCTGCACGGAGGGGCCGTAGGTGATGAGTGTGGCGCTGCGGCCGGTGCGCCGGACCGCGGCGCGCCCTATCGGCTCGACCGCAGCCGGAGCGTCGGGCGACCACGGGGCCTTGGACCAGTACAGCCGCTTGGGCTCCAGGAAGACGACCGGGTCGTCCGAGGCGATGGCCTCGCGCAGCAGCCCGTAGGCGTCCTCGACGGTCGCGGGCGTGACGACGTGGAGCCCCGGAGTCGCCATGTAGTACGCCTCCGACGAGTCGCTGTGGTGCTCGACTCCGCCGATCCCTCCGCCGTACGGGACGCGTACCGTGATCGGCAGCGGCATCCCGCCGCGGGTGCGGTTGCGCATCCGCGCCACATGGCTGATCAGCTGCTCGAACGCCGGATAGGCGAAGGCGTCGAACTGCATCTCCACCACCGGCCGCAGCCCGTACATCGCCATCCCCACGGCCGTGCCGAGGATGCCCGCCTCCGCGAGCGGCGTGTCCGTGCAGCGGTCGTCGCCGAACTCCGCGGCGAGACCGTCCGTGACCCGGAAGACCCCGCCGAGCGTGCCGACGTCCTCGCCCAGCACATGGACGGACGGGTCCTCGGCCATCGCGTCGCGCATGGCGCGCTGCAGGGCCTGCGCCATGGTCGCCGGCCTGACGCCGGCCGGCTGCTGCACAGCGGCCGTGCTCATCGGGTCTCTCCTTCGGCGTCGAGCTCCGCCCGCAGCTGGGCCGCCTGTTCGCGCAGCTGAGCGGTCTGCTCGGCGTAGACGTGCTCGAACAGGTCCATCGGGTCCAGCACCGGGTCGGCGTTCATCCGCTCACGCAGCGTGGCCGCCATCGTCTCCGCGGCGTCGGCCGCCGCCTTGACGCCGTCGTCGTCGATGAGACCCCGTTCGGTCAGCTCCCGTTCCAGCAGCCGGATCGGATCGTGCGCCCGCCAGGTCTCGACCTCGCTCTCACCCCGGTAGCGCGTGGCGTCGTCGGCGTTGGTGTGGGCGTCGATGCGGTAGGTCACGGCCTCGATGAGCGTCGGCCCGCCGCCGCGCCTGGCTCGGGCGACGGCGTCGGCGAGGACCTCGTGCACGGCTGCCGCGTCGTTCCCGTCGACCAGACGGCCGGGCATGCCGTAGCCCACGGCCTTGTGGGCGAGCGAGGGTGCGGCTGTCTGCTTGGCCAGCGGCACCGAGATCGCGAAGCCGTTGTTCTGCACCAGGAAGACGACCGGGGCCTGCCATACGGCGGCGAAGTTCAGCGCCTCGTGGAAGTCGCCCTCGCTGGTGCCGCCGTCCCCGACCATGGCGAGGGCGACCACGTCGTCCCCCTTGAGCCGGGCCGCGTGGGCCAGCCCCACGGCATGCGGCAGCTGGGTGGCGAGAGGGGTGCACAGCGGAGCTATGCGGTGCTCGCGGGGGTCGTATCCGGTGTGCCAGTCGCCGCGCAGCAGCGTGAGGGCCTGCACCGGATCGAGGCCGCGGGCGACGGCCGCGAGCGTGTCGCGGTAGCTGGGAAAGAGCCAGTCGCGCTCTTCGAGGGCCAGCGCGGCGGCCACCTCGCAGGCCTCCTGGCCGGTGCTGGACGGGTAGACGGCCAGCCGGCCCTGCTTCGTCAGGGCCGTCGCCTGAGCGTTGTACCGGCGGCCGCGCACCAGCTCGCGGTAGAGCCTGCGCAGCAGCTCGGGGTCGACGGCGCCCGCGGCCTGGGTGCCCAGCACCCGGTACGGCTCCGGGTCCGGCAGCAGCGGGGCGGGGTCCGTACGGGGCTGCCACGCCGGTGGCGGGGTGGGCCGGTAGGCAGTGGCGCCGGGCAGCTCCTGCACCGACATGCTGCTCTTTCTCAACGCGAGCACCTCCTCGTGGGGGCGACGACGAAGCGGCACGGGGAGTGTGGCGTGCCTCACCAACCGATTGTTCGGTCGTGGGCGCATTTTGGCTACAGGCGACGCAAGCCTGTGGACAAACGGTTCTCCACAGCCTCTCATGGAGACAGGTCGTCCATACGAGAGAGGCGGGGGGACATGCCAGCTGAACAAATGGCCGAGGGCGGGGACCGTATGGAGCAGCTGCCCCCGGCACGTCCGCTCGACTCGATCGACCGGGACATCCTGCGCATCCTGCAGACCGACGGCAGAGCATCGATACGCTCCGTCGCCGACCGGGTCCATGTGTCGCGGGCGAACGCCTACGCACGGATCAACCGGCTCATGGACGACGGAGTCATCCGCGGCTTCAGCGCCCGGGTCAACCATGAGCGCGCGGGCCAGGGCGCGTCCGCCTACATCACGCTCAAGATCGTTCAGAATTCCTGGCGCACCGTGCGCGAGCAGCTGCAGGCGCTTCCGGGAGCCGCGCACATCGCCCTGGTCAGCGGTGACTTCGACGTACTGCTGCTGGTGCACACCCCGGACAACCGCACCCTGCGCGAACTGGTCCTGACCCGGCTCCAGTCCATCCCGGAGGTGCTGTCGACCCGCACACTGCTGGTCTTCGAGGAGACGGACCTCGACCCCGGCCCCGGCTCGGCCGGGGACCCGCTGCGCGACTCCTGAGGCCCGCGCCTGCCCGCCGGCGCCGCAGTCCGGGGTCGGCGGGCGGCGTTACGAGGCGTCCGCGCGCAACCCGTCGAAGGCCAGCCGCACGACCGCCTCGGCGACCTGGTTCTCGTCGTGGCCTGTACCGGGGTGCGGCCGGTACCACTCCACCAGGGAGTTGACCATGCCGAACAGCAGCCTGGTCGCCAGCTTGGGGTCGACGTCGGCACGCAGATCGCCGTCCGCTGCGGCGGCCTTCAGCAGATCGGCCACGCGGTGGTCGAACTCACGGCGGCGCTCCATCGCCCACCGTTCGGTCTGCGTGTTGCCGCGCACCCGCAGCAGCAGCGTCACATAGGGCAGTTCCGCCATCAGCACCTCGACGGTGCGCCGGGTGACGTGCTCGACCTGCTCGATCGTCCGCCCGCGCTGGGCCCCGGGCTCGTCGAGGATCGCGAACAGCGCGTCCAGAGCCCGGCTGACGGCGCGGCGCAGCAACTCCTCCTTGCCCGAGACGTGGTGGTAGATGGAGGACTTGGAGATGCCTGCGGCCTTGGAGAGGTGCTCCATGGACGTGCCGTCGTAGCCGCGCTCGTTGAAGATCTGCACGGCGACGCCCAGCAGCGTCTCCGGGGTGTACGTATCGCGCCTGGGGGTGGTCATGAGGCGTCCTCCTGCCTGCTCTTCCGCGCCGCCGCACGCTCGGCGGCCGCCCTCCCGCGCAGCGCCTGCGAGGGGGCGTAGCGCCCCGTCGGGCAGGCCTTGTGGAGCCCGTCGAGAACGGTGAGGACCCAGTCCAGGCCGATCTCCTCGCCCCAGGCGAGGGGGCCGCGCGGATAGTTGACGCCGAGCCGCATCGCCGTGTCGATGTCGTCCGCGGAGGCCACGTCGCGTGCGGCGGCGTCGAGGGCGAAGTCGACGAGCATCGCGACGGTCCGGGCGACGATCAGCCCGGGGATGCCGGCGACCACGCTGACCTGCTTGCCGAGCGCCTGGAAAAGGCCGACCGCCTCCCTCAGGGCGGCGTCGCCGACCGTCGGGGCGGGAGCCAGGGCGATACGTCCGGATCGGGCGTAGTCGAGGGCGAGATCGAAGTGGATCACCGCCGTCTCCGCCTCGCCTGCCGCGGTCCCGTCGGCCAGGCAGAGGCGGGCGCCGCCGGGCAGCTCGATCCACCCCGGGCGGGTCTCGCCGGCTCCCTCGCCGCGGACGACGGCGATGCCCGCCTCCTCGACGAGGCCGGGCAGGGCTGCCGCCTGGGCCAGGTCGCCGTGGACGGTGACGGAGCCGGGCGCGGGAGCGGGCGGAGCCGTACGGGGGGAGGGCGCGGTGGCCTCGGAGCCGTACGGGAACCAGCCCCGGCCGGTCTTGCGGCCCAGCCTGCCCGACTCGACGAGGCGGCGCTGGGCGAGCGACGGCGTGAACTTGGGGTCCTGGAAGAACGACTCCCAGACGGAGCGTGTGACGGCCTCGTTGACGTCCTGGCCGATCAGGTCCGTCAGCTCGAAGGGCCCCATGGCGAAGCCGCCCGACTCCCGGAGCACGGCGTCGACGGTGGCCGGGTCGGCGGCGCGCTCCTCGTGGATGCGCAGGGCCTCGGCGTAGAAGGGGCGGGCGATCCGGTTGACGATGAAGCCGGGCAGATCCGCGCAGCTCACCGGGGTTTTCCCCCAGGCCGCCACGGTCGCGCGGGCGCGGGCGGCAGCCGCCTCGTGGGTCGCGTGACCGCTGACGACCTCCACCAGCGGAAGGAGCGGGGCGGGGTTGAAGAAGTGCAGCCCGACGAAGCGTCCGGGGTGCTTCAGCGCTCCGGCCACGGCGGTCACGGAGAGAGAGGAGGTGTTGGTGGCCAGCAGACAGTCGCGGGAGACGATCTCTTCGAGGGCGGTGAACAACGCCTGCTTGACGTCGAGCCGCTCCAGCACCGCCTCGACGACGAGCGCGGCGTCCGCGAGCTCGGCGAGCTCCGCGGCGGGGTGCAGCCGCTTCAGGGCGGCGTCCCGCTGCGACGGCTCCATCCGGCCTTTCTCCACGAGCCGGTCCAGACGGGCGGAGATGCCCTTCGCGGCCTCCTGGGCGCGGCCGGGGACGGCGTCGTGAAGGCGGACAGGGTGCCCGGCGACCAGGGCGACCTGGGCGATGCCCTGGCCCATGGTGCCCGTGCCGACGACGGCGACGACATCGCCGGGGCCGACGGCATCTCGCGCGGCTGCGTCTCGCCCGTTGGCGTCGATGGCGGTCATGGGAGCGATCCTCCCCGATGAGTTTTCCACAGCTTCGCCAGGCCCCCTTGTACCGACCGATCGTTCGGTTACTCTAACTCTGTCATCCGTTCCCTGCCCAGCTCGACGAGGAGTTGGTCCGCAATGCAGCTGACCGAGACCCGCCGGCCCACGCTCGACCAGGCCCTCGAAGCGATCCGCACCCGTGCCTACTGGTCCCCGCACCCCGAGCACCCCAAGGCATACGGGGAGAGCGCGCCCGCCGAGGGGCTGGCCGCGTTCGAGGCCCTCAAGGGCTCCCGCTTCGAGCTCGACCAGCCGGGCGTCGACGGCTGGACGGGCGGTGAGGTGTCGCCGTACGGCCCGGAGCTGGGCATCGAGTACCCCCACGCGGACGTGGACGTGCTGCTGCCCGCCATGCGCGCCGGCATGGCCGCCTGGCGCGAGGCGGGCCCTGAGACCCGCGCCCTGGTGTGTGTGGAGATCCTCGCCAGGATCAGCGCCCGCACCCATGAGTTCTCGCACGCCGTGATGCACACCAGCGGCCAGGCCTTCATGATGGCGTTCCAGGCCGGCGGCCCGCACGCCCAGGACCGCGGCCTGGAAGCCGTGGCGTACGCGTACGAGGAGCAGACCCGCACCCCCGCCGCGGCCGACTGGTCCAAGCCCCAGGGCAAGCGGGACCCGCTGGAGCTGCGCAAGAAGTTCACCGCCGCGGGGCGTGGCATCTCCCTGCTCATCGGCTGCAACACCTTCCCCACGTGGAACGGCTACCCGGGCCTGTTCGCCTCCCTGGCCACGGGCAACCCGGTCCTGGTCAAGCCGCACCCGCGCGCCGTGCTGCCGCTCGCCCTCACCGTGCGCGTGTGCCGCGAGGTGCTCGCCGAAGCGGGGTTTGACCCGAACCTGGTCTGCCTGGCCGTCGAACGCCCCGGCGAGGGCATCGCCAAGACCCTGGCGGTGCGCCCCGAGATCAGGATCATCGACTACACGGGCTCGACCGCCTTCGGCGACTGGCTGGAGGCCAACGCCCGCCAGGCGCAGGTCTACACGGAGAAGGCCGGGGTCAACACCGTCGTGGTCGACTCCACCGACGACTACAAGGGCATGCTGGCCAATCTGGCCTTCTCGCTCTCCCTCTACAGCGGTCAGATGTGCACCACACCGCAGAATGTGCTCATCCCGAGGGACGGCATCGCCACGGACGCGGGCCCCAGGAGCTATGACGAGGTGGTGGCCGACCTCGCCGGCGCGGTGAAGGGGCTGCTGGGCGACGACGTCCGGGCGAACGCCCTGCTGGGCGCGCTGGTCAACCCGGACGTCAAAGCGCGTCTGGAGGCCGCGGCGGGACTGGGCGAGGTCGCCCTGCCCTCGCGCGAGGTCGTCAACCCGGACTTCCCGGACGCGGTGGTGCGCACCCCCGTCATCGTCAAGCTCGACGGCTCCAAGCCGGACGCCGAGGCCGCCTATATGTCGGAGTGCTTCGGCCCGGTGTCCTTCGCGGTCTCGGTGGACTCCACCTCCGACGCCCTGGAGTTGCTGCGGCGCACGATCCGCGACAAGGGCGCGATGACGGTCGGCGCGTACACGACCTCCCCCGAGGTGGAGCAGGCGGTCGAGGAGGTCTGCCTGGAGGAGTCGGCCCAGCTGTCCCTCAACCTGACCGGCGGGGTGTACGTCAACCAGACGGCCGCGTTCTCCGACTTCCACGGCTCCGGGGGCAATCCGGCGGCGAACGCCGCGCTGTGCGACGGCGCGTTCGTCTCCAACCGCTTCCGCATGGTGGAGATCCGCCGCCAGGCCTGAGCCGACCGCCGCCCGCCCGCATGCGTCCCAGCGGCATGGCCTGGGCCCGCCGGGCCCGATGGGCCCGGCCGATCCACCGGGCGGGCACCGCGCTGCACCCGGTGCGGGCCGACCTGCGGGGCTGCACCGACCGGCCCTGCGCGGACGGCCCGGCTGCCCCGCCGTCGGCCGATGAACGGCCCGTCGAAGTCGGGCCGATGAACAGCCCGACTTCGACGGACGACCGGAGGCGCGACCGAGGGCACGCCGAGAGTCAGCGGCGGGCCGTGCCGCCCCTCGGCGGCCCGGCGCGGCGAAGGGGCACGGCATCGGCGAGGCGGCCGACCGCCGTCTTCGGCGTTCTGGAGTGCCGGGGCTCCTGCCGTGCCGGCTGGGCGGCCCCGTCCGCCGGCACGAGCGGCTGTGGCTGCTGCTGCGGCGGCGGCTTCGGGGCGCGCCGCGTCGCCGGGGAGACGGCGCCGGGTGCGGAGAGCGGCCCCAGCAGCCGCAGCCGCACCGCATGCGCCACACCGCTGTCCGCGAGGAGCATCGCGAGCACCAGCGCGGCCTGGGGAGTGAACACGCCGAGGAGCCGCCCGGCCATGCGCCGGCCGGGCAGGTTCGCGGTGAGGAAGTCGCGCAGCTCGCCTCCCCTCAGCTGTCGGTAGCCGTTGCTCCGCAGCTCCCCGGCGTGCCGGCGGACCACCCGGTGCAGCAGCACCGTGTCCACTTCGAAGTAGTCGGCGAGCATCGACGCCGTCGTATGCTCCCGGTCCGGCAGCAGCGGCAGCCGCTTCACCTCGTCGAGCACATCCCGCCGCGCACACAGCGCGGCGCGCAGGGCCCGCGAGCCCAGCAGAGCCTGTTCCGCCAACATCGGCGCTCCTCCCGGGGGCGGCATCGGAACATGCGGCCCCCTTGGCCACCCGCCCGGACAAACGAGCAGTTCAGCCATGGAGTCACACCCGTGCATCCGCCCCCCGGGCGGCAGCGGCTAAGAAGCGGGCGGAATCTGTGCGTGCCGCTGCACCCAGGCGTGCATCGCGATCGCCGCAGCCGCCCCCGCGTTGATCGAGCGGGTCGAGCCGAACTGGGCGATCGAGCACACCATGGCGGCGTGGCGGCGGGCCTCGGCCGTCAGCCCGGGCCCTTCCTGCCCGAAGAGCAGCACACAGCGCCGCGGCAGCTCTGTGACCTCGAGAGGCACCGAGCCGGGCAGATTGTCGATCCCGATGATGGGCAGCCCTTCGGCCCCTGCCCAGACGGTCAGCGCCGCGGAGTCCGGGTGGTGGCGGACATGCTGGTAGCGGTCGGTCACCATGGCGCCGCGCCGGTTCCATCGCCTGCGGCCGACGATGTGGATCTCCTTCGCAAGGAAGGCGTTGGCAGTACGCACGACCGAGCCGATGTTGAAGTCATGGCTCCAGTTCTCGACGGCGACATGGAAGTCGTGCCGCCGGGTGTCGAGGTCCGCGACGATGGCCTCACGCGTCCAGTACCGGTACCGGTCGACGACATTGCGCCGGTCCCCTTCCGCCAGCAGCCGGGGGTCGTACCGCTCCTGCCGCGGCCAGGGCTGCGGATGGGGCCCGACGCCGACCTCGGAGCCGTACCCCTCGTCGTACTGGAGCGGCTCGTCCGGCAGCGGCTCGTCCCGTATGGGCTTCTCGGCAGTGCTCACCCGACGAGCGTACGGTGCGCGGTGTGCTGCTCGTGCTGCCGCGGAGCCTCCCGGCCCCGCCCGCGCGGCCGCAGCCGGGCCCGTCCCCGGGCGGCTGCGGCGCCCAGCCAGACCAGGAAGGCGGTCGGCAGGAAGACGGCGTCCGCAGCGATCATCGCCAGCGAGAAGAACGGAAGCCCGAGCACCACGGCGATGGCCGCATGCTCCACCATCATCACCACCAGCAGGACGTTCTTCACCCGCCGGTTGAAGAGGGTGAAGGGGAACGCGACCTGCACGATCACCGTGCCGTAGGTCAGCAGCATCACCATCGTGCCACTGGCCGCCAGCAGCTCGGACAGCCCAGGCCAAGGGGTGAAGTAGTCCAGCTTGAGCGGGTAGTACAGCGCGGTCCCGTCCTGCCAGCGCGAGCCCTGGACCTTGTACCAGCCGGCCGTCGCGTAGATCACACAGACCTCGGCCATGATCACGACCAGAGCGGTGTTGTGCACCAGATTGGCGATCACATCGAGGAGGGTGTGCGACTGGCTGCGCGCGGCGTACCGGCTCACCGCCCACCACAGCCCCTGCGCCAGCCACAGCACCCACAGCAGCAGCGGTACGAGGAGGCCCGGCCGGTGCGAGAGGCTGAGGAAAGTGCCGACCAGCAGACCGAAGCCCAGCAGGCACCACAGCACGGGCCCGGTCCGGTCCCGGGATGCCGCTCCGTCCCCCGCCCGGGCGGCCCGCGCCGCGCGCCGCGCGTCCAGCGACCAGACTTGCGCACAGCGGGTGAAGACCAGATAGAGCGCCATCAGATGGATGACGTTGTCGCCGCCGTCCCCCATGAAGATGGAGCGATTCTGCAGCGACAGCACACCCACCATGAACAGCGCGGACATGGCCCGGGTGCGCCAGCCCAGCATCAGCAGCAGGCTGGATGCGACGGAGAGGGCGTACACGCACTCGAACCAGAGGACCCCGTCGCCCCAGACGAGCACGGTGAAGGCGTCGTTGCCCGCGACGAGGCGGCGTGCCATGTCCCAGGCCCATGGGCTGTCGGGGCCGTAGAGCTCCTGGCGGTGCGGCAGCTCCCGCACCAGGAAGCACAGCCAGGCGCCGGCGAAACCGATCCGGACGACGGCGCTCTGGTACGGCCCGAGGGCGGCGGCCGTGATCCTCTGGAGGGCGTCCGCCACCTTGCGGTCGAACCCGTTCCCCCGCCTCACCGCTCTGCCTCCGCGCGGTCGCGGGCGGCGTCTTCGGGCAGGTCGGCGACGGTGATCGTCCACCAGGGGAGCACCCGGTGGACGGGCTTGACGTCGATCTTCTCGTCACTCCACCCAGGGGGGTCGACGGCGCTGGTGGCCGAGCGCAGCTGGATGCGCTCGACGGGGCCGCCCAGGTCGCGCTCCATCAGCCGCGCAACCGCGATGCGGCGGACATAGCGCTCGGAGAGCTGCCCGCGGACGCCGTTGGGCCGGTTGTCGCCGTCGTGGGAGGTGACATAGAAGTCCCAGGCCCTGCGGAGCATGTTCTGGTGGACATGGCTGGGGAGCAGACTGCCCTGGATGGCCGCGCCGTCCTCGGCGGACAGATCGATCCAGTCCGTGCTCCGGCGGCTGCCGTCGGCAGCGGTGTACTCCGCACGCACCTGTACGGCGACGTTCTGCTGCAGCGGATTGGGGGCGAACAGCTTCCAGTTCTGCTCGAACTCCGGGTAGACCCACCAGTCGACCGCCTCGCCGTGCTGCTTGGTCACGGTGTTGGACGGGGCGACATGCAGGAACACCATGCCCAGGTGGACGCAGGCGAGGGCGCCGATGAGGGCGAGGGAGAGCGCCGCGGCCACCTGGTACGGAAGAGACAGGCCCGCGATGCCGCGGCCGCGGGAACCGCTGTCGCCGTCGCCGAGTGGACCTTCGTCGCCCGGTCGGCCCAACGGGGCGGGCGCCTGGGGCGGGCCGGCGGGCTGGAGCCGGTGTCCCGGCCCGGAGGAGGAGCCGGACGCGGCCGGGGATCCGGGCTCGGGGGATCCGGGCTCGGGAGATCCGGGCTCGGGAGATCCGGGCTCGGGAGATCCGGGCTCGGACGGGGACCAGGGCTGTGCCGTCTGCCGTGTCTGTCGCGGAAGGTGCTCGGGCACGGAGTCGCGGACCGGTGCGTTCCCGGGGCTTGGCCCCCCGGCTCCGGCGTCCTCGCGCTCAAAGGAGTCCATCCGCCCCGTCCCCATCGGTCCGCCTCAGTTATCCACAGGGTTGACACCTTACGGGCCGCCGACTCACCATTGAAGCCAATGAACCGAACGATCGGTCGGTAGGGGGCCGGTATGACGGCAGTGACTTCGACGGTGACGACAGACGCGTATGAGGGGGCTTCGCCCGAGGCGGCGTTCGAAGCCGCCGTGGCCGCCGACGAGCGCATTGAGCCTCGCGACTGGATGCCGGACGCCTACCGGACCACGCTGATCCGCCAGATGGCGCAGCACGCGCACTCCGAGATCATCGGCATGCAGCCGGAGGCCAACTGGATCACACGCGCGCCCTCGCTGCGCCGCAAGGCGATCCTGATGGCGAAGGTGCAGGACGAAGCCGGCCACGGCCTGTATCTGTACAGCGCCGCGGAGACGCTCGGCACCGGCCGCGACGAGCTGCTCGACAAGCTCCACGCGGGCCGCCAGCGGTACTCGTCGATCTTCAACTATCCGACGCTGACCTGGGCCGACGTCGGAGCGATCGGTTGGCTGGTGGACGGCGCGGCGATCACCAACCAGGTCCCCCTCTGCCGCTGCTCCTACGGGCCCTATGCCCGGGCGATGGTCCGCATCTGCAAGGAGGAGTCCTTCCACCAGCGCCAGGGCTACGAGCTGCTGCTCACCCTCTCCCGCGGCACCGCCGCCCAGCGCGAGATGGCGCAGGACGCGGTGAACCGCTGGTGGTGGCCGTCGCTGATGATGTTCGGCCCGCCCGACGACGCCTCCGCGCACTCCGCCCAGTCCATGGCCTGGAAGATCAAGCGCCATTCGAACGACGAGCTGCGCCAGCGCTTCGTGGACATCTGCGTCCCGCAGGCCGAGACGCTCGGCCTCACCCTCCCGGACCCCGATCTGGCGTGGAACGAGGAGCGGGGCCACTACGACTTCGGCGCGATCGACTGGACCGAGTTCCAGGAAGTCCTCAAGGGCAACGGCCCCTGCAACGAACAGCGCATCACCCAGCGCCGCCGCGCCCATGAGGAGGGCGCCTGGGTCCGCGAGGCAGCGGCCGCGTACGCCGCCAAGCACAGCGCACAGCACACGCAGCACGCACAGACGGACGGGAAGGCGACGGCATGAGCAGCTCCACCGACTGGCCGCTGTGGGAGGTCTTCGTCCGCTCCCGCCGCGGGCTCTCCCACACCCATGCGGGCAGCCTGCACGCCCCGGACGCCGCGATGGCGCTGCGCAACGCCCGGGATCTGTACACCCGGCGCAGCGAAGGCGTCTCGATCTGGGTCGTCCCGTCCACCGCAATCACCGCCTCCTCCCCCGACGAGAAGGACCCGTTCTTTGAACCGGCCGCCGACAAGCCCTATCGGCACCCCACCTTCTACGAGATCCCGGAAGGGGTGAAGCACCTGTGACCGGACCCTCGGCCGCGACCGGCGCCGCACACGCGGCGGCCCTGGCGCTCGGTGACGACGCCCTGGTGCTCTCCCACCGGCTGGGGGAGTGGGCGGGCCATGCGCCAGTGCTGGAAGAGGAAGTCGCCCTCGCAAACATCGCGCTGGACCTGCTGGGGCAGGCACGCGTCCTGCTCGGCCTGGCCGGCGACGAGGACGAGTTGGCGTACCTCCGCGAGGAGCGGGACTTCCGCAACCTCCAGCTCGTCGAACAGCCCAACGGCGACTTCGCCCACACCATCGCCCGGCAGCTCTACTTCTCCGTCTACCAGCGGCTGCTGTACGAGCGCCTCGCGGCCGGCGACGGCGAGCTGGCCGCCCTCGCCGCCAAGGCGGTCAAAGAGGTCGCCTACCACCAGGACCACGCCGAGCACTGGACCCTCCGGCTCGGCGACGGCACGCCCGAGAGCCATGAGCGGATGCAGCGCGCCTGCCAGGCGCTGTGGCGGTACACCGGCGAGATGTTCCAGCCGGTCGAGGGACTCGACGTCGACTGGCAGGCCCTTCGGGACGCATGGCTGTCGGCCACGGCCGATGTCCTCGGCCGGGCCACGCTGACCATGCCGACCGGGCCGCAGTCGGGCGCCTGGTCCGCGGGCGCAGGCCGGCAGGGCCTGCACACCGAACCCTTCGGACGGATGCTGGCCGAGATGCAGCATCTGCACCGCAGCCACCCGGGGGCGTCATGGTGACCAGAACCCCCGCCCCGGAGACCGCCGGACCCGCCGCGACCGGCGCGGCCGCCGCGAAGAGCCTCCCTGCGGCCGAGACGCCGCTGGAGACAGAGCTGCGCCGACTCGCCGGCTCGGTCCCCGACCCCGAGCTGCCTGTGCTGACCCTCGAAGAGCTCGGAGTGCTGCGCGGGGTGCACCTCCACGACACCGGCCGGGTCGAGGTCGAGCTGACGCCCACCTACACCGGCTGCCCGGCCATCGAGACCATGGCCGCCGACATCGAGAGTGTCCTGCACAATCGCGGAATGGCGGACGTCTCGGTCGTCACCGTCCTCTCCCCGGCCTGGTCGACCGACGACATCAGCGCGGAAGGGAGGCGCAAGCTGGCCGAGTTCGGCATCGCCCCGCCCCGCCCCCACACCTCCGAGGGCCCCGTGCCGGTCGCGCTCTCCGTGCGCTGCCCGCACTGCGGATCCACCGACACCGAACTGCTCAGCCGCTTCTCCTCCACCGCCTGCAAGGCGCTGCGCCGCTGCGCGTCCTGCCGCGAGCCCTTCGACCACTTCAAGGAGCTGTAGATGTTCCATCCGCTCCGGGTCAGCGCGGTCGAACCGCTCACCGATGACTCCGTGGCCGTCACCTTCGAGGTGCCTCCCGAGCTGCGGGACGCCTTCCGGCACACCCCCGGCCAGCACCTCGCCCTGCGCCGCACGGTGAACGGCGAAGAGATCCGGCGCACATACTCCATCTGCGCCCCGGCAGCCCCCTCGGGCGTCGATCCGGTGCTCCGCGTCGGCATCCGGCTCGTCGAGGGCGGCGAATTCTCGACCTACGCCCTCAAGGAACTGGCCGTCGGCGACACCGTCGAGGTGATGCCCCCGATGGGCCACTTCCTCCTCGCCCCCAGGCCCGGCCACTTCGCCGCGATCGTCGGCGGCAGCGGCATCACACCCGTGCTGTCCATGGCCGCAACCGTCCTCGCGCAGGAGCCGGACGCGCGCTTCTGCCTGATACGCAGCGACCGGACGGCCGCCTCGACGATGTTCCTGGAGGAAGTCGCCGACCTCAAGGACCGCTACCCGGACCGCTTCCAACTGATCACCGTGCTCTCCCGGGAAGAGCAGCAGTCCGGGCTGCCGTCCGGACGGCTCGACAAGGAGCGGCTGACGGCGCTGCTGCCCGCGCTGCTCCCGGCGGCGGACATGGACGGCTGGTATCTGTGCGGGCCCTTCGGGCTGGTGCAGAGCGCCGAAGCGGCCCTGCAGGACCTCGGCGTGGACCGGCACCACATCCACCATGAGATCTTCCACGTCGACGACGGCCGGGGGCCGACTCCCGCCGCTGCGGCCGCTCCGGCGCATGCCACGCTGACCGCAACCCTCGACGGGCGGTCGGGCACCTGGCCCGTCCAGGAAGGGGAGACACTTCTGGAGACGGTGCTCCGCAGCCGTTCCGACGCGCCCTACGCCTGCAAGGGCGGCGTCTGCGGCACCTGCAGGGCGTTCCTGGTCTCCGGCGAGGTGCGGATGGACCGCAACTTCGCCCTGGAACCGGACGAGACCGAGGCCGGATATGTGCTGGCCTGCCAGTCCCACCCGGCGACATCGGACGTGGAGCTGGACTTCGACCGCTGAGGCATGTTCTTTTCCCACGCGCTGCTCTATCTTGACGGTCCGTCAGATTCTCTGGGCGTGGGAGGACGGCTGTGGACTTCACCTTCACCGAGGAGCAGCAGGCGGCAGTCGAAGCGGCACGGGCGGTCTTCTCCGGCGTCCGGGCGGACGCGGTGCCCAGCCCCGCGCTCACCCCCGGCGCGGTCGCCGACGACTTCGACCGCCCCCTGTGGGCGAAGCTGGCCGCGGCCGATCTGCTCGGCCTGGTGCTGTCACCGGACCACGGCGGGGCAGGGCTCGATCCGCTAGCCCTCTGCCTGGTGCTGCGCGAGTCGGCGAGGGTCCTGGCGCGTGTACCGCTGCTGGAGACCAGTGGGGTCGCCATGGCAGTGGAACGCTACGGCGCACCCGGGCTGCGCAGGGACGTCCTCCGGGCGGCCGGCCGCGGCGAACTGGTCCTCACGGCCGCGGCCGGCGGCCGCACCGGCCATGACCCCGCCGAACTGGCCGTCACCGTCCGCCAGGACCCCGCGGGCGCATCGGGCGGACTGCTCGACGGCGTCCAGACCGCCGTGCCCTGGGCGCACTTTGCGGACCGCATCGCCGTGCCCGCGCACAACGGCGAAGGGCGCGCCGTTCTTGCCCTCATCCCGCGGGACCGGGAGGGCCTCACCCTTGCGGAACAGTTCTCCACCAGCGGCGAGCGGTACGCGGAGCTCACTCTCGACGCCGTACGGGCCGAGGCCCATGAGCTGATCGACGCCGACGGGGCCTGGGAGTGGCTGCGCCTATTGCTCACCACCGGAACCTGCGCGCTCGCCCTCGGACTCGGCGAGAGCGTGCTGGCGATGACCAGCGCCTACACCGGCAAACGCGAGCAGTTCGGCCATCCGATCGCCACGTTCCAGGCGGTCGCCGTCCAGGCCGCTGACCGCTATGTCGATCTGCGGGCGATGGAGGCGACGCTCTGGCAGGCCGCCTGGCGGTTGTCCGCACCGCATCGGGGACCGGCCGTCGGAGGGCCGCTGCCGGTGGCGGGCGACGTGGCCGTGGCGAAGATCTGGGCCTCGGAAGGCGTGCGCCGGGTCGTCCAGACGGCGCAGCACCTGCACGGCGGCTTCGGAGCGGACACCGACTATGCGCTCCACCGCTACCACGCCTGGGCCAAGCAGCTCGAGCTCTCCCTCGGCCCGGCAGCCGCCCACGAGGAGACTCTCGGCGACCTGCTGGCCGCGCACCCGCTCGGCTGAGTCCCCGGACGCTACGACGGACTACGGCGCGCAGCGGACTACAGCACGAAGGCTGACTCGCCGGTGTCCGTGACCATGGCGCGTCCGGCGCCCTCCCAGGCGAGCATGCCCCCGTCGATGTTCACCGCGTCAAAGCCCTGCTGCACCAGATACTGGGTGACCTGCGCGGACCGGCCGCCGACCCGGCACATCACAAAGGCCCGGCGGCCCTCCGCCAGCGCGTCGGTCACCTCGCCGAAGCGGGCGACGAAGTCGCTCATCGGCACATGGACAGCGCCCTCGACATGACCGGCCGCCCACTCGTCGTGCTCCCGGACGTCCAGCACCAGGGCGTCGGACGGCACCGCCGCGGCGTCCACGGAGGGCAGCGGGGCGAAGTTCATGGTCGATGCCTTCTCTCGTACAGCTCGTGCGGACCGGGGAGGGCGGGCCGCGATGTTCACCGGGAAACGCTACTGCACCAGGGAGGACAGCTCCGCCTCCCGCTCGGCCACCTGCGCGAGAAGCTGCTCGGCGATCTCGTTCAGCAGCTTGTCGGGGTCCTCGGGAGCCAGCCGCAGCATCGAGCCGATCGCGCTCTCCTCCAGCTCCTGGGCGACCGCCTTCAGCAACTCCTTGCGCCGCGCCAGCCACTCCAGCCGCGCATACAGCTCTTCGCTCTCGCTCAGCTGCTGCGCCGCGGGCGCCGGCCCAGCCGCCCACTCCTCGGCCAGCTCACGCAGCCGAGACTCATCGCCCAGGGCGTATGCGGCGTTCACCCGGGTGATGAACTCCTCGCGCCGCCCCCGCTCCCTGTCGTCCTGGGCCAGATCCGGATGCGCCTTGCGCGCCAGCTCCCGATAGAGCTTGCGCGCCTCCTCACTGGGCCGCACCCGCTTCGGCGCCCGAACCGGCTGGTCGTTCAGCATCGCCGTGGCCTCGGGGGACATGCCGTCGGAGTCCATCCAGTCATGGAACAGCTCATCGACGCCGGGCATCGGCAGCACCATGGCCCGCGCCTCCTGCGCCTTGCGCAGATCCTCGGGATTGCCGCTGCGCTCCGCACGGGCCTCCGCGATCTGCGCATCCAGTTCGTCCAGGCGCGCATAGACGGGGCCGAGCTTCTGATGGTGGAGACGGGAGAAGTTCTCCACCTCCACACGGAACGTCTCGAGCGCGATCTCGAACTCGATCAGCGCCTGCTCGGCCGCGCGCACCGCCTTCTCCAGCCGGGCCTCGGGCCCGGGGCGGGCCTCATGGTCGTCGTTCCGGGCCGCCGGCCCACCGGGCACATCCTGAGTCACCCGCCCACCCTACGACCGCCCCCCGCCCGGGGTCACACCCCACCGACACCCCTGGGGCTCTCCCCCCGCCCCTCCCGCCTGCACGCCGCTGCCTCGGTGAGCCTCACACACCCAGCTCGGCCGCGATGCGGCCAGTCTTGATCGCGGTCACCAGGGACGTGTGGTCGGCTTCCGTGCGGTCCGCGTAGGTGACCGCGAAGGCCTCCACGGCCGCGTCCAGCTCTTCGCTCTTGCCGCAGTAGCCGGCTATCAGGCGCGGGTCGGCGCTGTGGGCATGGGCCCGGGCGAGCAGAGCGCCGGTCATCCGGCCGTAGTCGTCGAGCTGGTCGGGGGTGAGCGCGGCCGGGTCCACGCTGCCCTTGCGGTTGCGGAACTGGCGCACCTGGAACGGCCGCCCCGCGACCGTCGTCCAGCCCAGCAGGATGTCGCTGACGACCTGCATCCGCTTCTGCCCGAGGACGACACGGCGTCCCTCGTGGTCCACCCGTGGCGCCTCGAAGCCCGCGGCGGGCAGATACGGCAGCAGCGCCGAGGCGTGCGCCTCCTTGACCTGGAGCACCAGCGGCTCGCCCCGGTGGTCGAGCAGCAACACCACATAGGACCTGGTCCCGACGCTGCCCGTGCCCACGACGCGGAACGCCACATCGTGTATCGCGTACCGGGCGAGCAGTGGAAGCCGGTCCTCGGAGACGGTGTCCAGATAGCCTCCCAGCGCCGAGGCGACGGCGGCGGCCTCCTCGTCGGGCACCCGCCGCAGCACCGGCGGGGCGTCCACGAACCGGCGGCCGCCGTCCTCGGTGCGCCGTGTCGACTTGGCGGCGAACCGCGCGCTGGTGTTGTTGCGGGCCTTCTGCGAGACGCGTTCCAGCGTGCCGAGCAGATCCCGGGCGTCGGTGTGCGAGACGAGCTCCTCATCGGCGATGGCGTTCCAGGCGTCCAGCGCGGGGAGCTTCGCCAGCAGCCGCATGGTGCGCCGGTACGCTCCGACCGCGTCGTGGGCGGCTGCCCGGCACAGTGTCTCGTCCGCTCCGGTCACCCGGCCCGCCAGCACCAGCGAGACCGCGAGCCGCTTGAGATCCCACTCCCAGGGGCCTACGACGGTCTCGTCGAAGTCGTTCAGGTCGATGACAAGACGGCCCCGCGCGTCGCCGTACAGACCGAAGTTCCCCGCGTGGGCGTCGCCGCATATCTGCGCGCCCACCCCGGTGACCGGTGTGCCGGTCAGGTCGTGCGCCATGAGGCCGGCCGAGCCGCGGAGGAAGGCGAAGGGCGAGGCGGCCATCCTGCCTACGCGTATCGGCGTCAGCTCGGGGACCCGGCCCCGGCCGGACTCCTCGACGGCCCGGAGCGCGTCCGGCCTCCCGTGCGGCAGGGTCAGCGCCTGGTGCGAGGACCGCGGCACGCGCGCCCGCAACGCCTTTCCCTGCTCCTTCGGCGACGGCTCATCGGCCGCCGCTGCCGCCCCGGGCTCGGCGCCGGGCCCGCACCCGTGCTCATGCCGCTGCCGGCGCCGGTGCGGGCCGAAGCCCGGGACATGCGGGATCCGCCCGCCGCCCACGGCGTGGTTCATCGCGTCATCGGCCTCGTACACGGCGTGCCGCCCCCCGATCCGTTTCGTACCGTCACAACCAACATCAACGGGTCCCGACCGTACCGCCGCCGCCCCGCGGCCGTCTGCCCCTGTGGACAACCCCTCGACCAGCCGCGGCGGCGGGTCGGGGCCTCGGCATCGGCCGCAGTGCCTACAGACCCGCGTCGCGCGCGAGCAGCGCGGCCTGCACCCGGTTCTCGCAGTCCAGCTTCGCCAGGATGCGGCTCACATAGGTCTTCACCGTGGCCTCGCTCATGTGCAGCCGTCGTCCGGCGTCCGCGTTCGACAGTCCCTCGCCGAGCAGCGCCAGCACGTCGCGTTCACGTTCGCTCAGCGCCGCCACGCGGGCGCGGGCCTGCTGCGCGCGGGCCGCCGCCCGTCCCGAGGCGAGTTGGTCCACCACATGCCGGGTCGCCCCGGGGGAGAGGTAGGCGTCCCCTGCCGCGGCCGCGCGCACGGCGCGGATCAGCTCGGCGGGGGCGGTGTCCTTCAGCAGGAATCCCGCGCCGCCGTGCTCCAGGGTCCGCAGCACGTTCTCCCGCTCGCCGAAGGTGGTGAGCACGATCACCCGCGTCGCGGGAGCGGCCCGGCGCAGCTCGCCCAGGGCGGTGAGCCCGTCCATGACGGGCATCTGGATGTCCAGCAGCACCACGTCGGCGTCGTGGGAGCGGGCCAGTTCGACGGCCTCGCGGCCGTTCGCGGCCTCGGCCACCACGTCGACGGCGCGGTCCGAGGTGAGGATCATCCGGATGCCGGCGCGGATGAGAGGCTCGTCATCGGCGATCACCACCTTGATCGCGGCCCCGGCGGCCCCAGTGGCCCCAGCCACTCTGGCTGTCCCAGCATCCCCAGCGCTCCCAGCAGCACCAACAGCACCTGTATCCCCAGAGACCTCAGTGGCCTTGGTACCGCTGGAGGTCTCTGGGGATACAGCTGACGCTCCAGACCCAGCCGACGCTCCAGACCCCGTCATCGCACCACTCGCATCTCCATTGCCGCGCCCGTCACCGACGCACCGCACGCCCGTCGCGTCACACACCTATCTTCTGACCTCATAGGCCTTCTTCTCGATCAGCTTGCCGTCCTTGAAGCAGAACCGGAACACTGGCTCGGTGTCGATGCTCTCCCCCACCTCCGACGACATCAGCACCAGGCACTCCGCACCCTCCGGCGGCTCCGGCCCCTTGCCCCTGAGCCCGGCCGTGGCGACCGTGTCGCCGTCCGGCAGCCGCCCCCGCACCTGGTCCTCGTCGGCCCCCACCTGCACGCGCGCGTACTCGGCCGGCTCGATCATCCCCTTGTCCAGCTCCCCCACGAGGAACACCAGCCCGAAGACGGCCACGGCCGCCAGCGCGACCATCGCCGCCACGGCGATGCCGCATCCGAGCACCACGCCGCCGACCCGGCTCCGAGGGCTCGGCAGGCCGGCATCCGCCGCCAGCAGATCGGCGTCGGGGTCCGGCGACGCCCCGGCGGCGGACGGGCCGACGAACGGCGCGGCCTCCACCCCTCCGTACGGCAGCACCCCTGCGACCCGGAAGCCCCCGCCGTCCGCCGGCCCCGCGTGGACCATGCCGCCCACCAGCCGCGCCCGCTCCCGCAGCCCGGTCAGGCCCTGCCCGCCGCTGACGGCCGCGCCGGACCCCCCGCCGCCGTCCGCCGCGCCGTTGACGACCTCGACCACGAACGAGTCGGGCTCGTGTCTCAGTTCCACGCAGATCGCCGCGCCGGGGGCGTGCTTGTAGGCGTTGGTCAGCGCCTCCTGCACGATGCGGTACGCCGCGTGGTCGGCGGCGGCCGCCAGCGGCCGGGGCTCTCCCGAGCGGCGCAGCTCCACCCGGTTCCCGGCCGCCCGGCCGGTCTCGACCAGCACGTCGATGCCCGCCGTGCCGCGCCCGGCGCGCCCTGACTCGTCCGGCGCCGGGTTCGTCTCCGAGGTCGTCTCCGGCGCTTCGACTCCGTCGCGGAGGATCCCGACGACCTCGCGCAGTTCGTGCATGGCGGTCACCGACGCCCCGCGCAGCACGGCGACCGCCTCCCGCTGCCGCTCGGTCAGTTCGGGATCCACCTCCAGGGCGCCGGTGTGCACGGAGATCAGTGCCAGTTGGTGGCCGAGGCTGTCGTGCATGTCCTGTGCTATCCGCTGGCGCTCGCGCAGCCGCGCCTGCCCGGCCACCATGGCGCGTTCGCGCAGCAGTTGGGCGTTGCGTTCCCGCAGCGCGTGCAGGAGGGTGCGGCGCTGCGTCCAGTAGCGGCTGGACAGACCGGGCACGACCGCGGTCGCCAGGAAGTAGAGGGTGATGAGGAGCGTAAGGACCAGCGGGGACTGCCTGCCCTCGTCCCCGAGCAGCGTGACGCCGATGCAGACGGCGTACGCGGCGGTGAAGGCGACCAGCGCCCGGATCGGCCCGGCGATCCTGCGCCCGGCCGACCAGCCGACGACTGCCAGCAGCGGCGTGAAACCGCCGACGTGGGGGATGAGCGCGGCGGTGACGGTCAGTGCGGTGGCGGGCAGCCGCCGCCTCAGCAGCGAGAGCAGCACGGCCGCCAGGGCGACGGCCAGGGCCCGGTACCCGCCCCCGGCCAGCAGTTCCTCGGTGCCGGCGGCCATGACGCCGAGGGCCAGGGCGAGCACGGCCTCGACGGCGGTCCGCCTCGGAGACCACAGTCCGGGGGCGGCCGTCCACTTCCAGCCGTCCCGGATCCGGCTGCCCCATGCGGCCGCCGCGCGCGGGGCGTTCTCTCGCGGGGCGTTCTCTCGCCGGGCATTCGATGACGTGTCCACCCGGGCACCCTAGGCAGCGCCCGTATCCGCGACGTCCCACTTTCGTCGCGCCCGCCCAAGACGATCGTCGCCGCTCCGCTCGACGGGCGCACCCCGTCAGCGCACCCCCGGCACGTCCCGAGCACCCCGCCACATCCCGAAGCACCCCCGGCACATCCCGACGCAGCTCCGGGCGCCGTGCCCGGCCGGCGCCGCCGCCGGCCGGGTCATGCCCGCCTCCTCCCCCGCCGCCCGGATCCCGCGGGCGTCTCACCCCGCGGCGACCTCCCCGGCGGCGGCCGTCCGGGCTCGTATGGCGTCCTCCGGCCCGGACGACGCGCACCGCTCCTGCGCCGTCAGCGGCGGTCCGGCGAGCGGCTCCCTGCCGGGGCCGCGCAGAGCGCCCACCACGATGTCCGGGTGCAGCCACGAGGTGATCGGCTCGGACATGGTGAGGACGCCGAGGAAGGCCCTGGTCATCTGGGCGCGCCCGGTGGCCGCGAGGGCGAGCCGGTCGACATACCGGTTGGCAAGTGCCGCGCCCGGCCGGGGCTGCCGGCCCTCGGCCAGGGCGCCCGGGTACAGGATGTCCTGCGAGGTGGCCAGCTCCCAGGCGAGCCCGGTGGGCCGGGCGATGGCGCGCTGGACGCCGCGGGCCAGGCCCGGGGCGCGGAGCCCGCCGTGCCGCAGGGTGTCGCGGAGGTGTACGAGGCTCTGGGCGGCCACGCTCATCCCCTGGCCGTACAGCGGGTTGTAGGTGGCCACCGCGTCGCCGGCCACGACGAATCCCTCGGGCCAGCTCCGGGCCCCCTCGAAGTACCGCCGCCGGTTGACGGTGCTGCGGGAGAGAGTGACCTCCGGGGTCAGCGGCTCGGTACCGGCGATCAGTTCGCCGACGACCGGGTGCCGCACGGCGCGCGCGAACGCCTCGAACTGGTCCGGGTCGCGGGTGGGTTCGCCGCCGCGGGTGCCAGAGAGGGTCACCAGCCAGCGTCCCCCCTCCACCGGGACGATCGTCGCCGTCTGCCCGGGCACGGGGTCGCCGGGGTCCGACTGGACGTTGACGATGGGGAAGTCCTCCGTGCCCGCGGGCGCCCGGTAGGCGCGGCTGGCGTACACCAGACCCGAGTCGACCTCGGCCTGCTCGATCCCGTCCACGCCCAGCGCCCGCAGCCAGTCGAGGGCGCGGGAGCCGCGGCCGCTCGCGTCGAGGACCAGATCGGCGTCGAGCCGGTGCTCCCGGCCGTCGGGTCCGCCCACCCGCACTCCGGTCACCCGCTCGTCCGTGCCCGTGAGCGCGAGCATGTCGTGCCCTTGGAGGACGCGGACGCCGGGCAGTCTCAGCACACGCTCCCGCACCACCCAGTCCAGCAGGTCGCGGGAGCAGGCGATGGTGTACTGCATCTCCGGCCAGCGTCTGAGCCAGCCCTTCGCGGTCAGCGACACCAGGCCGGTGGGCAGCGGGATGCGCCGCGCGCCGGCGGCCAGCCAGCGGCTCGTGATGCCGGGCAGCAGTTGTTCAAAGGCCCGTGCCCCGCCCGACCACAGCAGATGCACATGGCGTGCCTGGGGCAGGGACCTGCGCGGCTCCGGCCCCTCGGGCAGCACATCGCGTTCGACGACCGTGACCTCGTCGGCGAATCCGGCCAGTGCCGCCGCCCCGAGCATGCCGGCCAGGCCGCCGCCGATGACCACGGCACGGCGGGTTGCGGTGGAGGGGGCGGGCGGGGTGTGACGCGTCATCGCGGGCTGCTCTCTCTCGGGGCCGCTTCCTGTCGTGCGGCGGCGACGATGGGGGACTGCAGGGCGTTCGACAGCTGTACCAGCCGCTGGCGTCCCGGGCTGAGGACCGCGGTCAGCGCCACGGCGGCCTTGGCGGAGCTCTCCTCGCTCACCGAGCCCGAGTCCGGCTCCGAGTCCGGCCCCGCATCCGAGTCCGGCTCCGGCTCCGGCTCCGAGTCCGTGCCCGGGTGCGGCCGGAGGGAACGCGACTCCACGGCGGCGGCCACCATGGCCGCCACGCCGAGGACGGCCGCCCGGTCCTCACCCGCCCCGCCGGCGACGGCCGTGTCATGGGCGCGCCGCCGGACGAGGTCGTCGAGGTACGGCTGGAGCCTGAGCAGTTCGTCGTGGATGACGGTCTCCCGCACGGTCAGCAGCATGTCCGGAGCCGACCACCACGGGATCTGCGGCATCGCGGCCCGTTGCCGCGCCGGGCAGCGCAGCAGCCGCCACAGCGGGCCCAGCCGTACATGGCCGATCCAGGCCCGACAGGCGTCACCGAGCTGCGGTCCCAGCAGCGGCAGCAGGAATCCGACGGTCACGATCAGTCCGCCGGCCGCGACGATGGGCGGCGCCACCGAGGTGCTCAGGACGTCCCAGTCCCGTCCGGTCCAGCGGGCGGCGACCGCGGCGAGCTTGGCGATCCCGAAGAGGAGGTTGAGGACGAAGCCGACGACGAGCACGATCAGCCCCGCCCGCAGCCACTGCCGCACCTCGCGCGCCCAGCGCAGACACAGCGTCGTCGTCACCACGGCGGAGACCATGTGGGCGGTGAGATAGGTGACGATCATCTCCCGGATGTACGGGGTGGTCGCGTAGTAGGTGTCCAGGTCCCGCAGCCGCTCGACGGGGGCGTCGCCCAGGAGGAAGAAGACCGGAAGCGCGGTGATCGCCCCCGCGTAGGCGAGGGACCAGGCGCGCGACCGGGCCCGTACCGCCTCCGGCGCCCCGCCGCGCCAGTTGACGATGAGCAGCAGGCAGGCGCAGCTGAAGGCGCAGGTGAGGCTGTAGACCAGCGGCGCCGAGACATTGGGCACACCGGTCAGGTCGTTGACCGCGCGGATGGTGGGCGGGGCGGCGAAGAGGAAGCAGCAGGCCGCGGTGAAGATCAGGAAGTGTACGGAGCGCACCAGCGGGTCCCGCCAGCCGCGCCGCAGCGCCGGCAGCTTGGCGAGGAAGGCGATGCCCAGGGCCACGGCGGGCACGTAGTAGTCGGTGTTCCGCACGTGTCATCCCCGGCTGCGCCCGAGCGAGGCCTGGATGCGGCGGGCCAGCTCGCTGCGCGGGGCCGCCTCGTCCGGCGCGCCCTCCAGCCAGCCGCGCAGCCGCGTCGCGAGGTTGAGCCCGAAGAACTCCGCGGCGGCCTCCTCGGCCTCGCGGAAGTCGGTGCGCGCCGCCACCTGGAGCGCGGCGTTGAGGTCGGCGTCCTCCGTGAGCAGCCGTGCCGCCACCGCGGTGCCCGCCTCGTGCTGTCCGCAGTGCCCGGCGACCATGTGCCATGCCTCATGGCCGAAGATCACCAGTTGGTGCCAGGGGCTGGTGTTCTCCTGGATGCAGATCATGTCGCGGTCGGCCAGGTCGAGGTACAGCCCGCTGGCGGTGCCCGGGGGAAACGTCACTGCGCGCCAGAGGACGGGCCTGCCGCGCCGCTTCTGCAGCTGGGCGCAGAGCGCGTCGAGCACCTCCTCGGGCGTCGACGGCCTGGGCAGCCCCGTCAGCGCGCCCGTGAGTTCGTCGCGAAGCTCGCGCATGGCGCCTTTCGTGCCCACTTCACTCCCCCTGGTCGGCAGGTTCGCTGGACCCGGTCGGCGTCTTTCGTGCTCTGCCCGGCGCGCGGAATGTGTCGAACGCCGTTGACGATAGGCGTGGTTGCTGGGTGCCGCCGTCAATACTAGGCACCATCGTCGCCGCTGAACCTGTGATGCGTAAGAGGCTGTGTTTGCCTGCGTGGCCCTACCGCCCGGGCGGCTCCGGAGCGTGCCGGTGCACATACACGACAAAGCGGGTGGCATCGTGATCACGATGCCACCCGCTTCGGAGTGGTGCGCGAGGGGGGAGTTGAACCCCCACGCCCTTTCGGGCACTGGAACCTGAATCCAGCGCGTCTGCCTATTCCGCCACCCGCGCATTGGGTGTTGCTTTGGCGGCCTCACCTCTCCGGTGTGACTGCCTGGCGACATCCAGAACATTAGCACGCTGCTCGGGGTGGATTCACATCCGTTTGTTTCACAGCCGCACAAGCGAGACAGACAGGGAACAGAACCGGTACGGGGACGCGGTGCGGCCCAGGGGAACGGGCCGCGTCTCCACGGCCCCCTCCAGCGAGCGCCGCGGGTGCGGGACACTGTCAGGAGGCCGCCTCTACGATCCGTGTGAGAGGTGACACTCATCGACGGGGCAGACAAGGGGAACCAGCCGATTTCCCGACGCGTGGATACGATCAGTAAGCAGTACCAGGACGGCAACGACGGAGGAGGTGCCCCATGGGAGTCCTGAAGCGTTTCGAGCAGCGCCTCGAAGGCCTGGTCAACGGCACCTTCGCCAAGGTGTTCAAGTCGGAGGTGCAGCCCGTGGAAATCGCGGGCGCCCTCCAGCGTGAGTGCGACAACAACGCCTCGATCTGGAACCGCGAGCGGACCGTCGTCCCCAACGACTTCATCGTGGAGCTCAGCGCACCCGACTACGAGCGGCTGAGCCCGTACTCGGGCCAGCTCGGCGACGAGCTGGCGGGTCTGGTCCGGGACTACGCCAAGCAGCAGCGCTACACCTTCATGGGCCCGATCAAGGTGCACCTGGAGAAGGCGGACGACCTCGACACCGGGCTGTACCGGGTGCGCAGCCGCACCCTCGCGTCGAGTGCGTCACAGTCGCCGGGGCAGCAGGCTCCCGGGCAGCCCGCTCCGGGCGCGGGCCCGGCGGCCGGATACCCCGGCGGCGACCCGCCGGCCGGCGGCCCGGCAGCCGGCGGCTCCGCGGTCGGATACCCCGGCGGCGCCCCGTCCGCCCCCCGCGGCGGCTACGGCTACCC
>NZ_JARWBG010000023.1:0-103781 GCF_029846775.1 Streptomyces chengmaiensis
CGCCTTCTGCACCCTGCAACGACTGGCCCGGGCCCCAAAAGACGCGGCGCCGGCCTGAGCCTCTACCAAGTCGTCCGCGAGCTGCAGACACTCCTCGCTCTCTGGACCGGTGCCTGCCCCACCTGCCATCGCGACATACCCGCACCGCTACGGATCTGACCAAGCACTACTAGTGCCCCTCCCCCGGCAGGCTCTGCCCTGTCGCGCCGCCCTGCACGCTCCCCCACAGGCTCCGGCGTGGGCGGGACCCCCAGCCCCTGGGCCCTGCGGGCCCGGGATGGCGCCCCACGCTGCGCCGGCCAACAGCCCGAGCAGCTCCGCTACGAGGGTTCCCGGCCGCCCTGCCGTCTCCCCCCTCGCAGCCCTTCGGGTGCGGCCCAAGCACCGGACGACGCTCGTTGACGGGCGAACATCGCCGGTCGCGGAAACAGGCCCCGGCGAAGCCCTCTGCGGTACGGGGGGCCTGAGGGGCGCGGGGAACTGCGCGACGAGCCGCCGGCGGCCCGCAGGCTCGGCGCCGCGGCTCCGGCGATGCGCTCAGCCGCGGTGGTTCCCGCCGTTGCGGCTCTCATGGTTGCCATGGGCGGAGCGGTTGTCGCTGTCGCTGTCGCTGCCCTTGCCCGGGGCCGAGCCGTTGTCCCGGCTGTTCTCACCGCTGTTCGCCCGGCCGTTCTCGCGGCCGTTGTCCCTGCCGTACTCGCGGCCGTTCTCGCGGCCGTTGTCCCTGCCGTTCGCCCGGCCGTTCTCGCGGCCGTTCTCGCGGCCCGTGTGCAGCCGGCCGCGTACGTCCTCCGGCGGCAGGAACTTCGACCAGCGCTCGGGGAACTCCGACGGCATGTCCGCGCCGCCCTCGTCGTCGTCCTCCGCCTCCTCCTCGGCCTTCGCGCGGGCGACGATCGCCGCGGCCTCGGCGGCGCGAACGCGTTCGTTCGCGGCGCGGGCCGCGGCGGTGGCGACCGAGGGCCAGACGCGGTCGATCGCCGCGTTGACGGCAGCGCCGACGAGCACCGCGAAGGCGGAGATGCCGATCCACAGCAGGACGGCGATCGGCGCGGCGAGGGAGCCGTAGATCGTCGGGCCCTCCACCGTGTTGGTGAGGTAGATGCGCAGCAGGAAGCTGCCGAGCACCCACATCCCGAGCGCCACCAGCGCGCCAGGCACATCCTCGATCCACGGGGAGCGCACCGGCACGGACACGTGGTAGAGCGTGGTGAGGAAGGCGATCGACAGCAGGATGACGATCGGCCAGTACAGGACGGCGACGACCTCCATGCCCCATGGGACGATCTCCACGACCCGGTCCGGGCCGACCACGGCGAGCGGCAGCACCACCGCTCCGATCACCAGGGCGACGAGGTAGAGCAGAAAGGCGAGCAGCCGGGTGGCGACGATGCCGCGTTGCCCGTCGAGGCCGTACATCACGGTGATGGTGTCGATGAAGACGTTCACCGCGCGCGAGCCCGACCACAGGGCGATCGCGAAGCCGATGGAGATGATGTCGGGCCGCCCGCCCTTGGTGATGTCGTCGAGCAGCGGCCGGGCGATCTCGTCGACGCCGCGTTCGGACAGGACCGTGCCCACGGCGCTGAGGATGTTGGACTCGATGGAGGCGACGGTGGTGGTGTCGGTCCACGCGTCGATATAGCCCAGCAGGCCGATCATTCCGAGCAGCAGCGGCGGCAGGGACAGCAGGGTGAAGAACGCGGCCTCTGCCGCGAGACCGAGGATGCGGTACTCGATGCACGAGTTGACCGTGTCCTTCAGCAGCAGCCAGGCCATCTTCCGCTTTGAGACATTGCGGTAGAGGACCCGGGCCCGGTGGAGCCTGCCCGGGGGCCTCTGGGGTGTTTCATTTGCTGCCTGCACCTCCTTACCGTATCCGCATGGCAGCCACCACCCACACAGTGACCAACCAGGCTCCGCCCCTGGTGGGGTACGACGTCTATGCGTGCGACCGGGCCCTGACCGAGGGGGTCGAGCGGCATGTCGCGCCCGAACTCCTCGACGGCGTACGAGAGGAGCTCGGCGAGCTCGGCCGCGCGGCGGGCTCCGCGCAGGCCCAGGAATGGGGGGTGCAGGCCAATGAGCACCCGCCGAGACTGCGCACCCACGACCGGTACGGCCACCGGATCGACGAGGTCGACTTCCATCCGGCCTGGCACCGGCTGCTGGGGCGGGCCGTCTCCGCGGGCCTGACCGCCGCCTGGTCCCGGCCGGCCGGGCATGTGCGGCGGGCCGCCGGGTTCATGGTGTGGACGCAGGCGGAGGCCGGTCACGGCTGCCCCGTCTCGATGACCCATGCGGCGGTGCCCGCGCTGCGCGCCGACCCGGAGCTCGCGGCCGAGTGGGAGCCCCGGCTGACCTCCCGGGTGTACGAGCAGGGGCTGCGGCCCGCCGCGTCCAAGCCCGGGGCGCTGTTCGGGATGGGCATGACGGAGAAGCAGGGCGGCAGCGACGTACGGGCCAACACGACGGCGGCGAAAGCGCTTGCGGGCGAGGGCGAGTACGAGCTGACCGGGCACAAGTGGTTCTGCTCCGCCCCCATGTCGGACGGCTTCCTGGTGCTCGGCCAGGCGGCGGAGGGGCTGACCTGTTTTCTGGTGCCCCGGGTGCTGGAGGACGGCACACGGAACGTGTTCCGCATCCAGCGGCTCAAGGACAAGCTGGGCAACCGCTCGAACGCGTCGAGCGAGGTGGAGTTCGACGGGACATGGGCTCGCCGGGTCGGCGAGGAGGGCCGCGGGGTGCGCACCATCATCGAGATGGTGGCGGCGACCCGGCTCGACTGTGTACTGGGGTCGGCCGCGCTGATGCGGCAGGGCGTGGCGCAGGCGGTCCACCACGCCGGGCACCGCAGTGCCTTCGGCGGGCTGCTGATCGACAAGCCGCTGATGCGCAATGTGCTGGCCGATCTGGCGCTGGAGTCGGAGGCGGCGACGACGCTGGCGCTGCGGCTGGCGGCGGCGTACGACGCGGACACGGAGGAGGAGCGGGCGTTTCTGCGGCTCGCGGTGCCGGCCGCCAAGTACTGGGTGACCAAGCGCTGCACCCCGGTGGCCGTCGAAGCGCTGGAGTGCCTGGGCGGCAACGGCTATGTGGAGGAGTCGGGCATGCCGCGGCTGCTGCGCGAGTCGCCGCTGAACTCGATCTGGGAGGGTTCCGGCAATGTCCAGGCCCTCGATGTGCTGCGGGCGCTCCAGAGGGAGCCGCAGGCGCTGAACGCCTTTCTGGCGGAGGTGGGCAAGGCTCGGGGCGCGGACCACCGGCTGGACGGCGCGATCAAGGATCTGCTGACGGAGCTGGCCGACCTGGAGGGCATCGAGGCGCGGGCGCGCCGGCTGGTGGAGCGGATGGCGCTGGTGCTGCAGGGCTCGCTGCTGGTGCGGTGGGCGCCGCCGGAGGTCTCGGACGCGTTCTGCGCGTCGCGTCTCGGCGGCGACTGGGGGGCGGCCTTCGGCACGCTGCCGCACTCACTGGACCTGGCGGCCGTGGTGGAGCGGGCGCGGGCGGAGGTCTGAGGGTGCAAGGGGTTCCCCTGCGCCGGAGCCCTCCCGTGCGGCAGGGCCCGCGCCCGGCGGGGCCGGGGGTGCGGGCCCTGCGTCCGCACCCGGCGGACAGGGGGTGCGGGGGTCCCCCGCTTGGGGGAGGGCCGGGGGCATGGTTCCCTTGGGCGCATGCGCGTCACCACCTGGTCCCTCGAGCAGACGAGCCCCGACGGCCTGCCGGCCGTCCCCGCCCCCTCGGAGCACGTCACGGTCGTCCGCGCCGAAACGCCCTCGCCGGAGTTCAGCCGGTTCCTCTACACCGCCGTCGGCGGCGACATCCTGTGGACCGACCGCCTGGCCCTGACCTACGCCCAGTGGCAGGAGACGCTCGGCCGCCCCGGAACCGAGACCTGGGTCGCGTATGAGAAGGGGACGCCCGCCGGCTACGTGGAACTCCAGGCGCAGCCGGAGGGCGTGGTGGAGATCGCGTACTTTGGGCTGATCCCGGCCTTTCGGGGCCGCCGGATCGGCGGACATCTGCTGTCGTACGGCACCGCCCGCGCATGGGATCTCGCCGACCGCTGGCCGGGCCTTCCGCCGACCGAGCGGGTCTGGCTGCACACATGTTCCAAGGACGGCGAGCACGCGATGGACAACTACCTCCGCCGGGGCTTCACGCTCTTCGACACCAAGGTCGAGGAGGAGCCGGACGCCGTCACACCCGGCCCCTGGGCCGGCGCCCACGACTGAGCCGCGATTGAGCCGGCGCCGGTCCACGACCGGTCTGCCGCCGGTCCCGACGAAGCCGACAGCCGGTCCGCGCCGACCCGCGCCGACCCGCGACCGATCTGCCGCCGGTCCCGACGAGGCCCACAGCCGGTCGGCGCCGGTCCATGACCGGTCCACGACCGGCCCATGACCGGCCCATGACCGGTCCACGCCGGAGCCCACGGCCCGGGCGGGCAACCGAGTGACCCACCCCACACTGTCCCGCCAGTCGAGACATTCTTGTCCGCATTATGGATAGCAGTGGACTGGCCTCCGACCCCCGTGACACGCTTCCGTCATGTCTCGAGCTGGAATTGCCTTGGTGAGTCGGCGGCACGTCGACCTCGGCCGCATGTCCAGCGCCATCTGTCGGGCCTGCTGACAGCCCAGCACCTCCCCGTACAGCACGAGCTCTCCCACCTTCCTGAGCCCCTCCTGCCCCACGCCGCGCATCCGCGCGAGTGTGCAGGTCAGAGCCGCCCTCCTGCAGTCTCGAAGGACGTATCGACATGGCCGCCACCCCTGAGAAGCCCGCCTCCGCCGCGTCGCGCCGCAAGGCCGGACGCCACCGCGGCGAGGGCCAGTGGGCCGTGGGCCACTTCACGCCCCTCAACGGCAATGAGCAGTTCAAGAAGGACGACGACGGTCTCAATGTGCGGACACGCATTGAGACGATCTACTCCAAGGCCGGATTCCACTCCATCGACCCGAACGATCTGCGCGGCCGGATGCGCTGGTGGGGCCTGTACACCCAGCGCAAGCCCGGGATCGACGGCGGCAAGACCGCGATCCTGGAGCCGGAGGAGCTGGACGACGAGTACTTCATGCTGCGGGTGCGCATCGACGGCGGCCGGCTCACTACCCGGCAGCTGCGGGTCATCGGTGAGATCTCACAGGAGTTCGCCCGCGGCACCGCGGACATCACGGACCGGCAGAACGTCCAGTACCACTGGATCCGCATCGAGGACGTCCCCGAGATCTGGAACCGGCTGGAGGCCGTCGGCCTGTCCACGACCGAGGCGTGCGGCGACACCCCGCGCGTCATCCTCGGCTCGCCGGTCGCCGGCATCGCCGAGGACGAGATCATCGACGGCACACCGGCCGTCGACGAGATCCACCGGCGGATCGTCGGCAACAAGGACTTCTCCAACCTCCCCCGCAAGTTCAAGTCGGCGATCTCCGGCTCCCCGCTGCTGGACGTGGCGCACGAGATCAACGACATCGCCTTCGTCGGGGTGAACCACCCCGAGCACGGCCCCGGCTTCGACCTGTGGGTCGGCGGCGGGCTCTCCACCAACCCCAAGATCGGCGTACGGCTCGGCGCCTGGGTCCCGCTGGACGAGGTCCCGGCCGTCTACGAGGGCGTCATCTCGATCTTCCGTGACTACGGCTACCGCCGGCTGCGCACCCGCGCCCGGCTGAAGTTCCTGGTCGCCGACTGGGGCGCGGAGAAGTTCCGCCAGGTCCTCGAGGACGAGTACCTGGAGCGGAAGCTGATCGACGGGCCCGCTCCCGAGCAGCCGGTGACCCAGTGGCGCGACCACGTCGGGGTGCACCGGCAGCGCGACGGCCGCTACTACGTGGGCTTCGCCCCCCGCGTCGGCCGTGTCGACGGCGCCACCCTCACCAAGATCGCCGAGGTGGCGGAGGCCCATGGCTCCGGCCGGCTCCGGACCACCGTCGAGCAGAAGATGATCGTGCTCGATGTGGAGGAGTCGCAGGTCGAGTCGTTGACGGAGGCACTGGAGGCGCTGGATCTGCGGGTCAAGCCCTCGCCGTTCCGGCGCGGCACCATGGCCTGCACCGGCATCGAGTTCTGCAAGCTCGCCATCGTCGAGACAAAGGGCCGCGGCGCGTCCCTGATCGACGAGCTGGAGCGCCGGCTGCCGGACTTCGACCAGCCGATCACCATCAACGTCAACGGCTGCCCCAACGCCTGCGCCCGCATCCAGGTGGCGGACATCGGCCTCAAGGGCCAGTTGGTGCTGGACCAGGACGGCAACCAGGTCGAGGGCTTCCAGGTCCACCTGGGAGGCGCCCTGGGGCTTGAGGCCGGCTTCGGCCGCAAGGTCCGCGGGCTGAAGGTCACCTCCGCCGAGCTGCCCGACTACGTCGAGCGGGTCCTCAAGCGCTTCCAGGAGGAGCGCGAGGACGGCGAGCGGTTCGCCTCCTGGGCGGCCCGCGCCAGCGAGGAGGCCCTGTCATGAGCGGAGCGAGCGAAACCGGGGGCGACGTATGAGCGAGCGTGCCGCCCCCTTCTACTGCCCCTACTGCGGTGACGAGGACCTGCGTCCGAGCGAGCAGGGCCACGGCGCCTGGGAGTGCGCGGCCTGCAATCGGGCCTTCCAGTTGAAGTTCCTCGGGCTGCTGGCCCGCGGGGTTTCCCACAACGACGGCGGAGGGGACCGGATATGACAGCGACTCAGGGCGCGGCGAGAAGCGCGGAGGAGCTGAAGACGCTCGCCGAGCGGGCCGGGCGGGAGCTGGAGGAGGCCTCCGCGCTGCACATCCTGCGCTGGGCGGCAGAGACCTTCGGACCCCGGTTCTGCGTCACCTCTTCCATGGAGGACGCGGTGGTCGCCCATCTCGCCTCCCGCGCCCGCCCCGGCGTGGACGTCGTCTTCCTCGACACCGGCTACCACTTCCCGGAGACCATCGGCACCAGGGACGCGGTCGCCGCCGTCATGGACGTCAACCTCATCACGCTCACGCCGCGCCGGAGCGTCGCCGAGCAGGACGCGGAGCACGGGCCGAAGCTGCATGACCGCGACCCCGACCTGTGCTGCGCGCTGCGCAAGGTCAGGCCGCTGGAAGAGGGCCTGGCCGGGTACGACGCCTGGGCGACGGGCCTGCGCCGCGACGAGTCCCCGACCCGGGCGAACACCCCGGTCGTCGGCTGGGACGCCAAGCGGCAGAAGGTCAAGGTGTCGCCGATCGCCCGCTGGACGCAGGACGACGTGGACGCCTATGTCGCGGAACACGGCGTGCTGACCAACCCGCTGCTGATGGACGGCTACGCCTCCGTGGGCTGCGCGCCCTGCACCCGCCGGGTCCTTCAGGGCGAGGACGCGCGGGCCGGCCGCTGGGCCGGGCGCGCCAAGACGGAATGCGGGCTGCACGGCTGATGACGACCACGACGACCACAGAAGAGCACGACGAGCGGGAGACGCACGTGACTGGGGCCACTGTCTGGCTCACCGGACTGCCCAGCGCGGGCAAGACCACCATCGCCAACGAACTGGCGGGACGGCTGCGCGACGGAGGCCGCCGGGCAGAGGTGCTGGACGGGGACGAGATCCGCGAGTTCCTCTCCGCGGGCCTCGGCTTCAGCCGCGAGGACCGGCATGTCAACGTGCAGCGGATCGGCTTCGTCGCCGAGCTGCTCGCCTCGAACGGCGTGACGGTGCTGGTCCCGGTGATCGCCCCGTACGCGGACAGCCGCGAGGCGGTCCGCAAGCGCCATCAGACCGAGGGCACCCCGTATCTGGAGGTGCATGTCGCCACTCCGGTGGAGGTGTGCTCCGAGCGGGATGTGAAGGGCCTGTACGCCAAGCAGGCGGCGGGCGAGATCAGCGGGCTGACCGGGGTCGACGACCCGTACGAGGCGCCCGAGAGCCCGGATCTGCGGATCGAGTCCCACACCCAGACCGTGCAGGAGTCCGCCGAGGCGCTGTACGCGCTGCTGACCGAAAGAGGCCTGGCATGACGACCACCGTGGACGACACGTTGCAGGAAGACACGGACAGTCCGTTCGCGCTCTCGCACCTGGACGCCCTCGAGTCCGAGGCCGTGCACATCTTCCGCGAGGTGGCGGGCGAGTTCGAGCGGCCGGTGATCCTCTTCTCCGGCGGCAAGGACTCCATCGTCATGCTGCATCTGGCGCTGAAGGCGTTCGCCCCCGCGACCGTCCCCTTCTCCCTGCTGCACGTGGACACCGGGCACAACTTCCCGGAGGTCATCGAGTACCGCGACCGCACGGTCGCCCGGCACGGGCTGCGGCTGCATGTCGCGTCCGTACAGGACTACATCGACCGCGGGGCTCTCAAGGAGCGCCCGGACGGCACCCGCAACCCGCTGCAGACCGTGCCGCTGACCGAGGCGATCCAGCAGCACCGCTTCGACGCCGTCTTCGGCGGCGGGCGGCGCGACGAGGAGAAGGCCCGGGCCAAGGAGCGGGTGTTCTCCCTGCGGGACGAGTTCTCGCAGTGGGACCCGCGCCGGCAGCGGCCGGAGCTGTGGCAGCTCTACAACGGCCGTCACGCGCCGGGCGAGCACGTCCGCGTCTTCCCGCTCTCCAACTGGACCGAGCTGGATGTGTGGCAGTACATCGCCCGGGAGCAGATCGAGCTGCCCGAGATCTACTTCGCCCATGAGCGCGAGGTGTTCCGGCGCAACGGCATGTGGCTGACCTCAGGTGAGTGGGGCGGCCCCAAGGAGACCGAGACGACGGAGAAGCGGATGATCCGCTACCGCACGGTCGGGGACATGTCCTGCACCGGCGCCGTCGACTCCGACGCCACCACGCTGGACGCGGTGATCGCCGAGATCGCGGCCTCCCGGCTCACCGAGCGCGGCGCCACCCGCGCCGACGACAAGCTGTCCGAGGCGGCGATGGAAGACCGCAAGCGCGAAGGGTATTTCT
This sequence comes from Streptomyces chengmaiensis, assembly GCF_029846775.1. Classification (NCBI taxonomy): domain Bacteria; kingdom Bacillati; phylum Actinomycetota; class Actinomycetes; order Kitasatosporales; family Streptomycetaceae; genus Streptomyces; species Streptomyces chengmaiensis. The sequence goes on from NZ_JARWBG010000023.1 coordinate 8,896, forward strand.
AGACATGAGCACAACCACCCCCTCCGCCGCGTCCGCCGCGTCCGACGGGCTGCTGTCGGCCACCACCCTGCTGCGCTTCGCCACCGCCGGTTCGGTGGACGACGGCAAGTCCACCCTGGTGGGCCGGCTGCTGCACGACTCCAAGTCGGTGCTCGCCGACCAGTTGGAGGCCGTCGAGCACGCCTCCCGCTCCCGCGGCCAGGAGGCCCCTGACCTGGCGCTGCTGACGGACGGGCTGCGGGCCGAGCGTGAGCAGGGCATCACGATCGACGTGGCGTACCGCTACTTCGCCACCCCGCGCCGCAGGTTCATCCTCGCCGACACCCCGGGGCATGTGCAGTACACCCGGAACATGGTGACGGGCGCGTCCACAGCCGAGCTGACGGTCATCCTGGTCGACGCCCGCAACGGGGTCGTCGAGCAGACCCGGCGCCATGCCGCGATCGCCGCGCTGCTGCGCGTGCCGCATGTCGTGCTGGCGGTCAACAAGATGGACCTGGTCGGCTACGAGGAGCAGGTCTTCGCCGCGATCGCCGAGGAGTTCACGGCGTACGCGACCGAGCTGGGCGTCCCCGAGGTCACGGCCGTCCCGATCTCGGCGCTCGCCGGGGACAACGTGGTCGAGGCGTCGGCGAACATGGGCTGGTACTCCGGGCCGACCGTGCTGGAGCATCTGGAGACGGTGCCGGTCAGCCATGACCTGACCGGCTGCCACGCCCGGCTGCCGGTGCAGTATGTGATCCGGCCGCAGACCGCGGAGCACCCCGACTACCGTGGCTACGCGGGGCAGATCGCCGCGGGCGCGTTCCGGGTCGGCGAGCAGGTGACCGTGCTGCCCTCCGGCCGCACCAGCCGGATCAAGGGCATCGACCTGCTCGGCGAGGCGGTGGACATCGCCTGGACCCCGCAGTCCGTCACGCTGCTGCTCGAGGATGACATCGACGTCTCCCGCGGCGATCTGATCGTGCCGAGCGGCGACGCCCCGGCGACGTCCCAGGATGTCGAGGCCACCGTCTGCCATGTGGCGGACGAACCGCTCAGGGTCGGCCACCGGGTGCTGCTCAAGCACACCACCCGCACGGTCAAGGCGATCGTGAAGGAGATCCCGTCCCGTCTGACGCTGGACGACCTGTCCCAGCATCCGGACCCGGGGCAGCTGGTCGCCAATGACATCGGCCGGGTCGTGGTGCGCACCGCGGAGCCGCTGGCGATCGACGCGTACGCGGACTCCCGGCGCACCGGATCGTTCCTGCTGATCGATCCGGCCGACGGCACGACGCTGGCGGCCGGCATGGCCGGAACGTCCTTCGCCGCCACCGCCGAAGCCGCCGAGGCCGCGGCGGCGGATGACGACGGCTGGGACTTCTGATGGCCGACGACTTCTTCGGGACCTTCGCCAAGGAGGGCGGCCGCGTCGGCGGAGGCGCCCTCGGCGCGGGGGCCGGCGGGGTGGCGCGATGTGGGCGCTGACCTGCCCGCCGTACTGCCCGCCGCGCAGTCGAAGACCCGAACCCGCCGCCAACCCGGCCGCGTCACCCGGCGATCCGAGGTGATGTGAGAGCCGGGCCGACGAGAGGAACCCCTCCCGTGCCAGCCCCTCGCACCTCCCCGCGACGCACCCGCACGCGCACCGTCGCCCTACGCCGCGCTCTGGCGTTCGCGGCGGCGCTGCCGCTGCTCGCCGCAGCGCTGACCGCGTGCGGCTACGGCTCCCAGGCGCAGCAGAACGACGACGCCGTGCCGGTCGCCCGGGGGAAGAAGCTGTCGGCCGACACGGTGCGGATCGGGTACTTCCCCAATCTGACGCATGCCACGGCGCTGGTCGGGGACCAGGAGGGCTTCTTCCAGAAGGAGCTGGGCGGCACCCGGGTGTCCACGGCGAGCTTCAATGCGGGCCCCTCGGAGATCGAGGCGCTGAACGCAGGCTCCCTCGACATCGGCTTCATCGGCCCCTCCCCCGCGATCAACGGCTACACCAAGGCGAAGGGGCGGAATCTGCGGATCGTGGCGGGTGCGGCCTCCGGCGGGGTGAAGCTGGTGGTCGACCCGGAGAAGATCAGGACCCCGGGCGACGTCAAGGGCAAGCGGATCGCCACTCCCCAGCTGGGCAACACCCAGGACGTGGCATTCCTCGACTGGATCGCCCAGCAGGGCTGGAAGGTCGACCCGCAGAGCGGCAAGGGCGACGTCTCCGTGCTGCGCACCGACAACAAGGTGACCCCGGACGCCTTTGCCTCCGGCTCCGTCGACGGGGCGTGGGTGCCCGAGCCGACCGCATCTCAGCTGGTCGCGAAGGGCGCGAAGGTGCTGCTCGACGAGGCCTCGCTGTGGCCCGGGAAGAAGTTCACGATCACGAATGTGATCGTGTCGCAGAAGTTCCTCGACAAGCACCCCGATGTGGTGGAGGCGGTGCTGCGGGGCGCGGTGAAGACCAATGAGTGGATCAACGCCAACCCGGAGAAGGCGAAGCGGTCCGCCAATGCGCGGCTGGCGAAGCTGACCGGCAAGCCGCTGCCCGCCGAGGTGATCGACCCGGCGTGGCCTTCGATCCGCTTCACCGACGATCCGCTGGCCGCGACCCTGCGGGCGCAGGCCGGGCACGCGGTGCAGGCGGGGCTGCTGGACGAGACTGCCCTCGCCGAGATCACCGGGATCTACGACCTGGGGCCGCTGAACAAGGTGCTCGCCGCAGAGGGCAGACCCGCCGTCGCCGACGACGGCCTCGGCGTCGGCAGGCGGTAGCCGTGTACGCAATTCGACCCACAGCAGGACTCAGGAGGTGACGACCATGGCCCAGACCGCGCAGACCCTGACGAAGGACACGGTGCGCCGGGCCGGGGACCGTTCGACGACGGACTCCGCCCTCGCTCCCGCCGCCGCTCCGTACGCGGCCCGCATCGAGCATGTCTCGAAGTCCTTCGCCGGGCCCGCGGGGGCGCAGCCCGTCCTGGACGACATCTCCCTCGATGTGGCGCCCGGTGAGTTCGTCACCCTGCTGGGGGCGTCCGGCTGCGGCAAGTCGACGCTGCTGAACCTGGTGGCGGGCCTGGACCGCCCGAGCGCCGGCTCGATCACCACCGACGGCCGGCCGGCCCTGATGTTCCAGGAGCATGCCCTGTTCCCGTGGCTGACCGCGGGCAAGAACGTCGAGCTGGCGCTGAAGCTGCGGGGGGTGCCCAAGCGGGACCGGCGCGGTGAGGCCGAACGGCTGCTGGAGCTGGTCCGGCTGGGCGGCGCGTACGGCAAGCGGGTGCACGAGCTGTCGGGCGGCATGCGGCAGCGCGTGGCGATGGCGCGGGCACTGGCGCAGGACAGCCGGCTGCTGCTGATGGACGAGCCGTTCGCGGCGCTGGACGCGATCACCCGGGATGTGCTGCACGACGAGCTGACCCGGATCTGGCGGGAGACGGATCTCTCGGTGCTGTTCGTGACGCACAACGTCCGTGAGGCCGTGCGGCTGGCGCAGCGTGTGGTGCTGCTGTCGTCGCGGCCGGGCCGGATCGCCCGGGAGTGGACGGTGGACATCGACCAGCCGCGCCGCATCGAGGATGCCGCGGTGGCGGAGCTGTCCGTCGAGATCACCGAAGAGCTGCGTGGGGAGATCCGCCGTCATGGCCGGCACTGATACGGGTACGACCGGGACGCGTGCCGACGCCGCCGCGGCCGCCGTCGCCAAGAGCGATGATCTGGCCGGTCTGGAGGCGGGCCTGGATGCGCTGGAGTCGGTGCAGACGCGCCGTACACCGGTGCGCGAGGTGCTGCTGAAGAAGGTGCTGCCGCCGCTGACTGCGGTGGCACTGGTGCTGGTGGTGTGGCAGCTCCTGGTGTGGGTCAAGGTCACCGAGGAGTACAAGCTGCCCGCTCCATCCGCGGTGTGGGACAGCCTGTCCGAGATGTGGTTGCAGGGCACGCTCCACGAGGTCGTCTGGACCTCGGTCTCCCGAGGTCTGCTGGGCTTTCTGCTGGCGCTGGCCATCGGCACCCCGCTCGGACTGCTCGTGGCGCGGGTGGCGTTCGTACGCGCCGCGATCCGGCCGATCCTGTCAGGACTTCAGTCGCTGCCGTCCGTGGCCTGGGTGCCGCCCGCGGTCATCTGGCTGGGTCTCAATGACGCGATGATGTTCGCGGTGATCCTTCTGGGCGCGGTGCCGTCGATCGCCAACGGCCTGGTGTCGGGTGTGGACCAGGTGCCGCCGCTGTATCTCCGGGCCGGGCGCACGCTCGGCGCGACGGGGCTGCGCGGCACTCTGCACATCGTGATGCCGGCGGCGCTTCCCGGCTATCTGGCCGGACTGAAGCAGGGCTGGGCGTTCTCCTGGCGGTCCCTGATGGCCGCGGAGATCATCGCCTCCTCGCCGGAGCTGGGTCTGGGCCTGGGGCAGCTGCTGGAGAACGGCCGGAACAACTTCGACATGCCCGGCGTGTTCCTCGCCATCCTGCTGATCCTGATCGTCGGCATCGCCATCGACCTGCTGATCTTCAGCCCGCTGGAGCGCTGGGTGCTGCGCAGCCGCGGTCTGCTGGCCAGGAGCTGAGGCACTGTCATGCGCCACCACATCAACAGTCCTGCCGGGCGGCGACCCGTGCTGCTGGTCATCGCGCACGGCAGCCGCGATCCGCGGCACGCCGCGACCGTGCACGCCCTCGTGCGCCAGGCTGCCGAACTGCGTCCCGGGCTGCGGGTGGAGACCGCGTTTCTGGACTTCAACGCCCCGTCCGCACCGCGGGTGCTGGAGCGGCTGGCGGACGAGGGAGCACGCGATGTGGTCGCCCTGCCGCTGCTGCTGACCCGCGCCTTCCATGCAAAGGCGGACATCCCCTCGGTGCTGCGGGCCGCTCCGGCGGCGCTGCGCATCCGCCAGGCGGAGGTGCTCGGCCCTTCGCCGCTGCTGCGCGGCGCGCTGGAGCGCCGACTGTTCGAAGCCGGCCTCGGCCCCCGCGACCGCTCCGACACCGGACTGGTCCTGGCCTCGGCGGGCTCCACCGACCCGGAGGCGATCGCAGTGATCGCTGAAATGGCGCGGGAGCTGCGGCACACCGGTTGGTGCGCCGTGCGGCCTGCGTTCGCCTCCGCTGCTCTTCCACGGACCGGGCAGGCGGTACGGGCGCTGCGCGCCGAAGGCGTCCGGCGCGTCGCCGTCGCGCCGTATGTGATCGCACCGGGCCGGCTGCCGGACCGCATCGCCGCCGGGGCGAGTGAGGCCGGGGCGGATGTACTGGCCGACGTCCTCGGCCCGGCCCCGGAGCTGGCCCGGCTGCTGCTCCGGCGCTATGACGCCTCCGCGCGGAGTGAGGATCTGCTGGCGGCGGTCGGCTGAGCCGCAGGCTGCCGGTGCGGGTCCGCTCGAGTTCGAGGAAGTCGGCGTGGCCCACGAGGGTCCGACTGCGGAAGTCCGGGCCGGTCCGACTGGCCCGGAAGTCCGGGCCCGTCCGGCCTGTTGCGCGTGGGCCTGTTGCGCGTGGGCCGGTTCCGCGACGGGTTCACCCTGCGTCGGCGCGAGCGCCGAAGTGCGTGCCCTGGTGGAAGTAGAGCAGCCAGCGTCCCTCCGTCAGCCGCCACAGCGAGCTGCGGTGGGTGCGCTGGGCTCCTGACTCGGTGTCGAAGGTCAGATGCACCACGTCGGGAGCGAGCCGGACGCCTCTCATATGCGAGGCGGTGACGGGGCGTTGCGCGGATTCGAGGCGCGTGGTGAGGGCTGCGGTGACGGTGTCGCGGTTCCAGGTGCGGCCGGAGGCGCCGATCCCGCAGAAGTCCGGGTGCAGCAGTTCGGCGAGTTGCTGGGGCGAGACGCGCACGGCCGGGTCGAGCAGCCTGAGCTCCGCCTCCATGGCGGCGCCGACGGGGTCCGCGGGCTCAGTCGGCATCGGTCAGCTCCGCCAGTTTGACCACGGTGTTCCAGTTGCGACTGGTGGCGGTGACCTCCTTGAACAGGGACGGCCTGGCAAGCGCTTCGGCGAGCTTGGAACGGCCCATGCCCTCGGGGAGGTAGAGGTACAGCGCCCTGTCGCCGAGACGGAACTCCTCGGGGAGAAAGGCCTGTGGGTCGACCGGTGCGAGCCCGGCGGGGTCGACGGCCTCGGAGAGAAAGGTGACATGGAGCTGCTTCCCCTCCAGCGAGGCGGCGGGGAACGGGCAGGCGTCGATGACCGCGCGCAGATAGTCGCCGCCGCGCACCAGGCAGTCCACGTCGAACCCGAAGCGGTCCTCGACGGCCTTCTCCAACTCCGCCGAGAGCGCCTGCTCATCCGCGGACTCGCTGGAGAAGACGGCGTTCCCGCTCTGCAGATAGGTGCCGACGTCCGTGTGGCCCAGTGAGGCGAGGACCTCACGCAGAGCGGCCATCGGGACCTTTCTGCGGCCCCCGACGTTGATCCCGCGCAGCAGCGCCGCATACCTCGTCGTCATCGTCACACCATATGACGGCCGCCGTGCCCCGTGGGGGAGGGCACGGCGGCCGCGCGCGGCGGAAGGCCGACGGGGCGGGAGGCCGTGCGGGGCCTCCGGTGGAAAACCCTGTCTGATTGACGCGCCCGGATCAAGTGCGTCATACAGCCGTGATCTGCTCCACAAGCTTACGCAACAGGACCGCGGAAATCCGGCCGGACCGCACCGCGTCAGGACCCTGCCGTTCGAGGACCGGGCCCCCTGCCCGTGGGCGGCCATGGAGAACATGGCGACATGGGCACGCTTCGGAGACTTCTTCTGGGATTCGATCACGCGGAGGACACGATGCGAGACTGTGCCGCGTGATGGACGAGGCACAGGCCCGACGGCTGCTGACGGCGACCGGACTGCCCGCGGAGGGCGCGAAGCTTCTGGCCCTCGGCGAGAACGCCGTGTTCGAGACGGGTGAGCTCGTCGTCAAGGTCGGCCGGAGCGCCGAGTTGACGCCCCGCGCCGAGCGGGAGCTCGCCGTCGCCGCCTGGCTCGCGGAGTCGGGCGTTCCCGCGGTACGGGCGGCGGAGCCGGAGCCGCGGCAGGCCCTGGGCTGCCCGGTGACGGTGTGGCACCGGCTCCCCGACGCCGTACGCCCCGCCGCACCGGAGGATCTGGCGGTACTGCTGCGCCGGGTGCACGCACTGCCCGCCGCGCCCTTCGCCCTGCCGCGGCGGGAACTGCTGGGCGGGGTGGAGCGGTGGCTGCGGCTTGCGGGGGACGCGGTCGACCCGGCCGACGCCGTATATCTGCGCGAGCGGGCCGACCGCCTCCGTGCGGCGACCGCCGGACTCGCGCCGAGGCTGACGCCCGGCCCGGTCCACGGCGACGCGCTCCCCCGAAACGTCCATGTGGGCCCGGACGGCCCCGTGCTGCTGGACCTGGAGACCTTCTCCTCGGACGCCCGCGAGCACGACCTGGTGGTCATGGCCCTCGCCCGCGACCGCTACGGGCTGTCTCCCGAGGCCTATGCGGCGTTTGTGTCGGCCTACGGATGGGACGTACGCGACTGGGCCGGCTGCGAGGTCCTCCGCGACGCCCGTGAGACGGCGAGCTGCGCCTGGGTGGCCCAGCACGCGCCGGCGAACCCGCGCGCCCTGGCGGAGTTCCGCCGCCGGGTGGCGTCCCTCCGCGACGGCGACACACGGGTCCGCTGGCACGCCTTCTGACGCATCGCCGCTGCCGCGGCGAGGGGTGCGTCCCCCTGCCCCCCTTCCCCTGGCCGGGGCAAGCCCCCAGCCTCCCCGCCGCCAGACCGGCGGCCCCACACCCCTGCCCGGGGCTCGACCGCTTCGCGCCGTGGCCCACGGCGCGAAGCCTGAAGGCTCTGTCCTCTGTGGCCTGAAGGCCGTGTGCGTCCTCAGGCGCCGGACGGGCTGGGCTCGGGCCGTCCCGGCGCCTGAGGACCGGAGCCACGTTCCTGCCCCTTGGGGGCAGCTCCCTGGAGGTGCCCCTGAGCACCTGCCGAGGTACGGGAGGAGACGGCCGGGGAACATCGAGGCACGGATCGTGTCCGTGGTCCGGGAGTCCGTGGTCCGGAGATGCGGGGGCGGGGCGCCTCACGCCCGGGGGCACTCCGGTCGGCCTGAACGGAGGGCCGGCAGGCCCCGCCGGCGACCGGAGCGCGGGGGCCCGGGGCGGAACCCCAGGGCGAAGGGCCCCGAAGTCAAACCCCGCCAGCGGGCACCCCGGAGCGGAGCCCGGCGAAACCCGGCGGAACCCAAGACTCAAGGCCTCGATCAAACCCCGCCTGCAGGCGCCCCCGGGCGAAGTCCGGCGGAATCCGAGACGCGGGGCCCGGGGCGGAGCCCCGGTTCCGGGAGGGGCGGCGCAGCAGGAGACGGCGGCAGCGCGCGCAGCGGCCAGGACGGGTCGACCACCGCGCCCGCGTCCCCCTTGCGGCGCAGAAAGCGCTGGAAGTCCGACGCCCACTGGGCGTACCAGTGAATCTGACGTTCATGCAGCTCCGCAGGAGTCAGCGCGGCCACGGCCTTGTGCCGCCCGGCTATCGCCCGAGCCACCCGCACGGCGGCCAGCGCGTCCGCGCCCGCCTCGTGGGCGTCGTCCAACCGGATGCCGTACTCGGCGCAGACGGCCTCAAGGGTGCGCTTGCCCTTGCGATAGCGGTCGACGGCACGGTCGATCGTGTAGGGGTCGATCACCGGGCCGGTCCCGGCCGTCGCGTATCCGCGCTCGGCGAGCGAGGGCAGCCCGTGCCGTCGCAACTCCGCACTGAGCAGCGTCAGATCGAACGCCGCGTTGTACGCGACCACCGGCACACCGCGCCGCCAGCAGCCCGTCAGCGCCTCCGCGATCTCGTCGGCGACCTCCCGCGCCGGCCGCCCCTCCGCCGCCGCCCGCTCACTGCTGATGCCGTGGATCGCGGACGCCTGCGGCGGAATCCGCACGCCCGGGTCGGCCAGCCAGGTACGCCGCGCGACGCCCCGTGGCCCCACCTCGACGATCGCCGCCGTCACGATCCGCGCCTCGAGCGGCTCGGTGCCGGTCGTCTCCAGGTCGAAGCCGACGAGCGGCTCAGCGTGCCAGGCCATGTTCCCCCCTTGTGCACGTGGGGCTCCCCTGCCGGTTCCCCACCGGTCTCCACCCTGGCACGCGCCACTGACAACGCCGGGCTGCGACCTTGTCTCAGGACACCGGGCGCGAATCCGCCCAGAACGACTCGAACTCCTCGCGATAGGTCTGGAACAGCCCGTTGTCGGGATCGACGCCCGCCTGCACCACGGCACGCCCGCCGCCCCGCAGGACCAGCACCGGCGCCTCCATCCCGCGCGCCTTGCGCAGATAGGACTGGACGACCGCCACGCCGTCGGGGCCGTCTCCGTCCACCAGATAGGCGGTGAAGCGGGGGGTTTCGTCGAAGACCTGGATCTCGAACGCGCCCGGATCGCGCAGCCGGGCGCGGACCCGGCGCATATGGAGGATGTTCATCTCCACCGTGCGGCTCAGCTCGCCCTTTTTGAGGCCCAGTTCGCGCTCGCGCCGTTTGACGGCGCTGCTCGCCGGGTTGAGGAAGAGCAGCCGCACCCGGCAGCCGGACTCGGCCAGCCGCACCAGCCGGCGGCCGGAGAAGTTCTGCACCAGCAGATTGAGGCCTATGCCGATCGCGTCGAGGCGGCGTGCGCCGCCGAAGAAGTCCTCGGCGGGGAGCTGACGCAGCAGCCGCACCCGGTCGGGGTGGACGGAGACCACGTCCGCGTACCGGTCGCCGACGAGATCCTCCACGGCGTCGACGGGGAGCCGGTCCGCCGAGGGGACGCCGGCCCCGCCGCCCAGTATCTCCAGCAGCCGCGCCGAGGCCCGCTCCGCCTGGGCGAGCACCGCCTCGTTCAGCGCCCGGTTGCGGGAGACGATGTTCCGGGCGACCTCCAGCTCGTCGAGCGCCAGCTCGACGTCCCGCCGGTCGTCGAAGTACGGCTCAAAGCAGGGCCAGTGCTGCACCATCAGCTCCCGCAGCTGGGGCAGCGTCAGAAACGACAGGACGTTGTCGTCCGCCGGGTCCAGCAGATAGCCCTTGCGCCGCGAGACCTCGCGGACCGCGACCGCGCGCTGCACCCATTCCTGCCCGGCGGGACCTGCCGCGGCGACCACCCAGTCGTCGCCGTGGACGGGTTCGTACACCGGCCGCAGCACCGCGGCCACCACCGCCCGCAGCCGCTGCTCGACCAGATTCAGCCAGATGTACGCACGTCCCGCGCGCTGGGCGCGGGTGCGCACCTCGCTCCAGGCGTCCGCGCCCCAGTCCAGCTCCGCCCCGATCTCCACCGGTCTGGCGAGGGAGACCGCCCCGGGCGGTACGTCGGAGGAGCCCCCCTCGTGACCCGCTTCACCGGGGGGTAGCTCCAGCCCTCCCGAGCTCACCCGCGCACCGCCTTCCGTGCCCCCTCCAACGATCAAGGAAGGGTACTCCGCCTGTGGGACGCCATGCAGCGTATCCACCGGGACGTTTCCCAACTCCCTTAAGCTGCTTCCGGTTTCCCGTCGGCGATGTCTGCCCACGTGAGCGGATTCATAGGGATTGCACCCCCGGGCGATGGAGGGAAACCGATGTTGACCGCGCCGTCCACGCCTGTCGGCAGCGGGATCGAGGCGTGAGCGACGATACTTGCGGGGACGATCCGGGCCGAGGGCCCCCAGCACCCGGATCAGAAGTGGAAGAGTCATATCTATGCAGGTCTGGCCGGGACAGGCGTATCCCCTGGGCGCGACGTACGACGGCGCCGGCACGAACTTCGCGGTGTACTCGGAAGCCGCACGGCGTATCGAGCTGTGCCTGCTGTACGACGACGGCTCGGAGACGGCGGTGGAGCTGCGGGAGACCGACGCCTTTGTGCGCCACGCGTATCTGCCGGGTGTGATGCCGGGGCAGCGGTACGGCTTCCGCGTCCACGGCCCGTACGCCCCGGAGCGCGGGCAGCGGTGCAACTCCGCCAAGCTCCTCCTCGACCCGTACGCACGTGCGATCTGTGGGTCCGTCGACTGGAACGAGTCGGTGTACGGCTATCACTTCGGCCGCCCCGACTCGCGCAACGATCTGGACTCCGCGCCGCACACGATGACCTCGGTGGTGGTCAACCCGTACTTCGACTGGGGCGACGATCGCCCGCCGCGCACGGACTACCACCGCACGGTGATCTACGAGGCCCATGTGAAGGGCCTGACCATGCTCCATCCGGAGCTGCCCAAGGAGCTGCGCGGCACCTACGCGGGGCTGGCCCACCCGGCGGTGATCTCTCATCTGACGGAGCTGGGCGTCACCACGCTGGAGCTGATGCCGGTGCATCAGTTCGTCCACGACAACCGCCTGGCGGACATGGGGCTGAGCAACTACTGGGGCTACAACACGATCGGCTTCTTCGCCCCGCACAACGCCTATGCCTCCTGGGGCGACCGCGGCGAGCAGGTGCTGGAGTTCAAGCAGGCGGTCAAGGCGCTGCACCAGGCGGGCATCGAGGTGATCCTCGACGTGGTCTACAACCACACCGCAGAGGGCAATCATCTGGGGCCCACGCTCTCCTTCCGGGGGCTGGACAACGCCTCGTACTACCGGCTGGCCGCCGACCGCCGCTACTACACCGACACCACGGGGACCGGGAACTCGCTGCTGATGCGCAGCCCCCACGTCCTCCAGCTGATCATGGACTCGCTGCGGTACTGGGTCACCGAGATGCACGTCGACGGCTTCCGCTTCGACCTCGCGGCGACACTCGCCCGGCAGTTCCACGAGGTGGACCGGCTGTCCTCCTTCTTCGACCTGGTGCAGCAGGACCCGGTGGTCAGCCAGGTCAAACTGATCGCCGAGCCCTGGGACGTCGGCGAGGGCGGCTACCAGGTGGGGAACTTCCCGCCGCTGTGGACGGAGTGGAACGGCAAGTACCGCGACACGGTGCGCGACCTGTGGCGCGGAGAACCGCGGACGCTTGCGGAGTTCGCCTCACGGCTGACGGGCTCCTCCGACCTCTACCAGGACGACGGACGGCGGCCGCTGGCCTCCATCAACTTCACCACGTGCCATGACGGCTTCACGCTCCACGATCTCGTCTCGTACAACGAGAAGCACAACGAGGCGAACGGCGAGGGCAACCGCGACGGGGAGAGCCACAACCGGTCCTGGAACTGCGGGGCCGAGGGCGAGACCGAAGACTCCATGGTGCTGGCGCTGCGCGAGCGGCAGATGCGCAACTTCATCGCCACGCTGATGCTCTCCCAGGGCGTGCCGATGCTCAGCCACGGCGACGAGTTCGCCCGCACCCAGCGCGGCAACAACAACGCGTACTGCCAGGACAACGAGCTCTCCTGGGTGCACTGGCCGAAGGCGGGGAGCCGGGAGGAGGGCTCGCTGCTGGCCTTCACCCAGCAGATGGTGTGGCTGCGCCGGGACCATCCCGTCTTCCGGCGGCGGCGGTTCTTCCACGGCCGCCCGGTGGAGGGCACACATGACGAGCTGTCCGACATCGCCTGGTTCACCCCCAAGGGGGAGGAGATGACGCAGCGGGACTGGCAGGCGGCGCATGCCCGGGCGCTGACGGTGTTCCTTAACGGACACGCCATCTCGGAGCCGGGGCCCCGCGGGGAGCGGATCTCCGACGACTCGTTTCTGCTGATGTTCAACGCCAGCGCGCAGGATCTCGACTTCACCGTGCCGGTGAACCACGGCCGCCAATGGGAGGTGGTGGTGGACACGGGGCAGCCGGAGGGGGTTCCTCCGGGGCAGGGGCCGAAGGTGGCGGCCGGGGAACGGGTGCGGCTTGCCGGGCGGAGCCTGGCGGTGCTGCGCAGACCCGCGTAGCAGCCCCAGGGGGCTTGGGCCGGCCGCTTGGACCGGCCGCTTCGGCCGACCGCTTGGACCGGTCGCTTCGGCCGGTCGGGCGGATGGCGGGGCCGGCCCCGCCCCCACGGGGTACGTACGTTTGTATGACCGATACTCCGACTGCCACCTATCGGCTTCAGCTCCAGCCCGGCTTCCCCTTCTCCGCCGCGGCCGCGGCCGTGCCGTATCTGGCCTCCCTCGGCGTCTCGCATCTGCATCTGTCACCCGTGCTGGAGGCCGTGCCGGGGTCGGCGCACGGCTATGACGTGGTGGACCCCGGCCGGGTGCGGGAGGAACTCGGCGGCGAGCACGGCCTGAGGCAGCTCGCCCGAACGGCGCACGAGCACGGCCTCGGGCTGGTGCTGGACATCGTGCCGAACCATATGGCCGCCGTGCCGCGCCACAACCGCGCACTGTGGGAGGTGCTCCGGGAGGGGCCCTCCTCCCCGTACGCACGCTGGTTCGACGTCGACTGGGAGGCGGGCGGCGGAAAGATCCTGCTGCCGGTCCTGGCGGGTCGCCTCGGGGACGAACTGGGCGAGCTCCGCGTGGAGGGCGAGGTCCTGCACTACGGGGAGCACCGTTTCCCGCTGCGCACGGGGACCGCCGGCCTGACGGACCTCGGAGAGCTGCTGGACGCCCAGTGGTACCGGCTGTGCTGGTGGCGGCTGGCGCGCACCGAGCTGAACTACCGCCGGTTCTTCACCGTCTCCGAGCTGATCGGGGTGCGGGTGGAGGACCCGGAGGTCTTTGACGCCACCCACGCCACGGTGGTGCGGCTGGTGCGGGAGGGGATGGTCCAGGGACTGCGGGTGGACCACCCGGACGGTCTCGCGGACCCGGAGGGGTATCTGCGGCGGCTGGCCGGGGCGACCGGCGGTCGCTGCTGGATCGTGGTGGAGAAGATTCTCACCGGGGACGAGCGGCTGCCCGGGAGCTGGGCCGTCGCCGGAACGACCGGGTACGACGCGCTGCGCCGCATCGACGGCCTGTTCATCGACCCGGACGGGCTGGACGAGCTGACCCACCGCTACCGGGAGTTCACGGGTGCGGCCGACGACCTGGGAGGTTCCTGGGAGGCGACGGCACGCCGTGCCGCCTACAAGGTGATCACTCATGATCTGGCCGCGGAGGCCGCGGCGCTCACCCGGATGGCGCAGCGCCTGTGCGCCGCCGGTTCCGCGCGGCGCGACCATGCACCGTGGGCGCTGCACCGGGCGGTGCGGGAGCTGCTGGTGCGGGTGCCGGTCTACCGCCCGTACCGCGAGGGCGGAGCGGAGGTGCTCACGGCGGAGGCGGCCCGGCAGGCGAAGGCGGCGTTCGCGGTCGCCAAGGAGGCGGAGGCCGTCGACGCGGTACGCGATCTGGCGTTGGGGCGGGGCGGCGACGGGCCGCTGCACGAGGCATTCCGGGCGCGGTTCGCGCAGACGTCGTCGGCGCTGCGCGCCAAGTCCGTGGAGGACCTGGCGTTCTATCGGTACACGCCGCTGCTGTCGGCGAACGAGGTGGGCGGCGAGCCGGGCCGTCCGGCGGTCGGCCCGGACGCCTTCCATGCGCACTGTGCGCGGACGGCTCGCGACTGGCCCGCCTCCGGCACGGTGCTGACCACGCATGACACCAAGCGCAGCGCCGACGTGCGGGCCGCGATCGCGGTGCTGTCGCAGTTCCCGGGCGAGTGGGCGGAGTTCACAGAGAAGATCGGCGTCCGGGCGGCGCGGCTGGAGGGCGGCCGGGCGCCCGACGCGCATCTGGCGTGGACGGCCTGGCAGACCGCCCTGGGGTTCGGCTTCCCGTACGAGGAGAGGCTGCGGAACGCCTTGCTGAAAGCGGTGCGCGAGGCGGGGGTGCACACCAGCTGGACGGAGCCCGACGCGGCGTATGAGCAGGCGGTCGCCGACTTCGTCGCGGCGGGTCCGGCCGGGCCGCCGATGCGCACGACGGCGCTGTTCCGCCGCGGGATCGACGCGCATGTACGGGCCAATGTGCTGGGCGCGACGCTGGTGCAGCTGACGATGCCGGGGGTGCCGGAGGTGTACCAGGGCGCGGAGCGCGAGTATCTCGCGCTTGTGGATCCCGACAACCGCACCCCCGCGCGCTTTCCCACCTCCGCGCAGGCCCGGCCCGACGACCAGGCCCGGCCGCGCGGTCTGTCCGCGGAGAAGCTGGCCCTGACCGCCGCCGCGCTGCGGCTGCGCCGGGACCGCCCCGGGGTCTTCGGCCCGGGGTCGTCGTATGCCCCGCTGTACGCTTCGGGGCCCGCGGCCCATCTGTGCCTGGCGTTCCTCCGTTCGGCCGAAGCGGCCGCGGAGGGCTCGGTCGTCACGGCCGTGACGCGGCTGTCGCGGCGGCTGGCCCGGTCCGGCGGCTGGGGGGACACGGCGCTGCCGCTGCCGGACGGCCGCTGGCGGGACGCGCTCGCACCGGGACGCGTCTTTCGCGGCGGCCCGCTCGCGCTGGGGGAGCTGTTCGCGGACCGCCCGGTGGCGCTGCTGGTCCGGGATGCCGGGGAGCGGGACCGGGCGGCGTCCGCGGCGCAGTCCGGGTAGTCGATCGTGCGTGCTGGAGCGTGTGGTGGAGCGCGCGTCCGTCAGCGCGCCGTGAGACGGAAGTTCATCCTCCCGAAGCCGACCATGTCGCCGTCGTGGACGACCACCGAGCCGACGACGCGGCTGCCGTTGACCGTGGTGCCGTTGGTGGAGCCGAGGTCGCGCAGCACCCACAGGCTGCCCTGGCGGCTCAGCTCGGCGTGCATCCGGGAGACCGTGTCATGGCTCAGCCTGAGGCCGTTGCCCGGATCGCGGCCGATGCGCAGGGGGTGGGGGCCGGGCTCGGGGAGCAGCAGCGGGGGCAGCTTCTCCGCCTGCCAGGCCCGGCGCAGCCGCACCGAGAACGCCGACACCCGCCCCACCGTGCCGTACACCCACTGCGACCAGCGGCTCTCACCGTCCAGATCGGCGGTGAGGGCGCGCAGCTCCTCGCTGTGGCGGGCCGCGAGCGCCAGCTCCATACGGTGCACAAAGGTGTCGTGCGACAGCTTCCCCTGCGCCGCCCCCTCTCTGAGCACCCCGAGGACGCGGTCGCGCTCGGCGTCGGAGAGCCGGGCGGGCTCGGTCTGGAACTCATGGGAGGACGTCACACAGGGAATTGTCGGCCCGCCGGGTCGAACGTGTCCAGAACAAGCCGAATGGTCCTGACGTCAGCTCGAATCTGATTGCACATCAGGTATTGCTCCCGTTGAGGGGGGTCCGTAGGCTCCGGGCACCCCCGAGCTGATGGCGAGCGGTACATGACAACCGAAGACGCGCGAGGAGACACGGCGCACGGGCGGGGGCAGGGGCTGCACGCCGAGCCGCGGGTGCGTGTCGGCGGTGGTTGGATCGCAGGTCTCGTGCTGGCCAATCTCGGGCTCTACATGGCCTTCTTCACCCCGATCCAGGTGCTGCTCGCCGAGCAGATCGAGGCGATCGACCCGGTGGGCAAAGAGGTCGCGCTCGGCTGGGTGACCGGTGCGGGTGCGCTGGTGGCGGTGGTCGCCAATCCGCTCGCGGGTGCGCTTTCCGACCGTACGGGCGGGCGCTTCGGGCGGCGGCGTCCGTGGATGCTGGGCGGGGCGCTGGCCGGGGCCGCGGGCCTGGCGGCGACGGCGGCGCAGTCGACCGTGGCCGGGGTGGCGGTCGGCTGGTGCCTGGCCCAGTTCGGTCTGAACGCGATGCTCGCCGGGGCGAACGCCGTCGTGCCCGACCAGGTGCCGGTCCGTCAGCGTGCGGCGGTGTCGGGCTTCATCGGGATTCCGCAGACGCTGGGACTGGTCGTCGGGGCGCTGCTGGTGACCGTGGCCGCAACCGGGCTGACGGCCGGGTATCTGCTGCTGGCGGTCCTGGTGGTGGCGTGCGCGCTGCCGTTCGTGCTGCTGACCCGGGACCCGCCGGCGCCTCCTGCGCAGCGCAGGCGGCAGCCCGTGCGGCTCGCCGACTTCTGGGTGGACCCGCGGCGTCACCCGGACTTCGGCTGGGCCTGGCTGACCCGCTTCCTGGTGATGCTGGGCAACGCCGTAGGCACGCTGTACCTGCTGTACTTCCTCAAGGACGCGGTGGGGTACCCCGACCCGGACGAAGGCGTGCTGATCCTGACGCTCCTCTACACCGCGGGGGTCGTCGTCACCGCGGTCGCGGGCGGAGTGGTCTCCGACCGGCTGGGGAAGCGGAAGGCGCTGGTGGCGGTGAGCTCCGCGGTGATGGCGGCGGCATCCTCGCTGCTGGTGTTCTGGCACTCCTGGCCGGTGGCGATGGCGGCGGCGACGCTCCTGGGGCTGGGGTTCGGGGGGTATGTGGCGGTCGACCAGGCGCTGATCACGCAGGTGCTGCCGACGGCGGGCGACCGGGCCAAGGACCTGGGCGTGATCAATGTCGCGAACTCCGCGCCACAGGTCCTGGGCCCGGCGCTGGCCGCGCCGGTCGTGGCGTACGCCGGCGGATACTCGGGGCTGTATCTGGCCGCGACCGCGGTTACGGCGCTCGGCGGGCTGCTCGTGTGGAAGATCCGCTCAGTGCCGTGACGGCCGTGTGGACTTCTGTTCCCTGATGACGTCCCGGTACCAGCGGTACGAGGCCTTGGGCGTGCGCGTGAGCGTCTCGTAGTCGATGTGCACCAGGCCGAAGCGCTGGGAGGCGCCCTCCGCCCACTCGATGTTGTCGGTGAGCGACCAGGTGAAGTAGCCCCGCACGTCGACGCCCTCCTCGATCGCCTGGTGGAGCGCGCGCAGATGGGCGTCGAGGAAGGCGATGCGACGCCGGTCGTCGAGGCCGTCGTACGAGCAGCCGTTCTCGGTGACGAACAGCGGCGGCAGCCGTTCGCCGAAGCGTTCCTTCAGGGAGACGAGCAGTTCGCGCAGCCCGTCCGGGACCACCGGCCACCCGAAGTCGGTGCGTTCCCCGGTCTCGATCTCCCGCAGCCCGAAGGGGAGCTCCGGGGGCATGCCGACTCCGGCGAACGCTCCGAGGGCGTGCCGGGACGGGCCGCCGACGAGCATGGGGTGGTAGTAGTTCACCCCGTACCAGTCCAGCGGGGTCGCGATCACGGCGAGGTCGTCGGCGACGGGGCCGGGCAGCAGGGCGGCGAGGTTCTCGTCCGGGTAGCGGCCGGTGAGCAGGGGGTCTGCGTACATCCAGTTGGCAATCGTGTCGTAGAGCCGGGCCCCCGACCGGTCCTCCTCGCCCTCGCCCGCGGCCCACACGGGTGAGTGGGAGACGGCGAGGCCGATGTCGTGCGCCCCGGCGGCGCGCAGCGCCTGTACGGCGAGGCCGTGCGCCAGGAGCTGGTGGTGGGCTGCGGGCAGGGCGTCGAAGAGCAGTTGCCGCCCGGGGGCGTGCTCCCCCAGGGCATAACCCAGGAGAGTGACTTCCGCCGGTTCATTGACGGTGATCCACATCGGTACGCGGTCGGCGAGCCGCTCGGCGACGGCCCGGGCGTACTCGGCGAAGCGGTAGGCGGTGTCCCGCTCCAGCCAGCCGCCCGCCTCGTCCAGCGGGAGGGGGGTGTCCCAGTGGTAGAGGGTGGGGGCGGGGGTGATGCCGTGGGCACACAACTCGTCGACCAGCCGGTCGTAGAAGTCCAGTCCGCGGGCGTTGACGGGCCCGCTGCCGCCGGGGACCACCCGCGGCCAGGAGACGGAGAAACGGAAGGCGTCCGCGCCGAGTCCGGCGAGGAGGGCGACGTCCTCGCGGTAGCGCTCGTAGAAGCCGGTGGCGCGGGCGGTGTCGGCGCCGTCCTTGATCCGGCCCCGGGCGGCGAAGGCGTCCCATCCGGAGGGGCCCTTTCCATCGGCGTCCGCGGCCCCCTCGGTCTGGAAGGCCGAGGCGGCGGCCCCCCAGAGGAAGCCGGGCGGGAAGGCGGGAAGCGGCGGCTGTGTCATGGGCCGTGACCTTAATGGCCGCAA
The DNA here is from genome assembly GCF_029846775.1 of Streptomyces chengmaiensis. Lineage (NCBI taxonomy): Bacteria > Bacillati > Actinomycetota > Actinomycetes > Kitasatosporales > Streptomycetaceae > Streptomyces > Streptomyces chengmaiensis. The sequence continues at coordinate 27,595 of NZ_JARWBG010000023.1, forward strand.
CGACACGCCTGAAGACCGCGGACTTGCCAGGATGGAGCTGTCCGTCGCCGGATGGAAGCCGAAGACTCGACGACGAGGGGACCCGGCTGTGCTGTTCGAGGTGTGGGCGCCGAAGGCCGAGGAGCGGGTGTCGCTGTGGCTGGAGGGCGTCGAGCTCCCGATGGAGCGCGATACGGGCGGCCTGGAGGGCTGGTGGAACGTCCAGGCGCAGGCCGCGGCGGGGGCCCGGTACGGCTTCAGCCTGGACGGCGGGCCGGTGCTGCCCGACCCCCGCTCACGCCGCCAGCCCGACGGTCCCGACGGGCCCAGCGCGGTGGTCGACCAGGACGGCCACAGCTGGCGCTGCGACTGGGCGGGCCGGCCCCTGACCGGGGACTCGGTGCTGTACGAGCTGCATATCGGCACCTGGACGCACGCCGGCACCCTGGACGCGGCCGCAGACCACCTCGGCGAACTCGCGGAACTGGGCATCACGCATGTCGAGCTGATGCCCCTCTGCCCGTTCCCCGGGGTACACGGCTGGGGGTACGAAGGGGTGTCCCCGTGGGCGGTGCACGAGCCGTACGGCGGGCCGGAGGCACTCAAACGCTTCGTCGACACCGCCCATGGCCATGGTCTGGGGGTCGTGCTGGACGTGGTGCACAACCACCTCGGCCCCTCCGGGAACTATCTGCCCGCCTTCGGCCCGTACTTCACCGAAGCCCACCACACGCCCTGGGGCGCGGCAGTCAACCTCGACGCGCCCGGCTCCGACGAGGTCCGGGCCTATCTGCTGGGGAGCGCGCTGGCCTGGCTGCGCGACTACCGGATCGACGGGCTGCGGCTGGACGCGATCCACGCGCTCGCCGACAGCCGCGCGCTGACCTTTCTGGAGGAGCTGTCCTCCGCCGTCGACGAGCTGTCGGCGGAGCTGGACCGGCCGCTCTTCCTGATCGCCGAGTCGGACCGGTGCGACCCCCGGACGACCCGCCCGCGCGAGGAGGGCGGCCTCGGTCTGCACGCCCAGTGGAACGACGACTTCCACCATGCGCTGCACACGGCGCTGACCGGGGAGTCACACGGCTACTACGCGGATTTCGCCCGCGCCCCGCTGGCCGCGCTCGCCAAGACCCTGAGCCGCTGCTTCTTCCACGACGGCGCCTACTCGACCTTCCGCGGCCGCACGCACGGCCGCCCGGTCGACGTGGTCCGCACTCCCGCGCACCGCTTCCTCGGCTACGCCCAGACCCACGACCAGATCGGCAACCGGGCGCTCGGCGACCGGCTCTCCGCCATGCTCTCCCCCGGGCTGATGGCCTGCGCCGCGACGCTGGTGCTGACCGGGCCCTTCATCCCGATGCTGTTCATGGGCGAGGAGTGGGGGGCGCGCACGCCCTGGCAGTTCTTCACCGACCACACCGACCCGGATCTGGCGCGCGCGGTACGGGAGGGCAGACGCAGGGAGTTCGCGGCGCACGGCTGGGCGGCCGAGGAGATCCCCGATCCGCAGGACCCCGCCACCCGGGAACGCTCCTGTCTCGACCGTGCCGAGCGTGAGCGGCCCGGGCACGCCCGGCTGCTGGCCTGGCACCGTGAGCTGATCGCGCTCCGCCGTGAGCAGCCCGATCTGGCCGACCCGGACCTGGCCGCCGTCCGCACCGCCTACGACGAACAGGCGCGCTGGCTCGCCTTCCGCCGCGGCGACCTGCGCATCGCCCTCAACTTCGCCGACGTCCCGGCCGCGATCCCGCTCGGCGGGGCCCGGCCCCGGGGCGCCGGCGAGGGGGGCGGCGACGGCGGGGCCCGGATCCTCGCGGCATGGGAGCCGGTGGAGCCGCCGGGCGCGGACGGGGTGCTGCGGCTGCCGCCGCAGTCCTGCGCCGTGGTGGCGGAGACCTGAGACAGAACGAAGACCTGAGACAGGGAAGGCGACCGGCCGGCAACGGCCTTGCCTTCGAGTGCACTCCACCTCCTACGGTCTGGGGCCATGAAGCAGATCAATCTCGGCAGAACCGGTGTGCGCGTCAGCGAGCTGTGCCTGGGCACCATGGCCTTCGCCGACGACGCGGGCGGCCATCGGGTCCTCGACGCCTTCACCGAGGCGGGCGGCACCTTCATCGACACCGCGGACATGTACGCGGGCGGCGCCTCGGAGGAGATCCTCGGCCGCTGGCTCAAGGGCCGCAGGCGCGACGGCCTCGTCATCGCCACCAAGGTGTGGGGCCGGATGGGCGATGCGCCGAACGACGGCGGGCTCAGCCGCAAGCATGTCCTCGCCGCCGTCGAAGCGAGCCTGAGACGACTCGGCACGGACTACATCGATCTGTACCAGACCCATATCTGGGATCCCACCACGCCGGTGGAGGAGACCCTCGCCACGCTGGACACGCTGGTGGCGTCCGGCAAGGTCCGGTATGTCGGCGCGAGCAATGTCACCCCCTCTCAGCTCCAGCGCTCCCTGGACCTCCAGCGGGCCCGCGGCTGGGAGCCGTATGTCTGTCTGCAGCCGCTCTACAACCTGCTCCGGCGCGAGCTCGAGTGGGAACTGCTGCCGCAGTGCGAGGAGCAGGGCGTCGCCGTGATCCCCTGGAGCCCGCTCGCGGGCGGCTGGCTGACCGGCAAGTACCGCCGTGGAATGACCTCCGTGCCGGCCGGTTCACGCGAGGCCCGCTTCCAGGAGCAGTCGGGACGGGAGGGCTGGCGGGAGCGGGACGCAGAGGAGACCTGGCAGGTCCTGGACGCGCTGTACGAGGTCGCCGGGGAGACGGGCCGCACTCCCTCCCAGATCGCCCTGCGCTGGCTGATGGAGCGGCCCGGGGTCACCGCCCCGATCATCGGAGCCCGCACGGCCGAGCAGCTGACGGAGAACCTCGGTGCGGTGGGCTGGGAGCTGTCGGCCGAGCACCGCGCGAGACTTGATGCGGCGAGCGAGCGCCCGCTGCCCTATCCGTACGAGATGCTGGCGCGTCTGAGCCACCACGACCCGGGCGGTTCCTGATCCACGTCCGTGCTACTCCACGATCGCCATCTCCCTCCCCGTGGTGTTGAGTCGGCGGCCGCCTTCCTCCGTCACCGTGACGATGTCCTCGATGCGGACGCCGAAGCGGCCCGGCAGATAGATGCCCGGCTCGATGGAGAAGCACATGCCGGGGACGAGCGGCCGGTCTTCGCCCTCGACCAGATAGGGCGGCTCATGTGTGGTCACCCCGATGCCGTGGCCGGTGCGGTGGAGGAAGTACTCGCCGTACCCGGCGTCGGCGATCACTTGGCGGGCGGCCCGGTCGACGTCCTGGCAGGCCGCCCCCGGCCGCACCGCCTCAAACCCCGCCTGCTGCGCCTCCCGTACGACGTCATGGACGCGCCGCTCCTCGGCGGACGGCTCGCCGACGTGCACGGTGCGGGTGGTGTCGGAGCCGTATCCGTGCTTGAGGCCGCCGAAGTCGAGGACCACCATGTCGCCGTCGGCGATGGTGCGGGAGCCGGCCTCGTGGTGGGGATTCGCGCCGTTCGGTCCGGAGCCGACGATGGTGAAGTCGACCTGGGAGTGCCCGAAGTGCTTGAGCAGGGCGGCGAGGTCGGCGGCGACCTCGCTCTCCGCCCGCCCGGCGAAGCGCACCTTCAGAATCTCGCCGTACGCCTCGTCCGCGGCGGCGCCCGCCGCCCGGAGCAGTTCCACCTCCCGAGCGTCCTTCACGGCGCGAAGCATCGGAAGCGCGTCGGTCAGCGCCGTGTACCCGCTGCCGGGCAGTCTGCTCTGCAGGCCCAGCAGATGCAGCGCCCAGGTGTTGTCGCTGACCGCGAAGCGGCCGTCGGGCGCGAGCAGCGGGGCCGTGAGCGCGTAGGGGTCCTTTCCGTCGGTCCAGTCGAGCACGGTGAACGCCGCCGCGCCGGGGGCCTGGTGGGCGTCGGGGGCTTCCAGGGCCGGGACCACCAGCACCGGGTCGCGTCCGGCGGCGAGGACGAGCAGGGTGAGCCGCTCGAGATCGGTGGGAGGGCGGTAGCCGGTCAGATAGACGAGGTCGGGTCCGGGAGCGATGAGCAGGCCCGTGAGCCCCGCCTCGGCGGCGGACTCCGCGGCGCGGGCCATCCGGGCGCGGTACTCGTCGGCGGTGAAGGGGGCGGGGGCGGCGGGGCCCGCCGAACCCGAGAGGTCTGCGGGGGCGGCGGGGGCTGCGGGATCTGTGGACATGGCTCCATGCTGCCGCCGGATCAGATACGCCGCGAGCCCTGTGGAAAACTCGTCGGGCGCATGCGTCAGCCGGGGCGCACCACGAGGTCGGCGCGGGCACGGCCGCGGCTCACCAGCCGGGCGTTGGGCTCGTCGGAGTCGCGGACCCAGCGCTCGGCGTGTGAGCGCTCCTTCCCGAAACGCATATGACGGCGGATCAGCCGCGGTACCCGAACGGCGTCGTCGAGGTCGACGAACCACACCTCGTCCAGCAGGGGCCGGACGGCGGCCCACTCGCCTTCGTCGTGCAGCAGGTAGTTGCCCTCGGTCACCACAAGGGGAACGTCCGCCGCGACGCGGATGCTGCCCGCGACCGGCTCCTCGATCTCCCGGTCAAAGGCGGGCGCGTAGACCGCCGGCTCCCGGGGGGTTCTCAGCCGGGTGAGCAGCGCGGTGTAGCCGGCGGCGTCGAAGGTGTCCGGCGCGCCCTTGCGGGCCGTCCTGCCGAGCCGGTCCAGTTCGCTCTGGGCCAGATGGAAGCCGTCCATGGGGACGAGGGCGGCCAGTCCGTCCAGGGCGTCGACGATCTGGCCGGCGAGGGTGGACTTGCCCGCGCCGGGCGCTCCGGCGATGCCCAGGAGCCGCCGCCGTCCGTCGGCGGCAAGGGCGCGGGCACGGTCCACGAGGGAGGAGGCGACGGCGGGTGTCACGGACGCATTCTTCCACGGGCGCGCCGGCTCCCGGGCAGTGACGGCGTGCGGCCCCGCCCCTCGCCCGGCGGCGGCGAAGCCCTGGGGGCGGCGAAGCCCTGGGGGCGGGGGCGACCAGATGTGCCGCACCCGGCGTTACTCGAGGCCCCGTTGCGTTCGCACGCCGTCGGCCGGCCCGGGAGGCGCCGGACGTCACCCCTCGTCGGGGGTGAGCCGCAGGGAGACCGAGTTGATGCAGTACCGCTGGTCGGTCGGGGTCGGATAGCCCTCGCCCTCGAAGACATGCCCGAGGTGGGAGCCGCAGCGGGCGCAGCGCACCTCGGTGCGGACCATGCCGTGGGAGCGGTCCTCGATCAGTTCGACCGCGTCGGAGTCCTTGGGGTCGTAGAAGGACGGCCAGCCGCAGTGGGACTCGAACTTGGCGTCGGAGCAGAACAGCTCCGCGCCGCAGGCGCGGCAGGAGTACGCCCCGGCGGTCTTGGTGTCCGTGTACTCACCGGTGAAGGCGGGCTCGGTGCCGGCCTGGCGCAGCACCCGGTACTCGGCGGGGGTGAGCTCCTCGCGCCACTGGTGGTCGGGCTTCTCGACCTCGTACGGCATCGTGCGCTCCTCAGTTCGACAGACGGGCCAGGATGGCCGGGCCGAGGTCCGTGACGTCGCCCGCGCCCATGGTGAGAACAAGATCACCGGGCCGGGTCATTCCCGCCACGACGCCCGCCACGGCGGCCTTGTCGCGGCAGGCGGCGACCTCGGCCCCGGCCGCGCGGGCGGCGTCGACGATCAGGTCGCTGGTGATGCCGGGGATCGGGTCCTCCCGGGCGGGATAGATGTCGAGGACCAGGGAGGAGTCGGCGAGGGCGAGCGCCTGGCCCATCTCCGCGCCCAGTTCCCGGGTGCGGGAGAACAGGTGCGGCTGGAAGACGACGAGGAGCCGGGAGCCGGCCGCCGCGCCGCGCATGGCCTCGAGGTCCGCGGTCATCTCGGTGGGGTGGTGGGCGTAGGAGTCGATGACCTGGACGCCCGCGGCCTCCCCCTTGAGCTGGAGGCGGCGCTTGACTCCGGTGTACGCGCCGAGCGCGGCGGCCAGTTCGGGCGCGGGGATGCCGAGGGCGACGCCGGCGGCGAGCGCGGCGACGGCGTTGTGGGCGTAGTGGCGGCCGGGGACGGAGACGGTGAAGGTCAGCGGCCGGCCGTCGAGGAGGACGGTGACCTCGCTGGTCAGCCCCCGCGGGGTGACCGTGTCGATGCGTACGTCGGCCGTGGCGGACTCGCCGTAGGTGACGACCTTCGGCGCGGACGGCCCGCGGCGCACCCGGGCGGTCAGTTCGGCCGCGCCCGGCTGGTCCGCGGCGATCACCAGGGCGCCGCCGGGCACGATCTTGCCGACGAAGGTCTCGAAGGACTCGTAGATCTCGTCCATCGAGGCGTAGTTGGCGTGGTGGTCCAGCTCGACGTTGAGGACGATGGCGACCTGGGGGTCGTACTTCTGGAAGCTGCGGTCGCTCTCGTCCGCCTCGGCGACGAAGATCTCGCCCGCGCCGTGGCGGGCGTTGGTTCCGGGGCCGTCCAGGTCGCCGCCGATCGCGTACGAGGGGTCGAGGCCCAGCTCGGTCAGGGCGACGGCCAGCATGGACGTGGTGGTGGTCTTGCCGTGGGTGCCGGCCACTGCGATGGAGCGCAGCCCGGTCATCAGCCCCGCGAGGGCGTCGGAGCGGTGGACGACCGGGACGGACAGCTCCGCGGCGCGCACCAGCTCGGGGTTGTCCGGTCGGATGGCGCTGGAGACGACGACGCAGCTGGCGTCGTCGGCGAGGTGTCCGGCCGCGTGTCCGATGTGCACGGTCGCACCCAGTGCACGCAGGGCGTCGGCGGCGCCGGACTCCTTGGCGTCGCTGCCCGCGACCTTCGCGCCGCGCTGGGCGAGGATCTTTGCGATGCCCGACATTCCGGCGCCGCCGATGCCGATGAAGTGCGGGCGCTCCATGGCGCTGGGTACGGCGCTGGGAACGGCGGATGCCATGCGTGTGTCTCCCCTGGGGACGGTGCGTGCGGACAGCGGACGGCGAGGGTCCGGCACCCAGCCTATTCGCTGTGCGCGAAGAGCTTGAGCACCGGGACGCCGACCTTGTGCCGGGCGCGCGAGGCCCAGTCCCGGTGGAAGAACTCCTCCACGTAGTGCGGCGCGGTCAGCACGATCACCTCGTCCGCGCGGGACTCGTCGACGACGGCCTTCAACTTGTCCATCGGGTGGTCCTCGATGACATGCCCGACCGCCTCGCTGCCCGCGGCGCGCAGGGCGGCGAGCGAGTGCTCCAGAGCGAGTTCGGCGGGCTTCTCGGGCCGGTCGGCCTCGTGCACGGCCTCCTTCAGCTCGCCCAGCGCCACGTCGTCGATGGCGCGCAGCAGTACGTCGGCCTGATCTCCGCGCGGCTGCATCAGCACGATGAAGGAGATCTTCTCGTCTCCGTGCAGGGTGGTGACGAATTCCACGTCTTCGGACGTCAGGGGCTTCTCGATCATCAGTACGCTTTTGAACACGTCAGGAGCCCTTCTGCGGAAACCATCCTTCCCCGTGCCCGCACGGGTCTGCGCCCACGGGGTCTGCGAGAGTAAGTGTGCCCGGCCGCAGCTAACCGGAACGACTAATTCCGCTGATTGTCAAATGCGACGGTAGCGGGTGAAAAGGAACCCCGCCTCCTCCAGCACCGAGGCCAGCGCGAAACGCTCCGGCGCCGTCGGCGAAGGGCCGCCGGCGATCCGCTGGGCGTCACCGGCCGTGAGCATCGGGGACACGGTCAGACACAGCTCGTCCAGCGCCCCTGCCGCGATGAACTGCCCCAGCAGCCTCGGACCGCCCTCGGTGAGCAGCCGCACCAGCCCGCGCTCGGCCAGAGCCGCCACCGCCCGTGCGGGGTCGATCCCCGGCCCGTCCCCGGCGATCACCGTCTCCACGCCCGCGTCCCGGGCCGCGCGGAGCCGGTCCCGGGGGGCGGCCGCGCCGGTCAGCACCAGGGTCGGCGTCTTGGGCTCGGTGAACAGCGGCAGTGAGAAGTCCAGATCCAGAGAGGCGCTGACCACGGCGATCGCGGGCGCGGGGGTCTGCCCCGCGGCGGCCCGCCGCTCCGCGAAGGCTTCCCGCGCCCGCGCGGGCCGGTAGCCCTCCTGGCGTACCGTCTCCGCGCCCACCACGATCACGTCCGCGAGCCCCCGGAGGGTGCCGAAGATCCGCATGTCGGCGGCGGACGAGATGGGCTGGGAGCGGCCGTCGTGCTGCGCGGCGCCGTCCAGGGAGGAGACCATGTTGGCCCGCAGCCAGACCCGCGGGCGCCCTGGCTCCGCGGCCGGACCGGGTGCGTGGGGGTCGGCGGCGGCGCCGCCCCGGATCGCCTCCTCCCCCACCCTGGGATACGCATAGGCGTCGGCCAGCTCGTCGAGGGACCACTCGCGGTCCACGAGGACCGACCGTTCGGCTGACGGGACGGCGGCCGGGCCGGCAGTCGGGCCGGCTGACGGCTCGGCTGTCTGGTCGGTCACAGGGAACAGGCGTCGCATCCGTGCAGTCTGGCACGGCGCATAGAGTGAGAAGTGTGCCGACGACACCCACGAGCCCCACGAGTCCCATGAGTGACGCCGCGAGTGAAGCCGCGCCGCTGTCCCTGTGCGCCCGCGAGCCCTTCGTCCCCGCCGACCGGCTGGTGGCCGAGATGGTTCCGCCGCCGCGCTTCGACGCGGTCCGCTTTGACACGTACGTCCCCGACCCGGCCCAGCCCAGCCAGGCCGAGGCGGTCTCCGTGCTGAGCGGCTTCGCCGGGGGCCTGGGCGGGGCGCATGCGAGCGGCGCGGGCAGGCGGCGCTGGTTCGCGCGGAAACCCGCGGCGCCGGCCGGCCCCCGCGGGGTCTATCTGGACGGCGGCTACGGCGTCGGCAAGACCCATCTGCTGGCCTCCCTGTGGCACGCCACGCCCGCGGCCCCGTCCCTCAAGGCCTTCGGCACCTTCGTGGAGCTGACCAATCTGGTGGGCGCGCTGGGCTTCCAGGAGACGGTGCGCACGCTGAGCGGGCACCGGCTGCTGTGCATCGACGAATTCGAACTCGACGACCCCGGAGACACGGTGCTGGTCTCCACGCTGCTGGGCAAGCTGGTCGAGGCGGGCGTCGCACTCGCCGCCACCTCCAACACGCTGCCCGGCAAGCTCGGCGAGGGCCGGTTCGCCGCCGCCGACTTCCTCCGCGAGATCCAGGGGCTCTCCGCGCACTTCCGGCCGCTGCGCATCGACGGCGAGGACTACCGGCACCGCGGGCTCCCCGAGGCCCCGCCCCCGTACTCCGACGAGGTCGTCGCCAAGACCGCGTACGCCGCCGACGGCGCGTCCCTCGACGCCTTCCCGCAGCTGCTGGAGCATCTGGCGAAGGTGCATCCGAGCCGGTACGGGGCGCTCACGGAGGGCGTGCGCGCCGTATGCCTCACCGACGTGACGCCGGTGCCCGATCAGTCGACCGCGCTGCGCCTGGTGGTGCTGGCCGACCGGCTGTACGACCGGGAGGTGCCGGTGCTGGCCTCCGGGGTGCCCTTCGACCGGCTGTTCAGCGACGAGATGCTGAACGGCGGGTACCGCAAGAAGTACTTCAGGGCGATCTCCCGTCTCACCGCGCTGGCGCGTGACGCAAAGGCCCTCGCGGACCAGTAGGTTCGGTGCGTAACACCTTTACCGTCAGAAGGGAACGCATCATGGCCACCACGCGTCACGCGCACACGGTCTGGGAAGGCAGCCTCCTGGAGGGTGCGGGCACCGTCAGCCTGGACTACTCCAAGCTCGGGGAGTACGCCGTCTCCTGGCCGGCGCGTGCCGAGGACGCCCCCGGCAAGACCAGCCCGGAGGAGCTGATCGCCGCCGCGCACTCCAGCTGCTACTCCATGGCGCTCTCGAACATCCTGACCAAGGGCGGAAACGAACCGACCCGGCTGAACACCAAGGCCGAGGTGACCTTCCAGCCCGGCGCCGGCATCACCGGCGTGCACCTCACCGTCGAGGGCGAGGTGCCCGGCATCGACGAGGCGGACTTCGTCAAGGCGGCCGAGGACGCGAAGCTGAACTGCCCGGTGAGCAAGGCCCTCACCGGTACGGTGATCACGCTCACGGCGTCCCTCGCCTGACGGCGCGGAACAGGGTGCAGCCCGCGGACGACCGGTCCGCGGGCTGCTCTGCGTTCGCGGGAAGGCCCCGTCCGCCGCATGATCGGCACAGGGGCCGGACGCGGGAGGCGCACGCCATGGCGAAGGAGAGCAAGAGCAGAAAAGCGAGCGACGACGGGGTGCGGCGGGCCCCGCTGCGCGAACTGCTGCGCCTTCCCGTGGGCGAGCGCGTCGACCTCTCCTCGTACGACCCCGGGGCCACCCCGGGCGGCCCCGGGGACAAGGCGGCCGGGCGCGAGGCCGTCGACCGTGCGGGGCAGCGCCTCGCCGCGCTCCAGGAGCGGCTGTACGCGGCGAGCACGGCCGGCGACCGCCGCAGACTTCTGCTGATCCTCCAGGGCATGGACACCAGCGGCAAGGGCGGCACGGTCAAGCATGTGATCGGCCAGTTCAACCCGTCGGGCTGCCGGATCAGGGCCTTCAAGACGCCGACGCCAGAGGAGCAGAGGCATCCGTTCCTCTGGCGCGTCAGCCGGGCGCTGCCCCAGCCGGGTGAGATCGGCATCTTCGACCGGTCGCACTACGAGGACGTGCTGATCGCCCGGGTGCGCGAGCTGGCGCCCCGCCGCGAGATCGCCCGGCGCTACGGCCGGATCAACCGCTTCGAAGAGGCCCTGGCCGAGGACGGCGTGACGATCGTCAAGGTCTTTCTGCACATCAGCTACGAGCAGCAGCGCCGCCGTCTCCTCGCCCGTCTGGACAATCCCGACAAGCAGTGGAAGTTCAGCCCCGGCGACATCGACGAGCGCGCGCTGTGGCCGCAGTACCAGAGGGCGTACGAGATCGCCCTGGAACGCTGCTCGACCGAGGCGGCCCCCTGGCTGCTCGTGCCCTCGGACCGCAAGTGGTACCGCAACTGGGCGATCAGCCGGCTGCTCCTGGAACATCTCCAGGCCCTGGACCCCCGGTACCCTCCGGCGGACTTCGACGTGGAGGAGTGCCGTCGCCGCCTGCTTCAGGACGGCGGCCCGCACGCTCCGGGCCGGGCGTAGAGCGTGACCTGTGCGCCCTTCACCCGGGTGCGCGCGCACTGCTCGAAGTGATGCCGCAGGACTTCGCGCTTGGTCAGCTCCTGTCCGACCGCGTCCTCGGGCTGGTCCGGCGGATCGCTGAGCACGACGATCCGCGTCGCGGAGAGCATGCGCCGCCGTATCTCCGGAGCCGAGTGCTCTTCGCCCTGCAGGGTTCCGGAGGTCTCGGGGCTTCGCTTCAGGGCGAGATCGGCGAGCCCGCCGTAGGACTCGGCATAGGAGAGCTTCCACTCCCGCCGGCGAGCCGGGGTGAAGACGAGGCCGTCCCCCCGGCCGGAGACGCGTTCGACCGCTTCGGCGATCGCAGCCAGGTCGTCCTTGCGGCTGTCGGGTGTGCGCATCTGCAGCGTGACCGGAAGGAGCGCCAGAACCAGACCGCCGATCAGCGTCGAGAGCGCAACGCGACGACCCACGCCGGTGCGCGGCGGGAAGGATGTGCGGGTGTCCGCGAGGACCGCGTCCGCCGCCGCTCCCACGAGCAGGGCGAGACCGACGTTGACGTAGAGGACGTACCGGTCCACGTACACGGGTTCGTGCAGGGAGGTGAGGAGGAGTGCGGCCGTGGGGGCGAGCGCCAGCGGCAGGGCGAGGCGGCGCAGCAGAGGCCCGTGCGGCAGACCCGGGGCCCGGTACTTCGACAGCCGGCGTGCGCACAGCAGCGCCAGCACGGCGACGGCCGCGATCCCCAGCCACTCTCCCGGCTTCGGGCTGCCGATCCAGGAGACCTGGGCGGACTGCCCCATGCTGAACACGGCCAGGGGAGCCACTCCGGCCACCACGACGGCCGCCGCCGCGGTCCACGCACGCCGGACCGCCCGCGACACGCTCGCGTGTGCAACGGCGGCCCCATGCCCCAGGAGTGCGAGCACCGCGAACTCATGGAGCCAGCAGGCGAGCAGGAGCGCCGCGCCGTAGACCGCCCACAAGGGCCGGGACGCCCCCGTGAGAGCCCTGACGAGCACATAGGTGGCGAAGGCGACAAACGCGCAGACCAGGGCGTAGGACCGCCCCTCCTGGGCGTACATCTGCACCTCGGGCAGCACACAGAAGACGACGCCGCTGAGCAGCCCCGCCCGCACGCCCGCCAGACGGCATGCGACGAGGCCGACGCACCCGGCGCTGACGGCCGTCGCCAGGACCGACGGAATTCTCAGCGTCAGCAGGCCGCCCTCCCAGACGCCGAATAGCGCGTGCATGAGGAGGTAGTAGAGGCCGTGCACGGCGTCGGCGCTGTCCAGCAGCCCTACGAGATCAAAGACGCTGCGGTGAGCGACCTGGTAGGTGACGGATTCGTCGCGCCACATCGTGCCGTGACGGCTGATGCCCCACAGCCCCAGAGCCGTGGAGACGAGGAGTGGAACCAGAAACGAGGCGAGTCGCCCGCGGCCGCCCGCCGCCGCCCCCGGCTCCTGCCGCGGCAGCCGGGCAGGGCCCGGCCGCACCTCGGTCAGGCTCTGCTCCCGTACGTCGATGGTCTCCTCCGCGGCCGCATCCACGAAGAAGTCACATTACTAAACCGCCGGTTGGCCCCGCAGGGCGCGGCCGCCGCGGCCACTCAGGGGAACCGCCGGCCCGCGGAGTGCGCCGATCCGCTCGAATCAACCGACTGTCAGATAATTTTCGCCAGTGACCCATTCCATGCGAAAGCTTGCGGTCCTGGCCGCTCTCGGCGCCGTGCTGACCGGCTGCGCCGGAGGCTCCGCGCCATCGGGCTCCGCCCGGGCGTCCGCCCCCGCTCCCTCCCCGGTTCGTTCCACGGCTCCTTCCGCCGACGCGACGCCGGCTCCGGCCACCCCCACCATCGCACCGGGACCCGGTGGGCTCACGGCGGTCTTCGAGCGGGGGGCGGCGGCCGGCAAGGTGGTGGCGCTGAGCTTTGACGCCGATATGACCGCCGGCCAGGGACCGCGGGCGGCGCGCGGGGAGCGTTTCGACAATCCCGGGCTCATCGAGACGCTGCGGGCGCTGAAGGTGCCCTCCACGGTCTTCATGACGGGGCGGTGGGCCGAGGAGTACCCGGACCAGGCGCGGGCGATCGGCGGCGACCCGCTCTTCGAGGTCGGCAACCACTCCTACAGCCACTACGCCTTCACCTCCCCCTGCTACGGCCTGCCGACGGTCGACGAGGGCGGGATGCTGCAGGACGTGCGGCGCGCGTCCGCCGTCTTCGAGGAGATCGGGGTGCGCCGTACGGTGCCCTACTTCCGGTTCCCCGGAGGCTGCTACGACGACGCGGCGCTGCGGGCGCTCGCGCCCGCGGAGGTGACGGCGGTGCAGTGGGACGTCGTCGGCGGAGACGCCTTCGCCACGGACCCGGAGGCGGTGGCCGCGCAGGTGCTGACCGGGGTGCGGCCGGGCTCGCTGGTGGTGCTGCACTGCACCCGCAGCGCCGCGCCCGCCACCGAGGAGGCGGTGCGCCGCATCGTTCCGGAGCTGCGCGCCCGCGGCTACCGGTTTGTGAAGGTCTCCGAGCTGATGCGGGACGGTTAGCCACTCTCACCGGGATCTCGCCGGGATCTCGCCGGGCGGTCGGCGCTGCCCCGCCGCTGGCAGACTGGGCGCGTGAGCAGCGAAGAGTCCCGTGCAGAGAACCCCGGCGGTCCGTTCCGGCAGGAGCCGACGGCCCGCGATCTGGCCCCGCAGTTCGTGCTGCCGATGGTCGTGCGCATCGAGAAGGCCGCGCCTCCGGCCCGAACGGACGCCCTGGAGACGGGGGCCCGCGCCGTGCTGCACATCCTGGCCGATGAGCGCTCGACGGGCGACGGCCCATGGGCGGGGGCCGTGCGCGACTGGCAGGACGGCCGCATCCGCAAGGTAGTGCGGCGGGCGCGCGGAGCCGAGTGGCGCAAAGCGTCGGCGCTGGACGGGGTCACGGTGACGGGCGAGACGGCCGAGGTGCGGGTCTTCCCGCCGGTGCCGCTGGACGGCTGGCCCAAGGAGCTGGCCAAGCTCCAGGTCTCCGGCACGGAGCTGGACGACCCCGGGCCGCCGGCCGCGCCCGACCCCGCGGACCCGGTGCTGTGGCTGAGCCCCGAGCTGGAGATGTCGGCGGGCAAGGCGATGGCACAGGCGGGTCACGGGGCGCAGCTCGCCTGGCTTGCGCTGCCTGCGGCGGAGCGCAAGATCTGGCGGGAGAACGGCTTCCGGCTGTCGGTGCGCACGGCGTCGCCCGCGCGGTGGCGTGCGCTGACGGCCGACGGACGGCTCCCGGTCGTGCGGGACGCCGGATACACGGAGATCGCACCCGGCAGCTGCACGGTCGTAGCGGACCATCCCGCACTGGGCGGGCCCCTGAACGACCGAGCGTTCCGCCGCTGAAGGCCGGGACTCTGAACGGCGGGGGCTTTGAACGGCGGGGGCTTTGAACGGCAGGTCTCTCAACGCCGGGACTCCGAACGACAGGGCCGCCCGATCGACCCCACTTCGAAAATCTGCCTGCTGGAACGGCCGACCGCTGAACGCCCGGCCGGTTCATTGCGTACCTCTCATTGCCGTCGAGCGGCTTGAGTACGCCCGTCGGTCGGCTGTTGGTTGCCAGATAACGCATCGGCTATGGAGGCAGGCACATTGTTGCGGCGCATCAACGGGACGGCATTGATCACCGGGGCACTCGTCGCCACGGTAGGGGCACTGGCATTCCCCGTGTGGTCGTACGCCGACCGCTCCGGCACCGGACAGGACCACCTCAACGCCTCGTCCGTCGCCACACAGTGGGGGCCGCTCTCGGCCACCGACCGCGACTTCCTCGTGAAGGTGCGGCTCGCCGGGCTGTGGGAGCTGCCGGCCGGGCAGCAGGCTATGGAGCGCGCCCCGAGCCAGGCGATCCGGGACGCGGGGGACCATCTGGTCGTGGGCCACTCCGATCTGGACAAGCGGGCCCGCGACGTGGCGGCGAAGCTCGGTGTGGAGCTGCCGAACCAGCCCACCGAGCAGCAGCAGGGCTGGCTGCGGGAGCTGTCGGCGGCGCAGGGCGTCGAGTACGAGCGCAAGTTCGCGCAGATTCTGCGGGAGTCGCACGGGAAGGTGTTCGGTCTGATCGCCAAGGTGCGGCACAACACGCGGAACACTCTGATCCGGCAGCTGGCGTCGGATGCGAACCAGACGGTGCTGGACCACATCACGATGCTGGAGCAGACCGGGCGCGTGGACTTCGACGAGATCGCCAACGAGGAGGCCGGCGGGTCGACGGCCAGCCCCACCGGACCGCCGCCGCCGAACGGGAACCTGCCGCCCGCGCCCAACCCGGCGACGCCGGGGCCCGGCCAGACGTTCACCTCGCAGCCCTCGACCCAGCCGGGAGCGCCTACGGCGATCAACACCAACCGCCCGCCGGTGGCCGGGGGCGGCCAGCCGGAAGCCCCGTAGGGCTCCGGGCGAAGCTCAAATAAACCTCTGAACGTCCCCCGTTCGGATTCAGCACGGCCCGGCTGGGCGAAGACCTCTGAGGAACCGCCGACGGAAACGCCTGGTGGAGGAGGGGGACGAGATGGAGCTCGGGATCGGAATCGGCTGGCGGCCGGAGATTGCGGACACGGTGGAACGGCTGCCCGGCGTCGACTGGGTGGAGGTGGTCGCCGAGAACGTCTGCCCCGGCCATCTGCCCGGCTCGCTGTCCCGGATGCGCGCCCGCGGCACACGGATCGTGCCGCACGGCGTCTCGCTGGGGCTGGGCGGCGCGGACCGGCCCGACGAGCACCGGCTCACCGCGCTGGCGGAGCGTGCCGAGGCGCTGGGCGCGCCGCTGGTGACGGAGCACATCGCGTTCGTACGGGCCGGGGGCGGGCTGACCGCGACGCAGGCGCTGGAGGCGGGCCATCTGCTGCCGGTGCCGCGCACCCGGGACGCGCTGAAGGTGCTGTGCGAGAACGTGCGGATCGCGCAGGACAGCCTGCCGGCGCCGCTGGCGCTGGAGAACATCGCGGCGCTGATCTCCTGGCCGGACGAGGAGTTGACCGAGGGGCAGTTCCTCGCCGAGCTGGTGGAGCGGACGGGGGTCCGGCTGCTGATCGACGTGGCCAATCTGCACACCAACCACGTCAACCTCGGCCACGACCCGGTGCGGGCCCTGGACCTGCTGCCGGTCGAGTCGATCGCGTATGTGCACGTCGCGGGCGGGGTGGCGCGCGACGGGGTGTGGCATGACACCCACGCCCATCCGGTGCCGCCGGAGGTGCTGGACATCCTCGCCGAACTCCGCTCCCGCACGGACCCGCCCGGGGTGCTGCTGGAACGCGACGACGCGTTTCCGCCCAAGGAGGAGCTCGCCGCGGAACTGACGGCGATCCGCACCACCCTGGCCCGCGCGGCGCGGGAAGCGCTGCGGGTGGGGGCGCACCCGGCCCACCCGGATGCCCGGGACACCCCCCGGCACACCCCTGCGCCGCCGCGAGCGCACGACGCGGAGACCGAGACCGAGATCCCGGCCGCCGCCGCACCGGGTACGGCCGCCTCGCACCGCGAGTCGCCGACGCCCGCGGACCCGGCCGCCGTGGCGGCCGGACGCCGGCAGTCCGGCGCGCGACCGCAGCGAGTGCCCGCCACCGCGTGCGCGGCGCGGACCGCGGACACGCACCGCCCGAGCACGCCGGAACCCACCGGCCGCCGGTCCCCCGCCACCGCAGGAACGCGAACCGCGGACGCGGCCCCTCCCGGCACACCGGCCCCGGCGCGCGGCCGGTCCTGTGACTCCGACGGTGAGGCCCGGACGGCCGGCCGCGTCCCACCCCATCGGCCGGAGCGGCACGGCACGTTCACGACCGCCGTGCTCGCCCCGGCGCCCGGGCGGCGGGCGGCGGACGGCGTCGGCGCTCCGGAGGGGAGCGGCCGCGGCCGGGCCACGACGGGAGTCACTGCGGCGGGGCCGGCGACCCGCGCGAACGCCGCGAACGCCGCCGACGAGGCCGACGACGCCGTGCGGGTGCGGTTGGGGATCGGGCAGGCCGCCGTCTTGTCGGCGCTGGTGGCCGGGACCCCCGCGCCCGAAGGGTTCGACTCGCGGCGGATGCGGGTGCAGAGCCGCGCGCTGTCCGCCAAGCGGGCCGACGTCGTCGCCAAGGTCGCCCCCGAGCTGCCGGAGATCCTCGGCGGCGGCTATCGCGACGCGTTCCTCGCCTACGCGAGGAACCGCCCGATGCGTTCCGGCTACCGCCGCGACGCCCTCGACTTCGCCGCGCATCTGCTGGCCTCCGGACGTGTCACGGACGTGAGGGTCCGCCGCCGGCTCACGCTGTGGCATGACGAGCGAGCCGCCGCCCGCCCGCCGCTGCGGGCGACCAGGTTCGTGCGGGCAGCCCGCGCCGCGCTCACCATTCGCTGAACCATGCGACGCGATGTCACGAAGCGGTAACGCTCGGTCCGTTGCGGCGGACGCCCCATGGCGCACTCAAGGACGCCTCGCGTACAACTCGCACATGTACTCCGGCATATACGGGGATGTCTTCTGGGTTCTGCTGCTTCTGGTGGCCTGGGCCGCGGCCGGGCTGAGCTGCGTACGGCTGTGCCGTGCCGCCGTCGACGCCGCGCGCCCCGCCCCGCCGGCCCCGCCGGACGGGCAGCCCGGCACGGTCGGCGGGGCGCAGCCGCTGAGCCTGTACGAGGCGGCGTTCCTCGCCGGCGGGCCGCACCGGGTCGCCGACCTCACGCTCGTCTCGCTGCACCGCCGCCGGCGGCTGCTGCTGGCGCACACCGGCTGGGCCACCGTCGTGGACCCGGAGGGCGGGGACGACCTGGAACGCTCGGTCATCGGCGCGATCGGACCGGCGGGCCAGGCGCGGATCGCCGCCGTACGGGCCGCCGCGTGCGCCGCAGGGGCGGTGCGCGCCCTCGGCGACGGCCTCGTACGCGCCGGGCTCGCCGTCCCCGAAGCCGCGCGGGCGCAGGTCTCCTCGGCGGTGCGGACCGTACGGGCCGCCGCCGCCCTCACCGTCGCGCTGGCCGCGGTCGCACAACTGACCTTCCCTCAGGGGCCCGGCGGCGGGGCGCCGGTGCTCGGCTGGTTCGCGCTGCCCCTCGTCCTCACCCTGGGCTGTCTGGCCATCGCCCGCATCGAGGTCCACCCGTACAGCACCTGGGCCTCCCCCGACGGGCAGCGGCTGCTCGGGACGCTCTCCCGCGGCGGGCGCGAGGGCCGCGACGGCGAGCGCGAGGTGCTGACCGCCGTTGCCGTACGGGGGGTGCGCGCGCTCGACGATCCCGCCCTGCGCGCGGCGCTCGCGCCGGGGCGTACGGCGCATCGGGGTCATTGACGCCGACACCGGGCCGCGGTGCTTTACTTCGCCAAACCGCTCTGCTGATGATCCTTTCGTCTATGGCCTCTGCGTCTGTGTGTCTGTGTGCGTGTCCACGGCTGCGGAGCCGCCGCCCGCACGAAGGGAACGCGATGAGAGCAACCGCGCTCAAGGGGGCCGCTGCCGGCCTCACCTCCTTGGCTCTGACCGCCGTCGCCGTCACTCCCGCGGGCAGCGCACCCCTCTCGTCTCCCGAGGCCGCACACCAGACCGCACAGCGGACCGCAGCGGAGGCGGCAGGCTGGGCGGAGGCCGCGGGCGTCGAGATCGCCGCCGCCCACGCGGCTGTCTCCGGCGTCGACTTCGGCAGCTGCCACAAGGACGAGAAGCTGCCCGCGACCGTGGAGTGCGGCGCCGTCACGGTCCCCCTCGACTACGCCGACCCCGCCGGCGAGCAGATCGAACTGACCGTCAGCCGCATCACGGCCCGCGGCGAGCCCGCCGAGCACCAGGGCGCCCTCGTCTACAACCCCGGCGGCCCCGGCGCGTCCAGCATGTACTTCCCTCTGCTCGGCGGGCTCAAGGAGTGGAAGGGGATCGCCCAGGCATACGACCTGGTCGGCTATGCGCCGCGCGGTGTGGCCCGCTCGGCTCCGCTGTCCTGCCAGGACCCCGCCGACTTCGCCAAGGCCCCCACCCAGGCCCCGTCGCACCCCTCCCCCTCGTACAAGAAGGAGCGGATCGCCGAGGCGAAGGCGTACGCACGCGGCTGCGCCCACCGGAACGGGCCGGCGCTGCGCCACTACCACTCCCTCAACAACGCCCGCGATCTGGAAGTGCTGCGCGCGGCGCTCGGCGAGCGGAAGCTGACGTTCATGGGCGCTTCGTACGGCACGTACGTCGGCGCCCTGTACGCCACGCTCTACCCCTCCCGGGTCCACCGTATGGTCTTCGACTCGGCGGTCGACCCCGACCCGCGGCAGATCTGGTACCACAACAACCTCGACCAGTCGCTGGCCTTCGAAGCCCGCTGGGCGGACTTCCGCACCTGGACCGCCCGCCACGACGACGTCTACGGACTCGGCTCGACGGCCGAGGAGGTGGCGCGCAGCTATGAGAAGGTGCGGGCCCGGCTGGCGTACCGCCCCGCGGGCGGGACGGTCGGCCCCGGTCAGCTGCATGCGGCGATGCTGGGAGTGGCCTACTACGACGACTACTGGCCGCGGCGGGCGACGGCGCTCTCGGAGTTCCTCAAGGGCAACGACGAGCGGCTGATCGAGCAGGCCGCGCCGAAGGCGGAGACGGCGAAGGCCCGGGAGAACGGCAACGCCGTCTACACGGCCATCGAGTGCAATGACGCGTCCTGGCCGACCCAGTGGGAGGTGTGGGACCGCGACAACAGCGAACTGGCCCTGAAGGCGCCCTTCGAGACCTGGGACAACGCCTGGATGAACCTTCCGTGCGCCTACTGGTCCGAGCCGCGGCAGCGGCCGCTCGACGTGGGCGCCGGGGAAGGCGAGCTGCCGCCGACGCTGATCCTGGCCGCGGAGCGGGACGCGGCGACGCCGTACGCGGGTGCCCTGGAGCTGCAGCGGCGGCTGGCGGGCTCGGCGCTGGTCACCGAGCTGGGAGCGGGCACGCACGGCATCGGGGGCGGCGCCAACGCCTGTGTCAACGCGCACATGGAGCGCTATCTGCTGACCGGGAAGACGCCGGAGCGGCGCGCTGCGTGCGCGCCGCACCCGGTGCCCGACCCGGTGTCGCTGGAGCAGCACGCGGAGACCGGGAGGGTTCCGCGAGCCGTCTGATCTTCCGGGTTCCCCGGCAGGCCGTCGGCCTGCCGACGGCCGGGGCCGCCGCCGGTGAAGGCGGACGCCCCGGCCGTCGCGTTCCCCACGCCTCGAGCGGCCTCGGGCGGCAGCCGCAGGCGGACTCAAGCGACCTTGAAGCGACCTTGAAGCGGCCTTGGGCGGCCGCAGGGCGGCTCAGGCGGCCTCAGGCCAGACCGGCCACCAGGTCCGCGACCGACTTGCGGCGGCCGGTGAAGAAGGGAACCTCCTCACGGACGTGCATCCGCGCCTCGGAGCCCCGCAGATGCCGCATCAGGTCGACGATCCGGTACAGCTCGTCCGCCTCGAAGGCGAGCAGCCACTCGTAGTCGCCGAGCGAGAACGACGCCACCGTGTTGGCGCGTACGTCCGGGAAGCCGCGGGCCATCTTGCCGTGGTCGGCGAGCATCCGGCGGCGGTCCTCGTCCGGCAGCAGGTACCAGTCGTAGGAGCGCACGAAGGGGTAGACCGAGACGTAGTTGCGGGGCGTCTCGTCGGCCAGGAAGGCCGGGATGTGCGACTTGTTGAACTCGGCGGGGCGGTGCAGCGCCATGTTCGACCAGACCGGCTCCAGCGCCCGGCCGAGCCCGGTGCGGCGGAAGAGGTTGTACGCCTCCTGGAGCTCGTCCGCGGTCTCCGCGTGCCACCAGATCATCAGGTCGGCGTCGGCGCGCAGCCCGGAGACGTCGTAGGCGCCGCGCACGGTGACGTCCTTGGCGGCGAGCTTGTCGAACAGCTCCTGGACCTCGGCCGCGCACGCCGCGCGGTCGGTGTCGGCGGGGAGCACGTCGCGCAGCTTGAAGACGGACCACAGCGTGTAGCGGATGACCTCGTTGAGGTCCTTGGCCTTCTTGCCGGCGTTCGGGATCTTTTCGGGGGCGGTCATGAGGCTATTGTCCCGCGTCCTGTCCGGCGCTCCGCGCCAGGGTGGGCATGGCGAGGATCTCGTCCGCCGCCCGGTGGGCGCTCGCGATGCAGGCGGGGATGCCGACGCCGTCGTACACCGCCCCGCAGACCCGGAGTCCGGGCAGCTTGGCGACCTCCTCGCGGATGCGGGCGACGCGTGCCGGATGGCCGACGGGGTACTGCGGAAGGCCGCCGATCCAGCGGGTCACCTCGGCGGCCACGGGCCGGGCGGCCAGGCCGGCCGCCTCGCCGAGGTCGGCCAGGGAGGCCGCGACCAGTTCATGGTCCTCGCGATGGAGCTGCTCCTCCTCGCCGTATCTGCCGAGGGAGGTGCGCAGCACGAACAGGTCGGGGGCGGCGCGGTCGAGCCAGCCCCACTTGCGGGTGGAGAAGGTGGACGCCTTGATCGCGCGGCCGTCGACGGGCGGCACCAGGAAGCCGCTGCCGTCCGGCAGTCCCCGGCCCGCACCCGCCCCGGCCAGGTCGGTGCGGCGGAAGGCGAGGGTGACCAGCGCCATGGAGGCGTACTCGACGCGGGCGAGCTCCGCGGACGCCGCCGGTGACTCGTCGGCTAGCAGCGCGGAGGCGGACCAGGCGGGGGCGGCCAGGACCACGCCGTCGGCGGTGAACGTGCGCTCGTCGGTGCGGATCCGCCAGCCGCCGCCGGCGGCGCGGGCGAGGTCGACGACGGGCGTCTCGGTGAGGATCCGCCCTCCGTGGGCGCGGACGGCGGCGGCCACCGCGTCCGGCAGCAGCCCGACGCCGCCCTCGATGCCTGTGAAGACCGGGCCGGCGCCCGGCTGTGCCGCGGCGGCCTCGGCCTGGACCTCCCGTACGGCGGCGAGCAGCGAGGCGTGTCCGCGGGCGGCCTCGAAGAGGCGGGGGACGGCTGCACGCATCGAGATGCGGTACGCGTCGCCCGCGTACACCCCGCCGAGCAGCGGCTCCACCAGCCGGTCGACGACCTCGCGGCCGAGCCGCTCGGCCACAAGGGCGCCGATCGCGACGTCGTCGCCGAGTTCGGCGGGCGGCAGCTCCGGCTCGCGGGCGATGCGGTCGACGGCCTCGGCGGAGAGCAGCCCGGCGAGCGCGGCGGGGTCGCCGGGGACGCCCATCACATGGCCCTTGGGCATCGGGCGGAGCGCGCCGCGGGTCCAGACGGAGGCGGAGGCGGTGGCGGGCGGCTGGAGCCGGTCGCCGAGTCCCGCGGCTCTGGCCAGTTCGACGGCCTCGGGGCGGCGGGCGAGCATGGACTCGGCGCCCAGGTCGACCTGCGCGCCCGCGATCTCTCCCGTCTGCAGCTTGCCGCCGAGGCGGCTGGCAGCCTCCAGCAGCGTGACCCTCGCACCGGAGCCTACGAGCCGGTGCGCGGCCGCGAGCCCGGCGATGCCGCCTCCGATGACGACGACATGAGCCGCATCCGCGTGAGCCGTGCCTGTGTCCGCGTTCATGCGGTCCACTCTCTCAGACCGCTCTGCCCGTCGATCACCCCGTGCAGACGTGGTCACGGCGCATAGGTTGTGCGTCATGAGTCGTATGCGTCGTACGAGTGGTGGGAAATGGGAACGGCTTGTGGTCGTCGGCGGCGATGCGGCGGGCATGTCCGCCGCATCGCGGGCACGCCGGCTGAAGGGCCCCGAAGAGCTGGAGATCACGGCGTTCGAGCGCGGGCGGTTCAGCTCGTACTCGGCGTGCGGCATTCCGTACTGGGTGGGCGGTGCGGTCGCGGACCGCGACGCGCTGGTCGCGCGTACGCCCGAGGAGCACCGCGAGCGCGCCATCGATCTGCGGATGCGCACGGAGGTGACCGAGATCGACGTGGCCGCCGGGCGGGTGCGTGCGCGTGATCTGTCGACGGGGGCGCAGACGTGGACCGGCTACGACAAGCTCGTCATCGCGACCGGGGCACGGCCCGTGCGCCCGCCCATCCCGGGCATCGACGCGCCGGGCGTACACGGGGTGCAGACCCTGGACGACGGTCAGGCGCTGCTGGATGCCCTCGAAGAGATCGAAGGCCGGGACGGCAGGCGCGCCGTGGTCGTGGGCGCGGGGTACATCGGCGTCGAGATGGCGGAGGCGCTGATGCGCCGCGGCTACACCGTGACGCTCGTCGACCGCCGCGAGCAGCCGATGGCGACGCTGGACCCGGACATGGGCGCGCTGGTGCGCGGCGCACTGGACGATCTGGGCGTCACGACGGTGAGCGGCGCCGAGGTCGTCGGGATCCTCACCGGCGACGACGGGCGGGCCCGCGGGGTGGCCGTGAAGGACGCGGAGTACCCGGCGGACGTGGTGGTGCTCGGCATCGGCGTACGCCCGGAGACCGGCCTCGCCCGCGCGGCGGGCCTGCCCCTGGGGGTGTACGGAGGGCTGCTCACCGATCTGTCGATGCGGGTGCGCGGCTGCGGGAACATCTGGGCGGGCGGCGACTGTGTGGAGGTGCTCGACCTGGTCTCCGGGCGGGAGCGCCATATCGCCCTGGGCACGCACGCCAACAAGCACGGCCAGGTGATCGGCGCGAACGTCGCCGGCGGCTACGGCACGTTCCCGGGGGTGGTGGGGACAGCCGTCAGCAAGGTCTGCGACCTGGAGATCGCGCGGACCGGGCTGCGGGAGAAGGACGCTCAGGCGGTGGGCCTGAAGTACGTCACCGCGACCATCGAGGCGACCAACAGCGCCGGGTACTACCCCGGGGCCGCCCCGATGACCGTCAAGATGCTCGCCGAACGCCGCACGGGGCGTCTGCTCGGCGTGCAGATCGTGGGGCGGGAGGGCGCGGGCAAGCGCGTCGACGTCGCGGCGACGGCGCTGACGGCAGGCATGACCGTGGAGCAGCTGACGGCGCTGGACCTGGGCTACGCCCCGCCGTTCTCCCCGGTGTGGGACCCGGTCCTGGTGGCGGCGAGGCGGGCGGCCGCCGCCGTGCGCGACGCAGGCTGAGCCCGCCTCCCGGCCTTCCCGCCCCCCTAGCGTGCGGTCTCGGTGTGGACGAACTCGACCAGTCGGGTCAGCGCGTCGGCGTCGGTCGTCGGCAGGACGCCGTGGCCGAGGTTGAAGACATGCCCCTCGAGGCCCGCCGCCGCGGCGAGGACCTCGCGGGTCTTGGTCTCGACCGCCTCGGGCGTGGCGAACAGGACGGCCGGGTCCAGGTTCCCCTGGAGCGCCTTGCCGGGCCCGACCCTGCGGGCCGCCTCGTCGAGCGGCACCCGCCAGTCGACGCCGACGACGTCCGCCCCCGCCTCGCCGAGGAGGCCGAGGAGTTCCCCGGTGCCCACGCCGAAGTGAATGCGCGGGACGCCGTGCTCGGCGACGGCCTGGAAGACCTTGGCGGACGCCGGCAGCACCGATCGCCGGTAGTCCGCCGGGGCCAGCACCCCGACCCAGGAGTCGAAGAGCTGGACGGCCGACGCGCCCGCCTCGATCTGGACCTTCAGGAAGGACGAGGTGATCGCGGCGAGGCGGTCGAGCAGATCGGCCCACAGCTGCGGGTCGCCGTACATCAGCGCCTTGGTGTGCTCGTGGTTGCGGGACGGCCCGCCCTCCACGAGATAGCTGGCGAGGGTGAAGGGGGCTCCCGCGAACCCGATCAGCGGGGTCTCGCCCAGCTCGCCGGTGAGCAGCCCGATGGCCTCGGTGACGTACCAGACGTCCTCCGGGGTCAGCTCGCGCAGCCGCGCCAGGTCCGCACGCGACCGGATCGGCTCGGCGACGACGGGGCCGACGCCCGGCTTGATGTCGAGGTCGACGCCGATGGCCTTGAGCGGCACGACGATGTCGCTGAAGTAGATCGCCGCGTCGACCTTGTGGCGGCGCACCGGCTGCATGGTGATCTCGCTGACAAGCTCGGGCCGCATGCAGGATTCGAGCATGGGGATGCCCTCGCGCACCTTGAGGTACTCGGGGAGCGAACGCCCCGCCTGCCGCATGAACCAGACCGGCGTGTGCGGCACCGGCTCGCGCCGGCACGCCTTGAGGAACGTCGAGTCGTACGTCGTCGTCTGCGGGCCCGGCGGCCGGCCCGATGGGCTGTCGTTGGCGGTCACGCCCAGAATCTTCGCACGTGCTCGTGAAGTGCCCGCTTCGGCCCGGGTGTCCTTCCCTGCGCAATGCCCCCGTTCCGCCTACTCTTCCCCGCATGGCTGCGCCTCAGGGACACTTTTCCGATCATTCCAACAGCTCCGAGAGCGGGCGCGGTCGCGCGGCGGAGAACGAGGGGGACCACGAAGGAGGGTCGGTCCCGCACGCGTTCCGGCTCGCGGTCGAAGCGCTGCGGTCCGCGCGGCTGCGCCCGGAGATCGAAATGGACCCGACACGTCCCCCGCAGCGGCTGGCACCGTACTCGTACGCCCTGGAGGCGGCGGTCGTCCAGGACGAGGAGGACCTGGCGGACGGCCGTCTGGTGCTGCTGTACGACCCGGCCGGGCACGACGCCTGGCGGGGGACGTTCCGGCTGGTGACGCTGGTGCGCGCGGAACTGGAGCCGGAGATGGCGGCGGATCCGCTGCTGCCGGAGGTCTGCTGGTCGTGGCTGACGGGGGCGCTTGAGGCAAGGGGCCTGGAGTACGGGGAGCCGAGCGGGACCGTCACCCGCGCGGGGTCTCACTATTTCGGTGGACTCGCGGAACGGCGTCCGGCCTCGCAGATCGAGATCCGCGCGTCCTGGACACCGGCCGAGTCGCCGCACGGCGTCCCGGACACGGCGTCCCACCTCACGGCCTGGTGCGATCTGCTGTGCCAGATCGCCGGCCTGCCGCCCGCCCCGGCCGGCGGGGACGCCGGCACGGGCGTGGTCTCCCTGCCGCAGCGGCGCGGCCCCCAGCAGCACTGAGGCCACGCCGTGCGGGACGCGCGGAGGGAGACTGCCCCGGAGCAGCCGGCCGGCGGCCGAGACGGAGCCGACGCGGTCCGGCGACGCCCCGACGGGGCGCGGGGCGGTATCGACGGGCGGCTCCGCCGCGTGGGCGCAGCCGGGCCACGATGTGCCCGCATGCGCTCGACGGCCGATCTCGCGGACTTCGCCCGGGGTGTTCGGCCCGTACGCTGACGCGGGCAGCCGGGCAGCCGGGCAAGCAGGCCACGCGGGGCAGCCGGGCAAGCAGGCCATGCAGGGCAGCCGGGCGGGCAGGCCACGCGGGAAGCCTCTGTGAGCGTCCCGGCGGGGGCCATGCGCGCCGGGCGCAAGCGCCGCGCACGCCTCGGGCGGCGGGGCACTCGGGCGCGCACGCATCACCCAAGCGCGCTGCTCCGGACGGCTTCCTCGTAGGATGATCGATCACCCGTCCGAATTGCCCGGATTGTTACTCACCAAATCGTGATCATTCTCTAAAGGACGCCGGGATTGGTGCCGAAGAGGTCAGTGACCCTAACTGCACGGTTCGCCCCGGCTTCATCCCCGAGCCGGCCCGTCCCGCACCTTCCCCAGGAGGCCTGGTGTCCGTTCTTCTCGAGCAGCCCGCAAGCCTGGTCGCCTACCGCCCGAACAAGCCGACGGCCATGGTCGTCGTCGCCGACCCGCGCGTCCGCTCCACCGTCACCCGTCACCTGTGGGCGCTGGGAGTGCGTGACGTCATCGAGGCATCGTCCATCGCGGAGGCCCGTCCCCGAATCGGCAACCCGCGCGACATCTGCGTGGCCGACGTCCACCTGCCCGACGGTTCCGGGCTGACCCTGCTGTCCGAGACCCGTGCCGCGGGCTGGCCCAACGGCCTGGCGCTCTCCGCGGCCGACGACATCGGCGCCGTGCGCAACGCCCTCGCCGGAGGCGTCAAGGGCTACGTCGTCACCGGCACCCGGACCAACATCGGGCATCCGGCCCGCCCCGGCGTCTCCCCGATCGGCGCCGCGGCCGGCCGAATGCACCGCCGCCCCCCGGGCGCCCCCAGCCACCCCGGCGGCTACCGCGAGCTGTCCGGCCGCGAGGTCGAGGTGCTGCGGCTGGTCGCCGAAGGGCAGTCGAACAAGGCCATCGGCGTCTCGATGGGGCTGTCCGCGCTGACCGTGAAGAGCCACCTCGCCCGCATCGCGCGCAAGCTCGGCACCGGCGACCGGGCCGGCATGGTCGCGGTGGCACTGCGCACGGGCATCATCCACTGACCCCGGCCCCCGCCCCCGCGCCCGTCGACGGAACGTTCCGTCGACGGGCGCCTCCCGTTCACAGATACCCTTGACACGTGACCGACGCCCAAGAGACCGCAGCAGAGTCAGCACTGCGAACCGCCGGGGGCGCTCCTCCGGACGACGGCGTCGCAGCCGCCGAGGCCCCCATCCCCCTTCTGGAGCCCCGCGAGGGGGTTCCGCCGGTGATCGCCACGCAGGAGGCGCTGGACGAGGCGACCGCCGCTTTCGCGCGCGGCCGCGGCCCGGTGGCCGTCGACGCCGAGCGGGCGTCCGGCTACCGCTACGGACAGCGCGCCTATCTGGTGCAGCTCCGCCGGGCGGGCGCGGGCACGGCGCTCATCGACCCCGTAGGCTGCCCCGATCTCTCCGGGCTGGGCGAGGCGCTGGCCGGCGCGGAGTGGATCCTGCACGCGGCTACCCAGGACCTGCCGTGCCTGCGGGAGATAGGCATGCTCCCCTCCCGGCTGTTCGACACCGAGCTGGCCGGACGGCTCGCGGGGTTTCCGCGGGTCGGGCTGGGCGCGATGGTGGAGAGCGTCCTCGGGTACGCGCTGGAGAAGGGCCACTCGGCGGTCGACTGGTCCACCCGGCCGCTGCCCGACCCCTGGCTGCGGTACGCGGCGCTCGACGTGGAGCTGCTGATCGATCTGCGCGACGCGCTGGAGAAGGAGCTCGACCGGCAGGGCAAGCTGGAGTGGGCCCGCCAGGAATTCGACGCGATCGCCTCGGCGCCGCCCCCGCAGCCGCGCAAGGACCCCTGGCGCCGCACGTCCGGCATGCACAAGGTGCGCCGCCGCCGTCAGATGGCGGTGGTGCGGGAGCTGTGGACGGCGCGGGACAAGGTGGCCCAGCGGCGTGACGTCTCCCCCGGAAAGGTGCTCGGCGACGGGGCGATCGTGGAGGCGGCGCTCGCCATGCCCGCGAACGTGCACGCGCTGACCGGGCTGCCGGGCTTTGGCCACCGGATGGGGCGGAGGCAGCTCGAGCACTGGCAGGCCGCGGTGGACCGGGCGAAGGCGCTTCCGGACGCGGAGCTGCCGCAGCCGGGCCAGCCCCTGAACGGCCCCCCGCCGCCCCGGTCGTGGGCGGACAAGGACCCGGCTGCGGCCGCCCGGCTCTCCGCGGCGCGGGCGGCGGTGTCGGCGCTCGCCGAGGAGCTCGGACTGCCGCAGGAGAATCTGATCACGCCGGACACGGTGCGCCGGGTGTGCTGGGAGCCGCCGGCCGAGCCGACGCCCGAGGCGGTGCGCACGGCGCTGGCCTCCCACGGCGCACGCCCCTGGCAGATCGACCAGGTCGCCCCGCTCCTGACCCGCGCACTCACGGCGAAGCCCTGACCCCTGGCCTGACCACTTGAACGGTCCGGCCCCTTGCCGAACGGCCCGGCCCCTGCCCCCTCAGGAGCAGGGGCCTTCGTCTGCGCCCCGGCACCGGGCGAACCCCGGGCCTCTGCCCTGCCTCAGCGGCGCGCAGACGCCGCCGCCCCGGCATGGCGGAGACCCGGGTTCCCCTGCATGGGGGAGACCCGGGTGCCCCGGGCAGCGGCCGGGAGTACTCAACCCCGTGTGACGTTCACCGCTGTCGTCGTGGGGGCTGGGCAGCATGGTTACCCATAAGTAGCATGGGCGTAGCAAGCGCGCGCTTAGGCGCGCCCCGCAGCAGTGCCACCCCGCACCCTGGAGGAGAGCCATCGTGCCTCGTACCGTCAGGGACGTCGTCTTCGTCGACGGCGTCCGCACCCCGTTCGGCAAGGCGGGCCCGAAGGGCGTTTACCACGAGACCCGGGCCGACGACCTCGTCGTGAAGTCCATCCGGGAGCTGCTGCGCCGCAACCCCGGTCTGGACCCGGCCAAGATCGACGAGGTCGCGATCGCCGCGACCACGCAGATCGGCGACCAGGGACTCACCCTGGGCCGCACCGCCGCCCTGCTCGCCGGGCTGCCCCACTCCGTGCCCGGCTACTCCATCGACCGCATGTGCGCGGGCGCGATGACCGCCGTGACGACCGCCGCCGGCTCCATCGCCTTCGGCGCGTACGACGCCGTCATCGCCGGCGGTGTCGAGCACATGGGCCGTCACCCCATGGGCGAGGGCGTCGACCCGAACCCCCGCTTCGTCTCGGAGAAGCTGGTCGACGAGTCCGCCCTGGTCATGGGTATGACCGCGGAGAACCTCCACGACCGCTACCCGCAGATCACCAAGCAGCGCGCCGACGAGTATGCCGTGCGCTCCCAGGAGAAGGCCGCCAAGGCGTACGCCAACGGCAAGATCCAGCAGGACCTGGTGCCGATCTCGGTGCGCCGCACCACGCCGGAGGGCGGGGAGACGGGCTGGGGCCTGGTCACCGCCGACGAGCCGATGCGCCCGGGCACCACCCTGGAGAACCTCGCCGGTCTGAAGACGCCGTTCCGCGTGCACGGCCGGGTCACCGCCGGCAACGCCGCGGGCCTCAACGACGGCGCCACCGCCTCCGTCATCGCCTCGGAGGAATTCGCCCGCGAGCACGGCCTGCCGGTCAAGATGCGCCTGGTCTCCTACGCCTTCACCGGCGTCGAGCCGGAGGTGATGGGCTATGGTCCGATCCCGGCGACCGAGAAGGCGCTGGCGAAGGCGGGCCTGTCCATCGGCGACATCGGCCTGTTCGAGATCAACGAGGCGTTCGCCGTCCAGGTCCTGGCCCTGCTGGACCACTACGGAATCGCCGACGACGACCCGCGCGTCAACCAGTACGGGGGCGCGATCGCGTACGGCCACCCCCTCGCCTCCTCCGGCGTACGGCTGATGACGCAGCTGTCCCGCCAGTTCGAGGAGCAGCCCGAGGTCCGCTACGGCCTGACCACCATGTGCGTCGGCATCGGCATGGGCGCGACGGTCATCTGGGAGAACCCGCACTTCGACGGAGGCAACAAGTGAGCACCACCGCTGAACTCCTGAAGGGCGCGGCCGAGCTGTTCCCTGACGAGGTCGTCACCCAGGCGCATGTGCGCCACTTCCAGCTCCCGGCGGGCGCGGGCAACTTCGCGCTGATCACGCTGGACAACGGCCTGGACCACACCAAGCCGACCACCTTCGGCCCCCAGTCGCTGGCGAACCTGAACGCCGCTCTCGACCAGGTGGAGAAGGAGGCCGCCGAGGGCCAGATCACCGGTGTCGGCCTCACCGGCAAGCCGTTCATCTTCGCCGTCGGCGCCGACCTCAAGGGCGTGGAGCTGCTCAAGCGCCACGAGGACGCGCTGGCCATCGGCAAGGGCGGCCACGAGGTCTTCAAGCGGCTGTCGTCGCTGGCCGTGCCGACGTTCGCGTACTACAACGGCGCGGCGATGGGCGGCGGCGTCGAGGCCGGCCTGCACTGCACCTACCGCACCGTCTCCAAGGCGCTGCCCGCCTTCTCGCTGCCGGAGGTCTTCCTCGGGCTCGTACCGGGCTGGGGCGGCTGCACGATCCTGCCGAACCTGATCGGCGCGGACAAGGCGGTCTCGGTGATCATCGAGAACTCGCTCAACCAGAACAAGCAGCTCAAGGGCGCGCAGGTCTTCGATCTCGGGATCGCGGACGCGATCTTCGAGGGCGCCGACTTCCTGGAGCAGTCGCTCAGCTGGACGGCGTCGGTGCTGAACGGCTCCGTGACCGTGGAGCGCGCGGAGATCGACCGCGGCGAGGCCTGGGACCAGGCCGTCGCACGCGGCCGGTTCATCGCCGACTCCAAGGTGCACGGCGCGGCCCCGGCCGCGTACCGCGCCCTGGACATCATCGAGGCGGCCAAGGACGCCGATCTGCAGAAGGGCTTCGACGCCGAGGACGTCGCCCTCGCCGACCTGATCATGGGCGGCGAGCTGCGCTCCGGCATCTACGCCTTCAACCTGGTGCAGAAGCGCGGCAAGCGCCCGGCGGGTGCGCCGGACAAGTCGCTGGCCCGTCCGGTCACCAAGGTCGGCGTCGTCGGCGCGGGACTGATGGCCTCTCAGCTGGCGCTGCTGTTCCTTCGCCGCCTCGAGGTGCCGGTCGTGCTGACCGACATCGACCAGGAGCGCGTCGACAAGGGTGTGGGCTATGTCCACGGCGAGATCGACAAGCTGCTCGGCAAGGGCCGTGTCAACCAGGACAAGGCCAACCGCCTCAAGGCCATGGTCACCGGTGTGCTGGACAAGGCCGAGGGCTTCTCCGACGCCGACTTCATCATCGAGGCCGTCTTCGAGGAGATCGGCGTCAAGCAGCAGGTGTTCGCCGAGGTCGAGGCGGTCGCCCCGGAGCACGCGATCCTCGCCACCAACACCTCCTCCCTGTCGGTGACGGAGATGGCCTCCAAGCTCAAGCACCCGGAGCGTGTGGTCGGCTTCCACTTCTTCAACCCGGTCGCGGTGCTGCCGCTGCTGGAGATCGTGCGCGGCGAGCAGACCGACGACGCGTCGCTGGCCACCGCCTTCGGCGTGGCGAAGAAGCTGAAGAAGACCGCGGTGCTGGTCAAGGACGCCCCGGCCTTCGTGGTCAACCGCATCCTGACCCGCTTCATGGGCGAGATCCAGAACGTCATCGACGAGGGCACCCCGGTCGCCACGGCAGAGAAGGCCGTCGAGCCGCTGGGGCTGCCGATGTCGCCGCTGGTCCTGCTGGAGCTTGTCGGCCCGGCGATCGGCCTGCATGTCTCCGAGACCCTCAACCGAGCCTTCCCGGACCGCTTCAGGGTCTCCCCGAACCTGAAGGCGGTCGTGGAGGCGGGCAAGCGCGGCTTCTACGTCTACGATTCCGGGAAGCCGGAGCTGGACCCGGAGGTCGCCGCCCTCCTCAAGCAGGGCGACACGGTCCTGACCGAGGAGCAGGTCCGCGCCCGCGTCCTGGAGGCGGTGGCCCAGGAGATCGGCCTGATGCTCGACGAGGGCGTCGTCGCCGAGGCCCAGGACATCGACCTCTGCCTGATCACCGGCGCCGGCTGGCCCTTCCACCTGGGCGGCATCACGCCGTACCTGGACCGCGAGGGCGTCTCCGAGCGGGTGAACGGAAAGACGTTCCTGCAGCCTGGGACGGCCTCCGTCCCCGCGTGACGACCGAAGTGGTCCGGCCCGGTGGCCGCCGTCGTACCGGCGGCCACCGGGCCGGGCCTTTCCTGGCTTGCGGAAACGTAGCCTGCTGCCGCAGAACTGCGGCACGACCGTGGCGAGTCGGTGAGCGCGGGAAATGCATCCACCGAGGGCACCGAGTCGAAAATCTGTCTATAGTGCACGGTCAGCCAGCTGTTCCCGCGGACCGGCCACCCCCCACCCGAGTCCCGCCCCGCCTTGAGCGGATGCCCAGCAGAGGATTCGAGGAGTATGACGGAGAACGCCGCCCCTTCCGGCCGCCGAACACGACAGGCCACCGCAGGTCGTAAGAGAAGGTGGGGCAGGATCGTACTGCTGACGCTCGTGGTGCTGCTGCTCGCCGCCGGGGGCACCGGCTACTGGCTGTACAGCAGGCTCGACGGCAATATCGAGGCCGTCGATCTGAACAAGTCCCTCGGCGAGGACCGGCCGGAGAAGACGGTCGCCGGGGCCACCGACATCCTGGTGCTGGGGTCCGATTCGCGCGCCGGGGACAACAAGGCGCTGGGCGGCGGGAATGCGACCGGGGCGCGGTCGGACACCGCGCTGGTGGTGCACATCCCGGAGGGCCGGACCAAGGCGGTCGCGGTCAGCATTCCCCGCGACACCCTGGTGACCCGGCCCGAGTGTGTGAAGCGCGACGGGGCTGCACTGCCGTCGGCCGAGCGTGTGATGTTCAACTCCGTCTACACCAGCGCCGGTCCGGCCTGTGTGGTCAAGACCGTTGAGCAGATGTCCGGCGTACGCATCGACCACTACATGGAGATCGATTTCGCCGGGTTCAAGGATCTCGTCGACGCCATAGGCGGGGTCACCGTCGATGTCGAGGAGCCCATCCACGACAGGCACACCGGCCTCAACCTGGCGGCCGGTCCGCAGAAACTCGACGGCGCCGACTCGCTGAAGTTCGTCCGCACCCGGCACGGCATAGGCGACGGGAGCGACCTCGGGAGGATCGGACTGCAACAGCAGTTCATGACCGCGCTGCTCAGCGAGGTCAAGGAGCAGGACCTGCTGGGCAGCCCCACCAAGACGTACAAGATCGCCGACTCGGCGACCAGGTCGCTCACCACCGACTCGGAACTCGCCTCGCTGAGCAAGCTCGCGGACTTCGCGAAGAGCATGCAGGGCGTGGACCCGGGCTCCATGGAGACCATCATGCTGCCGGTGGCCTACGACGCAGTCGACCCCAACCGTGTGGTGGCCGCGGAACCGCAGGCAGAGCAGTTGTGGAAGGCCGTCCGCGAAGACTCGGAGATACCCCAGTCCGCGAAGAAGTCCCCCGCCACCGGGGGCTGACGTGCCGGGCGGCGTCCCCCGGTCCTCAGTGGAACCCTGGACCGGGGGACACCGCCGTGTCCCGGAAGGGCCCGGTGCACGGGTTGCCATGTCGTGGGAGAGCGTATGGACGGTCGGGAACCGCTGAGCCCTGCGGGGGCGCGTCCGGCGCTGGTCGTGGTCGACGGGGCGAACGTCGTCGGCTCCGTACCGGACGGCTGGTGGCGCGACCGCCGCGGCGCCGCCGAACGGCTCCGCGACCGGCTCGCCCTGCTGACGTCGACAGGGCTGGCCGGGCATCCTGGCCCCGTCGAGATCGTCCTCGTGGTGGAGGGCGCGGCGCGTGGGGTGGAGTCCGCACCCGGCGTCCGCGTCGACTCCGCACCGCGCAGCGGCGACGACCGGATCGTGGAACTCGTCCGGGACGAGGCGGCCGGGGGCGGGCGGCCGGCCGGCGGTGTGAGCGGCAGTCAGGGCGGCCGCGCCGTGGTCGTGGTCACGGCGGACCGCGAGCTGCGGGCGCGGGTGGAGGCGTACGGGGCGCGGTGCGTGGGGCCGCGGACGGTGCGGGGGTAGGCGGCGCGGGGCGCAGAGGCGTGGGCACGGCGCAGGGGCGTGGGCACGGCGCAGAGGCGTGGGCACGGCGCAGGGGCGTGGGCTTGCGGCCCACGCCCCTGTTCGCGTTGCTGGGGTCCGGCGTCAGTCGCGGGCCGGTTCCACCGCCTCGCTCTCGTAGCGGCCGTCCAGCTTCGCCACCAGGCCCGTGACCTGACGGGCGATGTCCGGAGCGGTCAGGCCGATCTCGGCGAGGACCTCCTTGCGGGAGGCGTGGTCGAGGAAGCGCGGCGGGATGCCGAAGTCACGCAGCGGGACGTCGACGCCCGCGTCGCGCAGGGCCTGGGAGACCGCCGCGCCGACGCCGCCGACGCGGCAGTTGTCCTCGACGGTGACGACGACGCGATGCCGCTCGGCCAGCGGCGCGAGCGCCTCGTCGACCGGCTTGACCCAGCGGGGGTCGACGACGGTCGCGGAGATGCCCTGGGCGTCGAGTAGTTCGGCGACCTCCAGACACATCGGGGCGAGCGCGCCGACGGAGACGATGAGGACGTCCGGACGCTCGGCGTCCTCGGGCGTGCGCAGCACGTCCATCCCGCCGATCCGGCCGACGGCCTGGACCGCCGGGCCCACCGCGCCCTTGGAGAAGCGCACCACGGTCGGCGCGTCGTCGACCTCGACCGCCTCGCGCAGTTGGGCGCGCACCTGGTCGGCGTCGCGCGGGGCGGCGATCCGCAGCCCGGGGACGACCTGCAGGATGGACATGTCCCACATGCCGTTGTGGGACGCGCCGTCGGTGCCGGTGACGCCGGCCCGGTCGAGGACGAAGGTGACGCCGCACCTGTGCAGCGCCACATCCATCAGCACCTGGTCGAAGGCGCGGTTGAGGAAGGTGGCATACACGGCGAAGACGGGGTGGAGCCCGCCGGTGGCGAGACCGGCGGCGGAGACCGCGCCGTGCTGCTCGGCGATGCCGACGTCGTACACCCGGTCGGGGAAGACCTTGGCGAACCTGTCGAGGCCGACCGGCTGGAGCATCGCGGCGGTGATCGCGACGATGTCCTCGCGCTCCTCGCCGAGCTTGACCATCTCCTCGCCGAAGACCGAGGTCCAGTCGAGGCCGGAGCTGGCGATCGGCAGCCCGGTGTCGGGGTGGATCTTGCCGACGGCGTGGAAGCGGTCGGCCTCGTCCTGGAGGGCGGGCTGGTAGCCGCGGCCCTTCTCGGTGAGGCAGTGGACGATGACGGGTCCGCCGAAGCGCTTGGCCCGCGACAGGGCGGACTCCAGGGCCTCCAGGTCATGGCCGTCGATCGGCCCGACGTACTTCAGTCCGAGGTCCTCGAACATGCCCTGCGGGGCGATGAAGTCCTTCAGGCCCTTCTTCGCGCCGTGCAGGGTGTCGAAGAGCGGCTTTCCGACGACCGGGGTGCGCTCCAGCACCTCCTTCGTGCGGGCCAGGAAGCGCTCGTAGCCGTCGGTGGTGCGCAGGGTGGCGAGGTGGTTGGCGAGGCCGCCGATCGTGGGGGCGTAGGAGCGCTCGTTGTCGTTGACGACGATGACCAGCGGGCGGTCCTTGGCGTCCGCGATGTTGTTCAGCGCCTCCCAGGCCATGCCTCCGGTGAGCGCCCCGTCGCCGATCACTGCGACGACGTGGTCGCCGCGCCCGAGGACCTCGTTGGCCTTGGCGAGGCCGTCGGCCCAGCCCAGGACGGTCGAGGCATGTGAGTTCTCGATGACGTCGTGGTCGGACTCGG
Organism: Streptomyces chengmaiensis; assembly: GCF_029846775.1. Taxonomy (NCBI): domain Bacteria; kingdom Bacillati; phylum Actinomycetota; class Actinomycetes; order Kitasatosporales; family Streptomycetaceae; genus Streptomyces; species Streptomyces chengmaiensis. Next base: position 63,417 of record NZ_JARWBG010000023.1, read on the forward strand.
CGCGCGAGGGGTAGCCGGACAGGCCCCCCTTGGCCTTGAGCCGGGAGAAGTCCTGGCGGCCGGTGAGCAGCTTGTGGACATAGCTCTGGTGCCCGGTGTCCCACAGGACCTTGTCCCTGGGGGAGTCGAAGACACGGTGCAGGGCGATGGTCAGCTCGACCACCCCGAGGTTGGGGCCGAGGTGTCCGCCGGTCTTGGAGACGGCGTCCACGAGGAAGGTCCGGATCTCCGCGGCGAGCTTGTCGAGCTGCTCCGGGCCGAGCCGGTCCAGATCGCGCGGTCCCCTGATGCGGGTCAGCAGCTCCCACCCGTCGCCCGCCACCGTCTTCGGCGGTCGCGGTTTGCGCGGCTGTTCCACCCTGCCTCCTTGCGTTGAGCATGCCGATTCCGCCGAGTCTAGTGTTCCGCCGGCGGGCGCGGTCATCGGACCGTGCGTTCTACGTCACCCGTACGGTGCATGACGACGGGCACGCAGCGGTGCCCGGCGTCGTCTCCCGACGCCGGGCACCGCTGTGATCTGCCGTGTGTCAGGCGCGGCCCGCCGTCTTCTGCGTCTTGCGGGTGACCGAGTCGATGACGACCGTGATGAGCAGCACTGCTCCGGTGATCATGTACTGGACCGGGGTGCGGATGCCCTCCAGGGCCAGCCCGTACTGGATCGAGACGATCACCATGACGCCGAGCAGGGCGTTCCAGGTCCGGCCGCGGCCGCCGAAGAGGCTGGTGCCGCCGATCACGGCCGCCGCGATCACGTTCATCAGCAGTTCGCCGGTGCCGGCGCTCTGGTTGGCGGCGGCGATCTTGGAGGCCCAGAAGAGGCCGCCGATGGCCGCGAAGGTGCCGGCGAGGGCGAAGACGGAGATCCGGATCGCCGTGACGTTGATGCCGGCGCGCCGGGACGCCTCGACGCTGCCGCCGAGGGCGAAGATCTTCCGCCCGTACGGCGTGCGGCGCAGCATGAAGTCCGTGCCCACCAGGACCGCCAAGAACAGCACCAGCGCCAGCGGCAGCCCCTTGTACTGGTTGAACATATAGGCGGCGGCGAAGGCGATGACCGCGAGCACGGCGGCGCGCAGCGCGATGTCGCTCAGCGGCCGGGCGGGGACTCCGGCGACCTCACGGCGGCGGCTGTCCAGGAAGCCGGAGAGGAAGTACGCGGCCACGGCGAAGGCTGCCAGGCCGTAGGCGGCGGCGACATCGGTGAAGAAGTACGTGGTCAGGCTGCCGACCGCGCCTTCGCGGTCGATGTTGATGGTGCCGGTGTCGCCGAGGAGCTGGAGCATGAAGCCCTGCCAGAAGAGCAGGCCCGCCAGGGTGACGGCGAAGGCCGGCGCTCCGATTCTGGCGAAGAAGAAGCCGTGCAGCGCGCCGATGACCGCGCCCCCCGCGACGGCGACGAGGAGCGCGAGCCATTCGTTCATGCCCTGGCTGACGCTGAGCACGGCCACGACCGCGCCGGAGACGCCGCTGACCGCGCCGACCGACAGGTCGATCTCACCGAGCAGCAGGACGAAGATCACGCCGACGGCCATCATGCCGGTGGCCACCATCGTGACCGCGATGTCGCTGAGGTTCTTGGCGGAGAGGAAGTTGGAGTTCAGGCTCTGGAAGATGGCCGCGATGACGATCAGTCCGACGACGACGGGGACGGAGCCGAGGTCGCCGGCGTGCAGCTTGCGCTTGAACTCCCCGAAGTAGCCGGCGAGGCCCTGTTCACGCACCAGCAGCCGGGGATCGACGGCGGCGACGGCGTCGTGCGCCGCCTCGGGGTTCTCGACCTGGTGGTCCGCGGGCGCTTCGGCCGTGGCCGCCGTCGCGGTGGAGGTCTTCTCGGTGCTCACTTGTTCGCCTCCGCCTTCTCCGCGTTCTCCGCGCTCTTGTCGTTCGTCGCGCTCTCCCCGTTCTTCGCCTCCGCGCTGCGTGCCGCACGGCGGGTCACAGCGTTGTCCGTGGCGCCGGTGATGGCGGAGATGATCTCTTCCTGCGAGGTGCTCTTCACGTCGAAGACGCCGTTGTTGCAGCCGAGCCGCAGGACGGCCACCCGGTCGGCGACGGCCTTGACGTCGGCCATGTTGTGGCTGATGAGGATGACCGCGTGGCCGCGCTCGCGCAGCCGCTCGACCAGGTCGAGCACCTGGGCGGTCTGCTCGACGCCGAGGGCGGCGGTGGGCTCGTCGAGGATGACGAGCTTGGGCTCGCCGAGCATCGAGCGGGCGATGGCCACCGTCTGGCGCTGGCCGCCGGAGAGCGAGGCGATCGGGATGCGGACGCTGGGGATGCGGATCGACAGCGTGCTGAGCAGCTCGCGGGCGCGGCGCTCCATCTCGATCTCGTCCAGGACGCCGCGCTTGTGCAGCTCCCGGCCGAGGTAGAGGTTGCCGACGACGTCGATGTTGTCGCAGAGCGCGAGGTCCTGGTAGACGGTCGCGATGCCCAGGTCCTGGGCGTCGTGCGGCCTGCTGATCGTGACCGGGCGGCCCTCCCACTCGATGACGCCCTCGTCGATCGGGTGGACGCCGGCGATCGTCTTGACCAGCGTGGACTTGCCTGCGCCGTTGTCGCCGACCAGGGCGACCACCTCGCCGGCGTGGATCTCGAGCTCTACGTCGGTGAGCGCCTGTACGGCGCCGAACCGCTTGGAGACCCCTCGCAACGCCAGCACGGGCGTAGCGGACACGTGAACCATCTCCTTCGCCGCCTGACCGGCGGGGATTTCACCGCCTGACGGCGGGGACGCCGCGCCCGACAGGGGGTGGAGCGCGGAGGCTGAGCAGAAGTGTGCAGAAGTCTGCGGGGCTGCGAAAGGCCGTGGGCGGTCTCTCGCAGCGGCAGGGACGGCGACCGGCGAACGGCCGGCCAGAGGAACAGCAGATACGTTTCGCCCGGTGCTCCGCCCAGTTGCGGGGCTGGATGCGGTGCGGAGCACCGGACGAGATCGTGGGGCGGCCCGAAGGGGGCCTGCCGGCCTTACTTCAGGCCGATCGCGTCACAGGCGGCCTTGTACTTGTCCGTGCAGATGTCCTGCACCGTGTAGACGCCGTCCTTGATGACGGTGTCCTTGATGTTCTCCTTGGTCAGCGAGACCACCGGGACCAGCACGGTGGGAACGCCCTTGGTGGTGGGGCTGTCCACGGTGTCCTTGGCGATGGCGTCGAGCTTCTCGCCCTTGGCGAGGGCGACGGCCATCTCGGCGGCGGCCGCGGCCTCGGGGGCGTACGGCTTGTAGACGCTCATGTACTGCTCGCCCGCCACGATCCGCTGCACGCCGGAGAGCTCGGCGTCCTGGCCGGTGACCGGCGGGAGCTTGCTGAAGCCGCCGCCCTGGAGTGCGGTGATGATGCCGCCCGCCATGCCGTCGTTGGCGGAGTAGACGCCGACGATCTTGTCCTTGCCAAGGGCCGAGATCGCCGCCTCCATGTTGGAGTTGGCGTTCTCCGGCTTCCACTCCTTGGTGTCGTACTCCTTGCCGACGTTGACCTTGCCGTCGAGGACGGACTTGGCGCCCTTCTTGAACAGCGCGGCGTTCGGGTCGGTGATCGNGCGCCCTTCTTGAACAGCGCGGCGTTCGGGTCGGTGATCGCGCCGTGCATCATCACGATCTGGCCGTCCTTGGCCTTGTCGCCGAGCGCGTCGAGCAGCGCCTGGCCCTGGACGCGGCCGACCTCTTCGTTGTCGAAGGAGGTGTAGGCGTCGATCGGGCCCTCGGCGAGGCGGTCGTAGGCGACGACCGGGATGCCGGCCTCCTCGGCCTTGCTGACGCTGCCGGCGATGGCCTTGGCGTCGACCGCGTCCAGGATGAGCACGTCGACCTTGTTGGTGATCATGGTGTCGACCTGCTGCGACTGCAGGGTGGCGTCCTGCTTGGCGTTGGAGTAGACGACCTTCGCCTTGCCGCCGGTCAGCTCGCTGATCTTCTTCTCGATCAGCGGCTTGTCGAACTTCTCGTAGCGGGCGGTCTGGTTCTCGGGAAGAAGCAGGCCGATCGTGAGGTCGTCGCCCTTCTTCTTCTCACCGGTCTCGGCGGCCTTGTCGCCGGACTCCTTGGCGCTGCCGCAGGCGGCGAGGGAAACGGCCATCGCACCAGCGGCGACGACGACGGCTGCACGACGCATACGCGTGTTCATCTTCTAAAACCTCCCTGACGCGGCCGCGGCGTTGCGGCCGAGGTGGCTGGAAGTCAACTCGGCCCCGCTGCTGCCGTCAAGGAGTAAATTCTTAACGAGATGACAACGGTGCCATGTGTTCTCTAAGTGAACGCTGGGCTACTGGGCTGCAACGCACTGCCCAGAAGGGTCGAATCGCCCATTTCGCTGAGCACAAGAGCGAGGGCGCCCAGCACTTCGGCCCGCCCGCCGAGGGCCCCGGGGGCCACGGACAGCTGCCGTGCGGCACTGGGGATGGCATAGCGGGACACGGAGTCCCTGATGGGCCCCAGGACCAGCTCCCCGGCCTCGGCCAGATCGCCGCCGAGCACCACCCTGCTGGGGTTCAGGAGATTGCAGAGGTTGGCCACACCGCTGCCGACATGACGGCCGACGTCCCCGACGACCCGGCGGCAGCCCGGATCGCCCTCGCGGGCGAGCTGGACCACGCGCTCCATCGTCAGATCGGCTCCATGACCGGGCTGGAGCAGGGGCAGCACATAGCGGGCCGCGGCGAAGGTCTCCAGACAGCCGCGGTTTCCGCAGCGGCACACCGGGCCGGACTCGTCCAGCGTGATGTGCCCGATCTCCCCGGCGGTGCCGCCCGGCCCCCGGTAGATCTGCCCGTCGATCACCAGACCGGCGCCGACTCCGGACGCGACCTTGATATAGGCGAGGTCCTTCACCCCGCGGCCGCTCCCCCACACCAGCTCGCCCAGCGCGCCGAGGTTGGCGTCGTTGTCGACGTAGACCGGCGCGCCGAGCCGGGCGGAGAGCTCCTGGCTGGGGTTGATCCCGCTCCAGCCCGGCAGGATCGCGGTGGAGCCGAGGGTGCCGGACTCCACGTCGATCGGGCCCGGCACGCCGAGACCCACGCCGATCACCTTGTCCCGGCCGATGCCGCAGGCCGCGATCAGCCGTTTGACCAGCTGTTCCGCCCGGTCGAAGCCCTGCGCGGCGGAGGCGTCGACATCGAGCGGCTCGGACTCCTCGGCCAGCACCTGGTGGGCGAGGTTGCCGACGGCGACCCGCAGATGCGTATGGCCGAAGTCGACGCCGATGACGATGCCCGCGTCGCCGCTGAGGGAGACGCTGCGGGCCCGGCGGCCGCCCGCGGAGGTGGGGGTGACCTCGACCGTGCCGCCGTCCTTCAGTTCACGAACGATATTGGAGACCGTGGCGGCCGACAGGCCGGTGCTTCTGGCGATCTCCGCCTGGGTGAGCGAGCCCGCCAAGCGCACGGCCCTGACGACCCGCTCGAGGTTGGCCCGGTGCAGTGATGTCTGCGACCCCGGAGTCTCCATTGACCCATCCACTCCTGCCCCCGGTGGGCGGCACGACCGCCGCCCCCGGCCGGGTTCACCACGATGTGACCCAGCATCTCTCCAACTTATGAACTCTAAGCTCAACCGGAGGGGGCATATCGCGTCAAGACCTTGAGCGAGAGGAGAACCGTAAGGAGACCTCGCCGAGATCTGGCCTCCCTCGCCCGGAGGACGGGCGAAGACGTCCGCCCGTATGCGCACGCTGCGCATACGGGCGGTTCCGGCAGGTCGGGGTTCTTCAGCCGCGGGTCGGCTCGCTCGGCGTCACTTCAACGTGCCCGCCGTGAGGCCGGACTGGACCTGGCGCTGGAACGACAGGTACACGACCAGCATCGGGATCATGGCGATGGTCACCCCGGCGAACAGCACCGGAAGATCGCTGGCGTACCCCTGCTGCTGCTGGAGCTGCACCAGCCCCTGGGTGAGCAGATAGCGCTCGGGGTCGCTGTTGTCCCTGGGCTGCATCAGCACCACGGGCAGGATGTACTGGTTCCACTGGCCCAGCGCGTTGAAGATGCCCACGCTCAGCAGCCCCGGCTTTGCCATCGGCAGCATGACCTGGAAGAACGCACGGGTGTGCGAGGCCCCGTCGATCACCGCCGCTTCGTGCACTGCCGTCGGCAGGGTGCGGAAGAAGGCGTGCATAAAGAACACCGTGAAGGGCATCGAGTAGGCGATGTAGACCAGGATCAGGCCCTGGTAGGTGTTCAGCATCCCGAACCGCTCGACCATGAAGTAGAGCGGGACGAGCGCGAGGAAGACGGGGAACATCGCCCCGCCGACGAAGAAGAAGTACAGGAAGCGGTTGCCCGGGAACTCGTAGCGCGCCAGCACATACGCCGCCATCGACCCGAACAGCATGGTCAGCGGCACCGAGAAGGCAAGCACTATCACCGTGTTGGTGAAGTAGTCGCCGATGCCCTTGTCCCAGGCCCGTACGAAGACGTCGAAGGTCCAGTTGGTGGGCCAGCTCAGTGCGGAGCCGCCGATCTGGGCGTCGGTCTTGAAGGAGCTCAGCACGAGCCAGAGCAGCGGCAGCACGATCAGCACGGCCCAGAGCGCCAGAAAGCCGTGCGAGAAGACATTGAGGGTGATGCCCTCGGTGGCGCGGTCGCCGGGGCGCAAGGCCCGCCGGCCGCTCTTCGGCCCGACGCCCCGCGGGCCGTCGGCGCCCGGCTCGGTGGCGGAGGACTCCTTGGCAGTGATGCTCATCGCTCTCCCCGCTCAGAATTCGATGCGCTCGCGGCGGGTGGCGCGGAGCGTGACGACGGACAGGATCAGGGTCAGCAGCAGCATCACCACACCCATGGCGCAGGCGTAGCCGCTCTTTCCGAAGTACAGGAAGTTACGCATCAGGACCGTGGCCATGACCTCGCTGTGATGGTCGGGGCCGCCGCCGAACTGACCCGATGTCATGGTCGACACCAGGACGAACAGATCCATCGCGGTGATTCCGAGGTAGACCCAGGAGGTCTGCACGGATTCCCACAGCAGCGGGAGGGTGACCCGGAAGAACGTCTGGGCCCGGCCCGCGCCGTCCAGCAGGGAGGCTTCGTAGATCTCCTTGGGGATGGACTGCATGGCCGCGGAGAACAGCACGAGATAGAACCCGACACCGTGCCAGACGACGACGGCCAGCAGACACCACAGCACCAGGGAGGGCTCGTTGAGCCACTCGACGGGCCGGCCGGCGTCGACCAGACCCGCCTTGACGAGCAGACCGTTGAGCAGTCCGCCCTGGTCGCTGCGGTAGACGGCGCCGAAGAGCACCGCGAGGATCGCCAGTGAGAGGACCTGCGGGAAGAAGTACACGATCTTGTAGAAGCCGGAGCCCTGGATGCCCGTGACCCCTCCCGCGCCGCCCCGGCCGCCCGCGTTGAGCATAAAGGCGAAGAAGAGGGCGAGCAGGATGGTGATCACCGGAATGAACACCAGGAACAGGATGTTGTGCCAGATCGCCTGCAGGAAGACGTTGTCCTCGAGCAGTGCGGCGTAGTTGTCGAGGCCTACGAACCCGAAGGTCTGCGACTGGCCCTTCCAGTCGGTGAAGGAGTATCCGATCGTCTGGAGATACGGCCAGATCACAAAGATCAGATACAGCGCCACGGGAGCGAGAAGAAATCCCGTGACGAACTGGTACTGCCCTTTTCGCATGGCATCCTGTCCCTGGTGTTCCGGGTGTTTCCGGCAGTTCCCGTTGTACCGGCCGAGCCGCGGGAAACCGCTGAACCGCGTCCGGCGGCCCAGTCGCGAGCTCAGTCGCGGCGGTTGTTCTTGCTGTTCGGGTCCTTGGCCGCCTTGTCGACCGCGGCCTGGGCCCGCTTCAGCCATTCCGCCGGCTGGATGCGCTTGGCCATCAGCTCATTGGACGCGTTCTGGATCTCCACATCCATCTCGCTGTACCAGTTCGGGTAGAGGTAGTTGAAGGTGTTGTCGCCCGCGGCCTTCACCGCGTCCACGGCCGCCTTGGTGCCCGGCCGCAGTTGCACGCCGGCGTCGACGCCGTCCTTGACGATGGTCAGCGAGTTCGCCTGCTGGGCGAAGATCGTCGACCACTCCTTGGAGAGCATGGAGCGCAGGAACTCCTGCCCCGCGGCCTTGTTCTTCGCCTTCTCCGGGACGATGAACGGCTCGCCCGCCCCGGCCCGGATCGCCTCGAAGGGCAGCGCGCTGCCGGGCAGCAGCGGCATCGGCAGGAACTTCATGTCGAAGTCGTCCGGCGTGGTCTTGAGCTGCTCGTTCTCCAGCCAGGAGCCGCAGGTGACGAAGGCGGCCTTGTACTGGTTCCAGCGGGTCTGCGACTCGGTGTGCGTCAGGCCGTTGGTGCCGGGCATGAGATAGCCCTTCTCGACGACCTCGTAGATCGCCTCGACGGACTGCTTGGCGGCGTCGCTGCCGACGAAGGCCTTCGGATCGAGGTTGTCGATCGCCTTCATGGCGTCCAGACCGCCGAGCTTGGCGATCAGGTCCATGATGGCGACGTTGATGTAGTACGGGAACTTGCCCTGGTGGGCGAGGCCGCCGATGCCGGCGTCCTTGGCGGCCTTGCAGACGGCGAGGAACTCGTCCCAGGTCTTGGGCGGCGTCCAGCCCTTGTCCTTGAAGAGTTTGCCCGAGTACCACAGGCCCCAGACGGTGTAGACGTAGTTGAGCGACACGATCTTGCCGCCCTGCAGCCCCTGATCCGCGGTGCCGGGGATCAGGGTGTCCCGGACCTTCTTGGTGGGGTCGTCGAGGGAGGGGGCGTCCAGCACCGGGGCCAGATCGCTGAGCTGACCGCTCTTGAACAGCACATCCAGCTTGATCTGCTGTGCGCCGGAGTTGTCCACGACGTCCGGGGGGTTGCCCGCGTTGAACCGCGGCTGGAGCTTTCCGGTGATCTCCTGGGTGCCCAGATGGGAGGAGGTCGTGCCCCACTTCTTGTCGAACGCGGTTTCCCACGCCTTGGCGTAGTCGTCGCCGTATCCGCCCTTGAAGACGACTACCTCGACCTTGCTCCCCTCGGCCACACCGAAGGGGTTGTCCTTGGAGACCTTGCCCTTGGTCTGGCTGCCGCCTTCGCCACCGCCGCCGCCGGAGGCGCACGCGGACAGGAAACTCATGGTCGGCACGGTGATCAGGCCGAGCGCGGCGGAGCGCTTGATCAGATCGCGGCGGCCGAGGCCCCCTCGGTTCGGGGCCTCGTCGGTGCTGGTGGAGCCCTCATTGCTGTGGGCGGAGGTGGATCCCATGCTCAAGTCCTCGCCTTCTCCAGGACTCAGGCGGTGTACCGGTCGCCCGTCACATCTCGCCTCAGGCGAAGGGCCCCGCCACCGCGGTCAGTTGCTGTGCATCCCTGAGGGAAACTCAGTGAAGCCGGTGTTGCGCACACGGATAGAACTGGAACGTGTGGAGCTGGAAGGTATGGAACAGCCTTGCGGACGCCGACAGGTATAGTCCACTTCCCGCCGTCCGAGCAAGATCGAAAGCAACTTTGGGCGGCAGTCTTTCCCGAGTTGAGACCTCGTGAACAGATGCCCCGTACAGGCAACCCGGCGGTTCCGGCAGGTTTTGCGGAACGGGTGATTCCGGGCGATCGACAGGCTCAACACCCTTGACACCGTACGGCACTTGCCTCCCTACTAGAGCCTGCGCATCGCGCCTGACAACGTTGTCCGAGATTGCCTCCCCAGGAGGAAAGACCGGAATGCATATGACTCCAACGGCCCATTCGGTCACCCTGACGGTGGCCGCGTCTCTTCTGGCGTTGACGGCCCAGTCGGCCGCAGTCGCCCTGCCGTTGCCGACTCAGGCGGCGCCTGCCGCCCGGCACTCCACCCCCGCCGCGTCCTTCGTCTCGTCGTTCGAGGACGGCGACCCGCAGCCGGACTGGCTGCATGCCGTGGAGACCGGGCCGGACGGCCGGCAGCGGGTGTCCGGCGTCGACGGCGGATTCGCCGCGGGGATTCCGGGCAATGTCACCGACCGGGTGGTCCGGCTGCGCGCCAGCGGTGAGAACACCGGGGCGGGCGAGACCAAGGAGAATCTCGTCGACCTCCAGCCCAGCACCAAATGGCTGACATTCGCCCCCACCGCCTGGATCGAGTTCGACACCGACGAACCCATCGAAGTCGCCAGATATGCGCTGACCTCCGCCAATGACTTCGCCGGTCGCGACCCCGCGGACTGGACGCTGAAGGGCTCCGCCGACGGCAAGCAGTGGACCGTCCTCGACACCCGCAAGGGCGAGTCGTTCGCCAAGCGCTTCGAGACCAAGACGTACGACGTCGCCGCCGGGACGGCGGAGCCGACGCCGTACGCCCACTACCGGCTGGAGATCGCCCGCAACAACGGCGCACCCGACATCACCCAGCTCGCGGATGTCCAGTTCTCCGACGGCGACGACAGCACCCCGACGCCTCCGTCGATGCGCAGTCATGTGGACGGCGGCCCCGCAGGCTCCCCCACCGCCAAGGCTCGTGCCGGTTTCACCGGAAAGCGGGCACTGCGCTACGCCGGTTCGCACAACCCGGACGGCCGGGCCTACTCGTACAACAAGATCTTCGACGTCGACACACTCGTCCGGCGGGACACCGCGCTGTCGTACCGGGTCTTCCCCTCCATGCCGGAGACGGATCTGAACTACCCGGCCACCCATGTCGCCGTGGACCTGGCCTTCACCGACGGCTCCTATCTCAGCGAGCTGAAGGCGGCCGACTCCCATGGCGGGCGGCTGACCCCGCAGGGCCAGGGCGCGGCCAAGAGGCTCTACGCCAACCAGTGGAACCATGTGGCGTCGCGGATCGGCGAGGTCGCCGCGGGCAAGAGGGTCGACCGGATTCTGGTGGCGTACGACTCCCCCGGGGGCCCGGCGAAGTTCCAGGGCTGGATCGACGACATCACCCTGGCGCCCGAACCGCCCGAGCGGCCGCTCGCCCATCTGTCCGACTATGTGTCCACGGTCCGCGGCACCAACTCGAGCGGCTCGTACTCGCGCGGCAACACCTTTCCCGCGACCGCCGTCCCGCACGGCTTCAACTTCTGGACCCCGGTGACCAACGCCGGCTCCCGGAGCTGGCTGTACGAGTACGCGCGCGCCAACAACGCCGACAATCTGCCCACCCTCCAGGCGCTGAGCGCCAGCCATGAACCCAGCCCCTGGATGGGCGACCGGCAGACGTTCCAGCTGATGCCGTCCGCGGCGGCCGGCGTCCCGGACACCTCCCGCACGGCGCGCGCCCTGCCCTTCCGCCACGACAACGAGACCGCGCGCCCGCACTACTACGGCGTGACGTTCGAGAACGGGCTGAAGGCCGAGATCGCACCGGCCGACCACGCGGCGGTGATGCGCTTCCGCTACCCCGGCGACGACGCGAGCGTGATCTTCGACAACGTCACGGCCGAGGGCGGGCTGAGCCTGGACGCGGACTCCCGCTCCTTCACCGGGTACTCGGACGTCAAGAGCGGACTGTCGACCGGCGCGACCCGGATGTTCGTCTACGGCGTCTTCGACGCACCGGTGCTCGACGCCGCCTCCGAGGGGGTCACGGGCCGCTTCCGCTTCGACGCGGGCCCGGACCGCACGGTGACGCTGCGGCTGGCCACCTCGCTGATCAGCGTCGAGCAGGCCAAGCGGAACCTGTCATACGAGATCCCGCACACGATGCGCTTCGAGCAGGTCATGCGCAGGGCGCAGGGGCAGTGGGACCGGATTCTGGGGCGGGTGCGGGTCGAGGGGGCCACCCGCGACCAGCTCACCACGCTCTACTCGGGCCTCTACCGGCTCTACCTCTACCCCAATTCCGGCTTCGAGAACGCCGGAACACCGCACCGCCCGCGCCACCGCTACGCGAGCCCCTTCTCCCCCGCGGAGGGGCCCGACACCCCGACGCACACCGGTGCGAAGATCGTCGAGGGGAAGGTCTATGTGAACAACGGCTTCTGGGACACCTATCGGACGACCTGGCCCGCGTACTCCTTCCTGACCCCTCGCAAGGCGGGTGAGCTGGTGGACGGCTTCGTCCAGCAGTACAAGGACGGCGGCTGGATCTCCCGCTGGTCCTCCCCCGGCTACGCCGACCTGATGACCGGCACCAGCTCCGACGTCGCCTTCGCCGACGCCTATGTGAAGGGTCTGCGCTTTGACGCGGAAGCCGCGTACGAGGCGGCGCTGAAGAACGCGACGGTCGTGCCCCCGTCCTCGGGAGTGGGCCGCAAGGGCATGGAGACCTCGCCGTTCCTCGGCTACGCCTCGACCCGGACCCATGAGGGTCTGTCCTGGTCGCTGGAGGGCTGTCTCAACGACTACGGCCTGGCGAAGATGGGCGAGGCCCTCTACGAGAAGACGGGGAAGGCCCGCTACAAGGAGGAGTCGGCGTACTTCCTCAACCGGGCGCGGAACTATGTGACGCTGTTCGACTCCGAAGCCGGGTTCTTCCAGGGCCGCGGCCCGGACGGCGCCTGGCGGGTGCCCGGCGACGCGTACGACCCCCGGGTGTGGGGCTACGACTACACCGAGACCAACGGCTGGGGCTATGCCTTCACCGCACCCCAGGACTCACGCGGTCTGGCCAATCTGTACGGAGGCCGGGCGGGGCTCGGGCAGAAGCTGGACGCGTACTTCTCCACCCCGGAGACGGCGTCGCCGGAGTTCGTCGGCTCGTACGGCTCGGTGATCCACGAGATGACGGAGGCGCGGGATGTCCGGATGGGCATGTACGGACACTCCAACCAGGTCGCGCACCATGCCGCGTACATGTACAACGCCGCCGCGCAGCCCTGGAAGACCCAGGAGAAGGTCCGGGAGGTGCTCTCCCGTCTCTACGTCGGCAGTGAGATCGGGCAGGGGTACCACGGCGACGAGGACAACGGAGAGCAGTCGGCCTGGTATCTCTTCAGCGCGCTGGGCTTCTATCCGCTGGTGATGGGCAGCGGGGAGTACGCGATCGGCTCGCCGCTCTTCACCAAGGCGACGGTGCGGATGGACAACGGCCGCACGCTGGTGGTCAGGGCCCCGCGGAACAGCGCGGAGAACGTCTATGTGCAGGGGGTTCGGCTGAACGGCAAGCGGTGGACGTCCACCGCGCTGCCGCACCGGCTGCTGGCGCGCGGCGGGGTGCTGGAGTTCGAGATGGGGCCGCGGCCGTCGGCGTGGGGAACGGGGCCGGACGCCGCGCCGGTGTCCATCACGACGGATGACGCGGCGCCGTCGCCGCGTGCGGACGTCCTGCGGCGGTCGGGCCCGCTGGCCGACGACTCGTCGGCGACGACCGCGGAGTTCACAGAGGCGGATCTGCCTCTGCGCGAGGACGCCGCCGGGAAGCCGGTCGTCCAGTACACCCTGACCTCGTCAGCGGCGGCGCAGGCGCCCTCCGGCTGGACGCTGCAGGGCTCGCTGGACGGCACGGCCTGGAAGACCCTGGACCGGCGCTCGGGCGAGTCGTTCGCCTGGGACCGGCAGACCCGCGCCTTCACCGTCGCCCGGCCGGGCCCCTACACGCGGTACCGCCTGGTCCCGGCGGGCCCGGGCGCGACACTCGCGGAGGTGGAGCTGCTCTCGTAGGGGCGTTGCAGGGAACGTCCGGCAGCCGCTAATCACTCTGGCTGCCGCGACGTCCCTAGGGCCGACGGATCCGGCCGCCGGCTCCCGCCCTTGTGCTGAACACGGCGTCGGGCGCGCGTACGGCGAGGGCCGCACCCCGGTGTGACGGGGTGCGGCCCTTTGTGCGGCGCGTGCGGGACGCGCTCAGCTGCGGATCAGGTTGCGCAGCACGTACTGCATGATGCCGCCGTTGCGGTAGTAGTCGGCCTCACCCGGGGTGTCGATGCGGACGACCGCGTCGAACTCACGACGTACGTTGTCGGCCTCGCCGGGGGCCGTGTCGGCGGTGACCCTGACGGTGCGCGGGGTGGCGCCGCCGTTCAGTTCGGTCACGCCCGCGATGGAGAAGGTCTCCTCGCCGGTCAGGCCCAGGGACTCGGCCGACCCGCCCTCCGGGAACTGGAGCGGGAGGACGCCCATGCCGATGAGGTTGGAGCGGTGGATGCGCTCGTAGGACTCGGCGATGACGGCCTTGACTCCGAGCAGCGCGGTGCCCTTGGCCGCCCAGTCGCGGGACGAGCCGGAGCCGTACTCCTTGCCGGCCAGGACGACCAGCGGGATGCCCTGGTCGATGTAGTTGCGGGAGGCGTCGTAGATGAACGAGACCGGGGCGTCGGGCTGTGTGAAGTCGCGGGTGTAGCCGCCCTCCGTGCCCGGCGCGATCTGGTTGCGCAGGCGGATGTTGGCGAAGGTGCCGCGGATCATGACCTCGTGGTTGCCGCGGCGCGAGCCGTAGCTGTTGAAGTCGCGGCGGGCGACGCCGTGCTCGGTGAGGTACTGGCCGGCCGGGGTGTCGGCCTTGATGGCTCCGGCCGGGGAGATGTGGTCGGTGGTGACCGAGTCGCCCAGCTTGGCCAGCACACGGGCGCCGGCGATGTCCTCGACCGGGGCGGGCTCCATCGTCATGCCCTCGAAGTACGGGGGCTTGCGCACATAGGTCGACTCGGCGTCCCACTCGAAGGTGTTGCCGGTCGGGATCGGCAGGGCCTGCCACTGGGCGTCGCCGGCGAAGACGTCGGAGTAGGACTTGGCGAACATGTCCTCGCCGATGGCGTTGGCGACGACGTCGTTGACCTCGGCCTCGGTCGGCCAGATGTCCTTGAGGCGGACCGGGTTGCCGTCCTGGTCGATGCCCAGGGCGTCCTTGGTGATGTCCACCTTCATGGAGCCGGCCAGGGCGTAGGCGACCACCAGCGGCGGGGACGCCAGGTAGTTCATCTTGACGTCGGGGTTGATCCGACCCTCGAAGTTGCGGTTGCCGGACAGCACCGAGGTGACGGCCAGGTCGTGGTCGTTGACGGCCTTGGAGACCTCCTCCGGCAGCGGGCCGGAGTTGCCGATGCAGGTGGTGCAGCCGTAGCCGACGAGGTTGAAGCCGACCTTGTCGAGGTACGGGGTCAGGCCCGCCTTGTCGAAGTAGTCGGTGACGACCTTGGAACCCGGGGCGAGGGTGGTCTTCACCCACGGCTTGCGGGTGAGGCCCTTCTCGACCGCCTTCTTCGCCACCAGCGCGGCGGCGACCATGACGTACGGGTTCGAGGTGTTGGTGCAGGAAGTGATCGCGGCGACCGTGACGGCGCCGTGGTCGATCTCGTATGTGCTGCCGTCGGGGGCGGTGACCAGGGTCGGGCGGGTCGGCACGCCGTCGTGCTCGGCCGGGGCGTCGGAGGCCGGGAAGGACTCCTTGCCCGCCTCGTCGACGTCGTCGACGTAGTTGCGCACGTCCTGCGCGAACTGCTGCGCGGCCTCGGCCAGGACGATGCGGTCCTGCGGACGCTTCGGGCCGGCGATCGACGGCACGACGGTGGAGAGGTCGAGCTCCAGCTTCTCGGAGAAGTCGGGCTCGGCCGCCGGGTCGAGCCACAGGCCCTGCTCCTTGGCGTACGCCTCGACCAGGGCGACCTGCTGCTCGGAGCGGCCGGTCAGACGCAGGTAGTTCAGGGTCTCGCCGTCGATCGGGAAGATCGCGGCGGTGGAGCCGAACTCCGGCGACATATTGCCGATGGTGGCGCGGTTGGCGAGCGAGGTGGCGGCGACGCCCTCGCCGTAGAACTCGACGAACTTGCCCACGACGCCGTGCTTGCGCAGCATCTCGGTGATGGTGAGCACCAGGTCGGTGGCGGTGGTGCCGGGCTGCAGCTCACCGGTGAGCTTGAAGCCGACGACGCGCGGGATGAGCATGGAGACCGGCTGGCCGAGCATCGCGGCCTCGGCCTCGATGCCGCCGACGCCCCAGCCGAGGACGCCGAGGCCGTTGACCATCGTCGTGTGCGAGTCGGTGCCGACGAGAGTGTCGGGGTAGGCCTGGCCGCCGCGGACCATGACCGTGCGGGCCAGGTGCTCGATGTTGACCTGGTGAACGATGCCGGTGCCGGGCGGGACGACCTTGAACTCGTCGAAGGCGGTCTGGCCCCAGCGCAGGAACTGGTAGCGCTCCCGGTTGCGGCCGTACTCCAGCTCCACGTTCTGCGCGAAGGCGTCGTTGCTGCCGAACTTGTCCGCGATGACGGAGTGGTCGATGACCAGCTCGGCCGGGGCCAGCGGGTTGATCTTCGCCGGGTCGCCGCCGAGCTCCTTGACGGCCTCACGCATGGTGGCGAGGTCCACGACACACGGGACACCGGTGAAGTCCTGCATGATCACGCGGGCGGGCGTGAACTGGATCTCCTGGCTGGGCTGCGCCTGGGAGTCCCAGCCGCCGAGCGCCCTGATGTGGTCGGCGGTGATGTTCGCACCGTCCTCGGTGCGCAGCAGGTTCTCCAGCAGCACCTTCAGGCTGTAAGGAAGGCGAGCGGAGCCCTCGACCTTGTCCAGCCTGAAGATCTCGTACGACTCGTCGCCCACGCGCAGCGTGCTGCGGGCGTCGAAGCTGTTCGCCGACACGACAGTCTCCTTCATCAATGTGCGCGTATCTCACCGCATCCTGCCGTCCGGGGGTCTTCACCCATCCGCTAAGGTGAGGCTAAGTTAGGTAACCCTTAGCAGACTCTTCCGAGGGTAGGTGGTGCGGCACGCCTTCGGCAGATATCTCGATGTCGAGATAACTCTAGTACATGACCGCCGTCCGGTCATGTCCGGGCACGCCCACGCCCTGTTGCGGCGCCGACTCGATCGCAATCGCGCAGGGGCGCGCGTACGGCTCTCACCGCGAGGGCGCCGCCGCTGACGCACGACTTCCCGTTCTGGCCGCTGCTCGCCGCAGCGGGAGCGGCAGAGAACACAGGACTTCCGACGGGAGTGGCGACCGTGCCGGGCGCGTCATTCGCGGGCGGTTCCGCGCTTTCCGCCCGGTACGGACACCGACGGCGGAGCGAGCTGAATCCGCTCGCCCCCCGCCGCCGGCGCGCCGGCCGTCGGCTGAACGGGACCCGTACGGCGGCGCTCTCGTTGCCGCCCGGGCGACGGGAACCGAGCATCAAAGGCATGTTCAACGGCGCGCATGTGATCCTCTACACGCACGACGCCGAAGCCGACCGGGCGTTCATCAGGGACAAACTGGGCTTCGCGCATGTCGAGGCCGGTCACGGCTGGCTGATTTTCAAACTGCCGCCCGCGGAGCTCGCCGTACACCCGACCGGTGACGCTCCGCAGCATGAGCTGTTTCTCATGTGCGACGACCTGGAGCACACACTCGCCCGGCTGGCCGAGCACGACGTCGAGGTCTCCCAGTCGCCAACGGACCGCGGCTGGGGTCTTCTCGCGGCGGTCCGCCTGCCCAGCGGAGCCGAACTCCCGCTGTATGAGCCGCATCACCCGGTAGCCCATGGGCTGTCACCCTGATGGCCTACCCCCGCGCGATCACATCTCATATCTGAGATAGCCTGCCGCCATGGCAGATGACTACCTCGTACGCATCGGCAAGCTCATCCGTGACGCCCGTCAGCATCGAGGCTGGACACAGACGCAGCTCGCCGAAGCACTCGGCACCAGCCAGAGCGCCGTCAACCGCATCGAGCGCGGCAATCAGAACATCAGCCTTGAGATGATCGCCCGAATCGGTGAGGCACTTGACAGCGAGATCGTTTCGCTCGGCTATGCCGGCCCCATGCATCTGCGCGTCGTCGGCGGACGCCGGCTCTCCGGCTCGATCGACGTCAAAACGAGCAAGAACGCCTGTGTCGCGCTGCTCTGCGGCTCGCTGCTGAACAAGGGACGCACCGTGCTGCGCCGCGTCGCCCGCATCGAGGAGGTCTACCGGCTGCTGGAGGTGCTCAACTCCATCGGGGTGCGCACACGCTGGATCAACGACGGCGTGGACCTGGAGATCGTGCCGCCGGCCGACCTCGACCTGGACGCGATGGACGCGGACGCGGCCCGCCGCACCCGGTCGATCATCATGTTCCTCGGCCCGCTGCTGCACCGCATGGACGCCTTCCGGCTGCCGTACGCGGGCGGCTGCGATCTGGGCACCCGCACCATCGAGCCGCATATGATCGCGCTGCGCCGCTTCGGGCTCGACATCACCGCGACCGAGGGTCTCTACCACGCCCAGGTGGACCGCTCGGTCACCCCCGGCCGCCCGATCGTGCTGACCGAACGCGGCGACACGGTGACCGAGAACGCGCTGCTGGCGGCCGCCCGCTACGACGGCGTCACCGTCATCCGCAACGCCTCCTCCAACTACATGGTCCAGGACCTGTGCTTCTTCCTGAAGGCGCTGGGAGTGGAGGTAGAGGGCGTCGGCACCACCACGCTCACCGTGCACGGTGTGCCCAACATCGACGCGGACGTGGACTACTCCCCCTCCGAGGACCCGGTCGAGGCGATGAGCCTGCTGGCCGCCGCGGTGGTCACCGAATCCGAGCTGACGATCCGTCGCGTTCCCATCGAGTTCCTCGAGATCGAGCTCGCGGTGCTGGAGGAGATGGGCCTTGACCACGACCGCTCCGCCGAATACCCCGCGGACAACGGCCACACCCGTCTGGCAGACCTGACCGTGCGCCCCTCCAAGCTGGAGGCGCCGATCGACAAGATCCACCCCATGCCCTTCCCGGGCCTCAACATCGACAATGTGCCCTTCTTCGCGGCCATCGCGGCCGTAGCCCAGGGTCAGAGCCTCATCCACGACTGGGTCTACGACAACCGCGCCATCTACCTCACCGACCTCAACCGTCTCGGCGGCCGTCTCCAACTCCTCGACCCCCACCGCGTCCTGGTCGAAGGCCCCACCCGCTGGCGCGCCGCCGAGATGATGTGCCCGCCGGCCCTGCGCCCCGCGGTGGTCGTCCTGCTCGCGATGATGGCGGCCGAAGGCACCTCCGTCCTGCGGAACGTCTATGTCATCAACCGCGGGTACGAGGAGCTGGCGGAGCGGCTCAACTCGGTGGGCGCGCAGATCGAGATCTTCCGCGACATCTGATCGACAAACGTCGCCGGCCGCCAACCGGCCCGCAGGCCCACCGGTTGGTCACGGCGGTCGGGTCTGCCCGCCGTCTTCGTCCTCGTCGCTCTGGGCCTCGGGCAGCGGCGGGCCGCCGACGTCCGGGGCGCTTCGCGACACCATCTCGGAGAGTCGTCTGACGGCTTCCTCGATCTCCGCCTGGGTCTGGTTCCGTTCGGCAATGGTCGCGGAGAGCAGCAGCGCCGTGAGCGCGGCGGCGCCGTTGAAAGCCTGCAGGGAGATCATGTCGGCGAGCAGGCTGTGACCGGCGAACGGACCTGTCTCGCGGGTGGCGGCGAGAACGGCGAAGGTGGACAGGGCCAGCGCGCAGGGTGCGGCTCCAGGTTGCTGGAAGCGGAAGGCAGCCCAGGTCAGCAGGGGAAAACCGAGGAAGAGCAGTGACGCGGGGGCGGTTTCGAGGAGAAGGAGACCGAAGGCGGCGGTGGCTGCGGCAAGCAGTGCTCCCTCTGCCCACCGGGATGGCGGGATGTGTTTCGGCCGCCGCGCCGAGCGGAGTACGAGCAGCACGGGCGTGACCAACAGGACGCCCATGGCATCGCCGGTCCACCAGACCCACCAGGTGGGCCAGAAGGTTTCGGTGGGCAGGGCTTGAGCCAGATGCAGCATGGTGCTGCCCACGGTCGCGCTGATGAGCATGCCGGTGAACCCTCCGAGGAAGACCAGCGCGAGTGCGTCCTGGAAGCGGTTCATCCTGATGCGGAACCCGGTGCGGCGAAGCAGTGCGTAGGAACACAGGGGCGCGAGTGTGTTGCCTGTCGCGATGGCCAGAACGACAGGGGCCGACGGCCCGAGGGGGAGGTTGACCAGAAGGGCGCCGAGCGCGATCCCGGGCCAGACCCGCGGGCCGATCAGGAGCAGGCCGGTCAGGGCGATGCCGGTCGGGGGCCACAGTGGCGTGACCTGGCCGCGCACGAGTTGCTGGAGCAGTCCCAGCTTGCCGGAGGCGTAGTAGAGCGCGGCGACGGCCACGATCTGCAGGGCCGCCGTGGCGCCGCGGCGGAGCGTGTCACGGCGCGCGACCGTCACCGGGGAGCCCTCCCCGTGGCGCTGCTCCGCTGTTCACCGTCCGCCGGCTCTGCCGGTTCCGCCATTGCGCCGCCCATCTGTGTGACCTTCCGCCATATGCGCCGTCGGGTTGCTCCGGGTGACCGCTCGTGGTGGTGTCGCCGCCCTGGCGGTTCCGCCTCAGCCGTGTCGCTCTGGGTCGGTGCGGCTGCGGCTCGGCGTGCGCAGGGCGAGGAGGGCCATGTCGTCGTGCCTGTCGCTGGGGTTGTGGTCGGCCAGGGCCTGCACGAAGTCGTGCAGGGGCAGGGAGGCGTGCGCGGTGGCGACGTCGGCGAGTTCGCTCAGGGTTTCGTCGATCGGGTGGTCGGGGTGTTCGATCAGACCGTCGGTGAAGAAGACCACGGTGGCGTCCGGGGGCAGGGGGTGAGTGTGGTCGGGGCGGGGCCGCCCGCTGTCGACGTTCAGCGGCAGTCCGGGCTCAGCGAAGAGGTATTCCGTCTGGCCGTCGGGGGTGATCAGCAGAGGCGGGACGTGGCCCGCGCTGCTCCAGAGCAACCTCCAGGCCGCACCGTCGGGTTCGATGCGCGCCAGGCTGGTGGTGGTGACGGGGTTGTCGGTGATGGCCTCCAGGGTGCGATCGAGTTGGGTGAGGACGGCACTGGGCGGAGTGCGCAGGGTGAACAGCAGCGCGCGCAACATGTGGCGGGTGGAGGCCATGGCGGCGGCGGCATCCAGATCGTGGCCGACCACGTCGCCGATGACGACCGCCACCGCGCCGTCCGGAAGCGGGATGGCGTCGTACCAGTCGCCGCCCAGATGGTGGGGTTCGGCAGCGGGACGGTAGATGGCTGCGGCGTCGAAGGGCCGCAGGTCGGGCAGCGTCGGCAGCAGACGCCGCTGGAACTGTTCGGAGCCGGCGCGGACCTGTTCGAGGAGTCGGACGTTCTCGATCGCGACGCCGGCGGCGCTGGCCAGGGCGACGACGATGTTCTCGTCGCCGACGTCGAAGGGCTGTCCGTCGCGTCGCTCGGAGAGGTAGAGGTCGCCGTAGACGTCGCCGCGGACGCTGATGGCGACGCCGAGGAAGGCGCGCATAGGAGGGTGGCCGGGAGGGAAGCCGACCGAGGCCGGGTGGGAGGAGATGTCGTCCACCCGCAAGGGCTGCGGATGGTGGATCAGGTACCCGAGCACGCCTCTGCCGCGAGGAAGACCCACGTCGGCCAGCGCTTGGCGATCCTGCTCGTCCAGGCCGACCGCGACGAACTGCGCCAGTTGGTCGCCGGACTCGTCGAGAACCCCGAGCGCCCCGTAGCGGGCGCCGACCAGGTCCATGGCGGTGGTCACGATGCGGTGCAGCACGGAGGGCAGCTCCACCTCCCGGGTGATCTCCACCACAGCCTCCAGCAGGCCCTGAATCCGGTCCTTCGCGGCGGCCAGGGCGCGCAGCTGAGCATCGATCCTGCCCAGTTCGGCGTTCAGTCGCTCCAGGGCGTCGACGCGGGACTGCCGTTTGCCCTCTTCTCTCTCCTCGCCGTGCGCCATCACCCTCGCCTGCTCTGCCGGTACTCGCTCGCGGTGGCCTCCGGTCGTCCGGGGCCGGCGCCGGTCTGGATCAGCGTGCCCTTGGGGGTGCGCCGCTCGGTGGTCACCGGGAAGAGCGGCCGGGCGGGCACGCCGGCTTCGGCGATCGCGGCGGTCCGCCGATCGCCCAGGACGAGCAAGCCGTACACCCGCGGCTCGGACCGCACTCGGGCGGCGCGGCTCGACCGGGGCGGGACCGATCGGCTGCATCGGGCACAACCCCGTGCCGGGACGGCAGGGGCTGCACGGCCGTCCCGGCGGATCCGTTCACACAGCCACTTATGTGGGCGGTACACCCCGGCCTCCCGGCACGACCGTGATCAAACAAGACCACAGGGTGACACAGCCGAATAGCCCAATCCCCTCATTACTCCGCAAGCGGCATGCCACACACGGACCGGCCAAGGCGGCTCCGGGGCGCTCCGGGCCTCCGACCGGGCCCTGAGCCCCTCCGGCCCGATGCACCCTGCCAGCCGGACACTGCGGATCCCGAGGGGGGGGGCGACCGCGACGCCGGCGGGTCGGGGCGGTCAGGCCAGGCGGGCGAAGTGGATGGCGTCGGCTGCGGCGCTGCCGGCGGTGACGGCGGGCACGACTCCCTGTTCCCAGGTCTGGCCGGTCAGGTCGCCGGCGGCGTAGAGGCCGGGGATGCTGGTCTGGCGGCCGTCGTCCACGGTGACGTATCCGTCGCTCAGGGCGAGGCCGTGCTCCGCGACCAGGCGCTCGACGAGCGGGACCTGCCGCTGCGGCTGCGGCCAGAGCAGGGTCTGGCGTTCCAGGAGGGCGCCGTCGGCCAGCTCCACGGCGTGCAGGTCGCCGTCGGTGTGGTGCAGGCGGGTGATCTCGCCCTGGACGAGATCGCTGCCCTGCTCCTGCAGACTCCGGCGCAGGTCGTCGGCGCCGGGCAGCGAGGGCGGGGCGATGGCGATGGCGTCGCCGGTCCAGGCGCGGAAGGCGGTGGCGGCCATGGCGAGGTAGGCGGGCTCGTCGGCGACCAGGGCCCAGGTGCGGTCGGCGTTCTCCTCGCCGATGCAGAAGGGGCAGTGGATCACCGTGCGGCCCCAGCATGCGGCGAAGCCCTCCACGCCGTCGGGGTGCTGGTCGATGACGCCGGTGGCCAGGATGACATTGCGGGCCCAGGCGGTGGCGCCGTCGTCGGTTCGCACGGTGAAGCCGTCGCCGGGCAGCGGGGTGATCTCGCCGACCGTGGCGTCGAGCCGCTGGGCCAGTCCGTAGCGGCTCAGCTCGTCCCAGGCGCGGGAGCGCAGCTCGTCGGGGGTGGCGCCCTCCAGGCCGATCAGGCCGTGCACACCGCGGGAAGCGGCGTTGCGGGGCGGGGCGGGGGACTCGATCACCAGGGTGCGGCAGCGGTAGCGGGTCAGGGTCAGCGCGGCGGTCAGTCCGGCGGGCCCGCCGCCGATGATCACGGTGTCGTACTGGGCGGTGGTGTCCATGAGATGTCTCCGAAGGGACTTGACGGAATCGAATGACCAGCGGTCATACTACTGACCAACGGTCATTCGATCGATTCCATTCCCACTGGAGGAAATGTGACCCACACCACCGGCCACGCTTGCGGTACGCAGGACGGCAACCACACCCACGGCCCCGGGGCCGCCTCGTACCCGGACTTCGAGTGGGACGCCCTCTACACCGGCGACGGCAGCGACACCGCCGCCCCCGACCCGATGCTCCTCGCCCCCGCCTACGGGCTGCTCCCGGGCAGGGCCCTGGACCTGGGCTGCGGCGCCGGCGGCAACGCCCTCGCGCTCGCCGAACGCGGCTGGCGCGTCACCGGCGTGGACCTCGCCCCCCGCGCCATCGCCTCCACCCGCGCCAGCGCCTGCGCCCGCGGCCTGGACGACCGGATCGAACTCGCCGTGGCCGACAGCGCCACCTGGCAGCCCGAGACCGCCTACGACTTCGCCCTCAGCTCCTACGCGCTGCCGCCCCGCGGCCCCGCCCGCACCGCAACCCTCGCCGTCCTGGCCACCGCACTCGCCCCGGGCGGGATCCTGGCCCTCGGCGAATGGGACGAGGAGGCCTGCGACTGGGGAAAGCCCGGCGACCTCGCCACCCTCGCCGAGCTGACCGAAGCCCTCACCGGCCTCGGCCTGGACGTCGTGCGCGCCGAGCGGCAGGTGGTGCCGCGGATCCAGCACCCCAGCGAGGATCACGCGGTCATCGTCATTGCCCGCAAGCCGCATGACACCCTGGAGACCACAGGCTGACCGGCCCACGGCAGCCCCCACCACCGAGGAGAGCCCGTGCCCGCGGAGAGGTCCGCAACCGCCCAGCCGACCGGACGCTTCCAGCCCCCCGACGTCCGCCGCCGCCAGATCCTCGACGCCACGGCCGGCCTGCTCCTGGACGACGGATACGAGGCGCTGACCGTCAGCAAGGTCGCCGCCCGCGCCGGGGTCGCCAAGGGCACGGTCTACCTCTACTTCGACTCCAAACAGGAACTCCTGGCCGCCCTCCAGGCCGAGATGTGGGACCGGATGCTCCAGCAGCCCGCCGCTCTCCTGGCCCAGCCCGGCCTGACCTGGACCGAACGCCTCGACGGCCTCGTCGCCGCCTGGATCGCCGCGGAGCAGGACCACCACGAGCTCTACCACCGGCTCTTCCACGAGCCCGGCGGCGCCGCCGGCGAGGAACCCATGACCGCCGCCCGCGACCTGCTCGTCACCCTCCTCGCCGAAGGCCACAGAGCCGGTGAGTTCGACGTCCCCGACCCCGAGCTCACCGCCGACTTCCTCACCCACGCCTACACCGGCCCCTGCCACCACACCAAGACCGGCGCCGACATCACCACCGCCGTCCAAGCCCTCTTCCGCCGCGTCGTCGCCGCCCACCCGACGGGCCACGCCTGACGAGTGGTTCGGCGGCCACGCGGGCCGGGTCCTCGGATGGATCAGTCCGGCTCCGGGAGGGCCCGTTCGCGGATGCGGGCCGCCATCAGGGCCACGTCGTCGGCCGCGTGGGCGGCGTCGAGGCGGGCGAGGACCTCGTCAGCCAGTTCGTCGACCGTGCAGCCGGGGCGTGGGCGGAAGCGGGCGAGGCGGGCGAGGGAGGTGTCGATGTCCTCGCCCCGGCGTTCGACCAGGCCGTCGGTGAACAGCAGCAGCGTGTCCTCGGGGCGGAGCCGGCGGCTGACGATGTCATAGCCGCCGAGGCCCGTGCCCAGGGGCGGGCCCACGGGCACGTCGACCAACTCGGCGGCGCCGTCGCCGGCGAAGACGGCGGGCGGCAGATGGCCGGCGCTGGAGAACGAGACGATGCCGCGGGCCGGGTCCACGCGGGCGAGCAGGCAGGCCGCGGGGCGGCGGGACGCGGCGTCGGAGATGGCCATGTCCAGGCGGCGCAGCACTCGGTGGGGCGGCAGGTCGGCGGCGGCGACGTCGCGGAGTGCGGCGCGGTAGCTGTTCATGTCGACGGCCGAGGCCACGCCGTGGCCCATCACATCGCCCATGACGAGCAGTGTGCGGCCGAAGTGGAGGCGCACGGTCTCGAACCAGTCGCCGCCCACCAGGTCCCCGGTCCCTGCGGGCAGATAGCGGGTGGCGAGCTGGAGGTTGGGGTGCGGCAGGCCGGGGTCGGTCAGCAGGGCGCGCTGGAGCTCGACGGCCGTGCGCCGGGCCTCGGCGTAGCGGCGGGCGTGGTCGACGGCGAACGCGGCACGCAGCGCGGCCGACTGTGTCAGGAGTACGTCGTCGCGGGTGAAGCGGGAGTGCGCACGTGCCGCCAGGACCACGCCCAGCGCTCGTTCGCGGGCGATCAGGGGCGCGGCCAGCCACCGGTCGTCGAGGACGGGGCGGCCTTCCCGGATCGCCCGTTCTGCGGCGGCCGCGGGGGCGGGGTCGGCGAGCAGTTCCGTCCTGCCGGCCGCCGCGGTGCGCCGCAGCGGTGCGGCCGCCGGGTCGGGGGCCGCCGTCAGATCGACGGCGGCGGCGTCGGCGAGGGCGGTGCTCACATAGCGGGCGAGTTCCTCGCAGGTGGTCTCCGCGTCGAGGGTCGTGCCGATGCGGTCGGCTGCCGCCGCGACATGGAGGCGGGGCGGCGGGCCGGGGGCCTGTTCGATCAGTACGCCGATGAGGCCGAGCGCCTGGGAGCGTGCCCCGGTCATCCGCTGCCAGGTGCAGCGGCGGCCGGGGCTCGCGTGGGTGCGCGGGCGTCCGTCGGCGAGGACGGCGGCCAGCAGTCCCGGCGGCCCGGCGACGTCCGCGGCCCGGGCGCCGACGGGCCGGCCTTCGAGGCCGCCGGCCGGTTCCCCGGTCATCCGGCGGTACGCGTCGTCCGCGAAGAGGTAGTTCGCGTCCGCGTCCAGCAGGGCGACCCCCGCCACGGCGGGCGAGTCGTCGGCGCACACGTTCGCCTCCTCCCTCTCACACCCGTCTCGGACTGCCGTCACGGCTCGGGGGTGAAACCTCCTTGCAGGCGTTCGAGGTCGGAGGGCCGCACCTGGATGGCGAACAGCGCGATGAACGCGCCGATCACGGCGAAGGCGGCCGCGGTGACGAAGGCCGCCGAGGCCCCGGCGGTGAGCACCTGGTCGCCCCAGGGCGGCGGGAGTTCCCTGGTGCGCGCGAACTCGGCGCGCTGGGCGGGGGTGGCGTCGGCCAGGAAGGACGGGATGAGCTCACGGGCCTTGTTGGCGCTGTACGTCCCGGCGACGGTGACGAGGATCGACAGTCCGAGCGAACCGCCCACCTGCTGGGTGGCGTTGAGGATGCCGGACGCCGCGCCCGACTCGTGCGGCGGGACCCCGGACAGCGCCATCAGGGTCAGCGACACGAACTGCAGCCCCATGCCGAGGCTGAAGACGAGCATGGGCCCGAGGATGCTGCCGGCGTAGGTCGAGTGGATGTCGGTCAGCGTCAGCCAGGACAGCCCGGCGGCGGACAGCAGCGCGCCGACGACCATGAACGGCTTGGGGCCGTACCGGGGCAGCAGTTGCGAGGCCGTCCCCGCGCCGACCGCGATGACCGCGCTGACGGGCAGGAAGGCGAGCCCGGCCTGCAGTGGGCTGAAGTCCAGCACGTTCTGCACGAAGAGGGTGAGGAAGAAGAACATGCCGAAGATCGCGGCAGCGAGGCAGAGCATCATGCCGTAGGTGGCGGACCGGTTGCGGTCTGCGAACATCTTCAGCGGGGTGATCGGCTGCCGGGAGCGCCGCTCGATCAGGAAGAAGGCCGACAGCAGCACCACGGCCCCGCCGAAGGCGGCCAGGGTCAGTCCGTCCCGCCAGCCCTGCTGGGCGGCGCGGATGAAGCCGTAGACGAGTGACACCATGCCGGCGGTGGAGGTCAGCGCGCCGGCGAAGTCGAAGTTGCCGGGGTGGCGTTCGGACTCCTGGATCCAGCGGGGAGCGGCCAGTGCGATCAGCAGTCCGATGGGGACGTTGACGAAGAACACCCAGCGCCAGTCGAGCCATTCGACGAGGATGCCGCCGGCGAGCAGTCCGATCGCGCCGCCGCCGGCGGAGACGGCCGCGAAGACGCCGAACGCCCGGTTGCGGGCCGGTCCTTCGGCGAAGGTGGTGCTGATCAGCGCGAGCGCGGTCGGGGAGGCGACGGCCCCGCCCATGCCCTGCAGGGCGCGTGCGGCGAGCAGTTGGCCGGGGTTCTGGGCGAGCCCGCCGAGCAGCGAGGCCAGGACGAAGAGCAGGACGCCGAAGATGAAGACCCGTCTGCGTCCGAGGATGTCGCCGGTTCTGCCGCCGAGCAGCAGGAGTCCGCCGAAGGTCAGCGTGTAGGCGTTGATGACCCACGAAAGGTTGGTGGTGGAGAAGTCGAGCGCTCGCTGGATGTGCGGGAGCGCGATGTTCACGATGGTGATGTCGAGCACCACCATGAGCTGGCACGAGGCGATGATCAGAAGCGCGATCCCGCTGCCGTCGCCCTTGTGCGAGGCGGCGGTCCGCGGCGGTGGCGTCGGCTGCGAGCTGGTCATGGTGCACCGTGCCCTCGTGTGAGGGCCAGCAGACGTGACCGCCCACGCTTCGACGGTAAGGCTGCCTCCTCCGCCCCACCAGTCGATCACACCGGGGCGGAGGGTGAATGAGCTGGTCAGAGAGGTGAGGAAGGCGGCTCAGGGGAGCACGGCGAAGCCGTCGAGCTCGACGAGCGCCCGGTCGTCCCAGAGGCGTACGACGCCGAGGACGGCCATTGCCGGGTAGTCGCGGCCGGCGAGCCGCCGCCAGATCCGGCCCAGTTCGGGGGTGTGCGCACGGTAGTCGGCGACGTCCGTGGCATAGACGGTGACCCGGGCGAGGTCGCGCGGGGCGCCGCCCGCCGCGGCGAGGGCGGTGAGCAGATTCGAGAGTGCGGTCTCGAACTGCTCGGGCAGCGTGTCCCCGACGACGGCCCCGTGGCCGTCGAGCGCGGTCTGCCCGGCCAGGAACACCACGCGCGAGCCGGTGGCGACGACGGCGTGCGAGAAGCCCGCGGGCGGGGAGAGTTCGGCCGGGTTGCGGCGGTCCAGGCTCATACGGGCGACTCCTCGGCGGGACCTTCCTCGGCAGGCGGCTTGGCGCCGGGCGTGTGCGGCCCGGCCGGGGCGGCTCCCGTGCCCGGGGGCGGCTCCGGTCGCGAAGAGGGTCCGGCGGCCGAGGAGGAGCCGGAAGGCCGGCCCCGTCCCGTATCCGACGGCCCTGCGGCCGCCCGCACCAAGCCCCCGGCCCGCATCGTCGCCGACGACGGTCCCGTGTCCGGGGTCGCGCTCGTGGGCCGAGGCGCTCCCCCGGTCGGAAAGTGCCCGGCGGCCGGAGCCCCGGCGGGGGGCGCGGCCGCGTCCGGTCCCCGGCCGGCGGCCGCATAGAGCCGGCGGGCGATGACCGTGCGCTGGACCTCGGTGGCGCCCTCGTAGATCCTGGGCGCCCTCACCTCGCGGTAGAGGTGTTCCAGCAGATGTCCGCGGCGCAGCGCCCGGGCGCCGTGCAGTTGGACGGCCGCGTCCACCACATACTGGGCCGTCTCCGTGGCCAGCAGCTTCGCCATCGCCGAGCGGGCGGGGACATCGGCTGCCCCGTCGTCGTACGCGGCGGCGGCGGCGTAGACGAGCAGCCTGGCGGCCTCGGTGCGGGTGGCCATCTCGGCGACCGTGTGGGCCACGGACTGGAGGTCCCTGAGCGGCCCGCCGAAGGCGGTGCGGACCGCCGTGTGCGCCAGCGCCGCGTCCAGGGCGGCCTGCGCCATGCCGACGGCGAACGCGCCGACGCTGGGGCGGAACAGGTCGAGGGTGCGCATCGCCACCCGGAAGCCGCGGTCCGCCTGGCCCAGGACGTCGTCGGGGCCGACCGGAACGCCGTCGAAGGAGAGGGCGCCGATCGGGTGCGGGGAGAGCATCTCCAGCGGGGAGCCTGACAGGCCGGGACGGTCGGCCGGGACGAGGAAGGCGGTGATGCCGCTGGTGCCCGCGCCCTCGGCCGTACGGGCGAAGACGGTGTAGAAGTCCGCCTCCGGGGCGTTGGAGATCCAGCACTTCTCGCCGCTGAGCCGCCAGCCGGGGCCGTCCGGCGCGGCCTTCAGGGCGATGGCCGCCGCGTCCGAGCCGGCTTCCGGCTCGCTGAGCGCGAAGGCGGCGACGGCCCGCCCGGCGGCCACCTCGGGCAGCCAGCGTTCCCGCTGCGCCCTGGTGCCCGCCTGGTGCACCGGGGCCGCCCCCAGCCCCTGGAGGGCGAGGGCGGTCTCGGCCTCCGTACTGCCGTGGGCGAGGGATTCGCGCAGCAGGCAGAGTTCCAGCGCACTGCCCGTGAAGACCCTTCTGAGCAGGCCCAGTTCGCCGAGCGCGGCGACCAGGGGGCGGTTGACGCGGCCCGGCTCGCCCGCCTCGGCGAGCGGCCTGAGCCGTTCGGCGGCGAGCGTGCGCAGTTGCGCACACCAGGCGATCTGTGCCGGGTCGAGTGAGAATACGGACATTCCTGCCCCACTCCCTCTGTCGCTATCGCGAACCGTTGACTGTCGTCACCATCACGATACGCTCCTTGTGCGACGCCACCGCGACAAGGCCGCCACCACGGCAAGGGGGGCGAACGACCATGGAGCTGACACCCTCGGCCCATCTCGACACCTTCGCGCGCGACCGGCTGCCGCCGACCGCACAGTGGCCCGATCTGCTGTACGGGCCGCCCGGGCCGTCCTATCCCCGGCGGCTGAACTGCGCCGTGGAGCTGCTGGACGCCACCGTCGAACGCTTCGGGCCCGGACGGCCTGCCTTCCGCACCGGCTCCGGCGAACCGTGGACCTACGGGCGGCTCCGCGAGCAGGTCGACCGGATCGCGCATGTGCTGACGGCCCGCCTGGGCGTGGTGCCGGGCAACCGCGTCCTGCTCCGCGGGCCGACCACACCCCTGCTGGCCGCCTGCTGGCTGGCTGTGCTGAAGGCGGGCGCGGTGGCCGTCACCGTACTGGCCCAGCAGCGCGCCCGGGAACTGCGGACGATCTGCGAACTCGCCGAGGTCAGCCATGCGCTGTGCGACGAGCGGTCGCTCGAAGGGCTGACGGAGGCCAAGGCGCCCGGACTGCGCATCACCCCCTACGGCTCCGACGGCCCGGACGACCTGCTGCGGCTGGCCGCAGCCGCGCCGCCGACCCCGTACCCGGCGGTTCCGACGGCGGCCGACGACGTGGCGCTGATCGCCTTCACCTCCGGCACCACCGGGCGGCCCAAGGGCTGTCTGCACTTCCACCGCGATGTGCTGGCCGTCGCCGACACCTTCTCCGCACAAGTGCTGCGCCCGGAACCCGAAGACGTCTTCGCGGGCAGCCCTCCGCTGGGCTTCACCTTCGGCCTCGGCGGCCTCGTCGTCTTCCCCCTGCGGGCGGGGGCCTCCGCGCTGCTGCTGGAGCAGGCGGGGCCGAAGCAGCTGCTGCCGGCGATCGCGGAGCACCGGGTGTCGGTGCTGTTCACCGCGCCCACCGCCTACCGGGTGATGCTGGAGAGCCTCGGCCGGGACGGCGGCGGGCACGACCTCGGCTCGCTCCGGCGCTGCGTGTCGGCCGGGGAGAACCTCCCGGCGGCCACCTGGCGTGCCTGGCACGAGCGGACCGGCCTGCGGATCA
The DNA here is from genome assembly GCF_029846775.1 of Streptomyces chengmaiensis. Taxonomy (NCBI): domain Bacteria; kingdom Bacillati; phylum Actinomycetota; class Actinomycetes; order Kitasatosporales; family Streptomycetaceae; genus Streptomyces; species Streptomyces chengmaiensis. The sequence continues at coordinate 94,013 of NZ_JARWBG010000023.1, forward strand.
TCAACGGCATCGGCGCGACCGAACTGCTGCATATCTTCATCTCCGCCGCCGACGAGGCGATCCGGCCCGGCGCCACCGGGCTGCCCGTACCGGGCTGGCAGGCGCGGATCGTGGACCCCTCCGGCCGGCCCCTGCCCGACGGCGAGCCGGGACTGCTGGCCGTGCGCGGCCCGGTCGGCTGCCGCTATCTGGCCGATCCGCGCCAGACGGAGTACGTGCGGGACGGCTGGAATCTGACCGGCGACACATATGTGCGGGAGCGGGACGGCTACTTCCGCTATGTCGCCCGCGCCGACGACATGATCATTTCGGCCGGGTACAACATCGCGGGGCCCGAGGTCGAGGACGCGCTGCTGCACCATCCGGACGTGGCGGAGGCCGCGGTCGTCGGCCGCCCGGACGAGCTGCGCGGCCAGATCGCCGTGGCGTACGTGGTGCTCCGCGAAGGCGCGGCCCCGGGGGACGACGCCGTGCAGGCGCTGAACGCCGCGGTGCGGGAACGGCTCGCCCCGTACAAGTGCCCGCGCTCCATCGTCTTCCTCGACGCCCTGCCGCGCACCGCGACCGGGAAGCTCCAGCGCTTCAGGCTGCGAGACCTTCGGTGAACCCTGGCTCTAGAGTGATCACGTGGCCGAGCAGCACACTCCCCGCTCCCTGATCGTCACCCTGTACGGCGCGTACGGACGCGAACGGCCGGGGCCGCTTCCCGTGGCCGAACTCATCCGGCTCCTCGCGGTCCTCGGCGTGGACGCCCCGTCCGTACGCTCCTCCGTCTCCCGGCTCAAGCGCCGCGGACTGCTGGTCTCCGGGCGTACGGACCAGGGGGCCGCGGGCTACGCCCTGTCAGAGGACGCCCGGCAGCTCCTCGACGACGGGGACCGGCGGATCTACGCCCGCACCTCCCCCGAGCTGTCCGAAGGCTGGGTGCTCGCGGTGTTCTCGGTGCCCGAGTCGGAGCGGCACAAGCGCCATCTGCTGCGCTCCCGGCTGTCCCGCCTGGGCTTCGGCTCAGCCGCACCGGGCGTGTGGATCGCGCCGGCGCGGCTGTACGAGGAGGCCCGGCACACCCTGCGGCGGCTGCAACTCGACCCGTATGTGGAGCTGTTCCGCGGCGAGCACCTCGGCTTCGCGCCGACGGCGGAGGCGGCGGCCCGCTGGTGGGATCTGACGGCCATCGCCAAACAGCACGAGCAGTTCCTCGATCTGCACGAGCCGGTGCTGCGGGGCTGGGAGTCGCGCGAGGACACCCCGCCCGAGGAGGCCTACCGGGACTATCTGACGGCCCTGGACTCCTGGCGGCGTCTGCCGTACGCGGACCCCGGGCTGCCGGAGGCGCTGCTGCCGCAGGGCTGGCCGGGAGGCCGCTCGGCCGAGGTCTTCGCACGGCTGCACGCGCGGCTGCGGGACGCGGGGGCGGAGTTCGTCGGCACGGTCCGGGGAGCCTAGTGCCCTCCCGGCGGGCCTGCCCTGTCGCGCCGCCCTGCACCGCACTCCCCCTGGGCCCTGCGGGCCCGGGAGGCACCCCCACGCTGCGTTGGCCGAAAGCCCGAGCAGCTCCGCTCCGAGGACTTCCGGCCGCCTTGCGGTCTCGAGGACACGGCCTTCAGGCCGTACCGGGGTCTGGAGGGGGAAGCCCCCGGTTACGGGAGGGCCCCCTAGGGGTCCAGGGTGAGACGGGGCTTGGGCGCCTCGGTGCGGCCCGTAGGGGGTTTGCGGCTGCCCGCGCGGTACGGCGGCGGCCAGGGCGCCGCCTCGCCCGCGTACTCCTGGTCGGCCGCCGCGTGCAGGGTCCAGTGCGGATCGTAGAGGTGGGGGCGGGCCAGGGCGCACAGATCGGCCCGGCCGGCCAGGAGGATCGAGTTGACGTCGTCCCACGAGGAGATCGCGCCCACGGCGATCACCGGGATGTGCAGCTCGTTGCGGATGCGGTCGGCGTAGGGCGTCTGGTAAGAGCGGCCGAACTCGGGGCGCTCCTGAGGGACGACCTGGCCGCTGGACACGTCGACGGCGTCCGCGCCGTGGGCTGCGAAGGCACGGGCGATCTCGACGGCGTCGTCCGCGACGACGCCGCCCGGGAACCAGTCGACGGCCGAGATGCGGACCGTCATCGGCTTGTCGTGGGGCCAGCGCTCGCGTACGGCGTCGAACACTTCGAGGGGGTAGCGGAGGCGGCGGGAGAGGCTGCCGCCGTAGGCGTCGGTGCGGTGGTTGGTCAGCGGGGAGAGAAACCCGGAGAGCAGATAGCCGTGGGCGCAGTGGAGCTCGAGCAGGTCGAACCCGGCGTGCGCGGCACGGCCTGCCGCCGCGGCGAACTGCTCCCGGATCTCGGTGAGCCCGGCGCGGTCAAGCGCGTGCGGCACCTGGTTGACCCCCGCGCGGTACGGCAGCGGGGAGGCCGCGGCCAGCGGCCAGTTGCCGTGGTCCAGCGGCTGGTCGATGCCCTCCCACATGACCTTGGTGGAGCCCTTGCGGCCCGAGTGGCCGAGCTGCACGCCGATGGCCGTGCCGGGCGCGCTGGTGTGGACGAAGTCGGTGACACGCCGCCAGGCCTCGCTCTGGCCGCGGGTGTACAGGCCGGCGCAGGCGGGCGTGATCCGGCCCTCGGGGCTGACGCACACCATCTCGGTCATCACCAGACCCGCGCCGCCGAGGGCGCGGGCGCCGAGATGGACGAGGTGGAAGTCTCCGGGGACGCCGTCCTCGGCGGCGTACATGTCCATGGGCGAGACGACGACGCGGTTGCGCAGCGTCAGTCCGCGCAGCCGGAACGGCGTGAACATGGGAGGTGTGCCGGGCGGGCAGCCGAAGTCCCGCTCCACGGAATCGGTGAAGGCACGGTCGCGGAGCCTGAGGTTGTCATGGGTGACGCGGCGGCTGCGGGTGAGCAGGTTGAAGGCGAACTGGCGGGGCGGCTGGCCCAGATAGCCGCCGAGCTCCTCGAACCAGCGCAGGCTCGCGGCGGCGGCGCGCTGGGTGGACTCGACGACGGGGCGGCGCTCTGCCTCGTATGCGGCGAGCGCTTCGGGGAGCGTGGGCTGCTCCTCGATGCACGCGGCGAGTGCGAGCGCGTCCTCGACGGCGAGCTTGGTGCCGGAGCCGATGGAGAAGTGGGCGGTGTGGGCGGCGTCGCCGAGCAGCACGGTGTTGCCGTGGGTCCAGCGGTCGTTGACGACGGTGCGGAAGGCGGTCCAGGCGCTGTTGTTGCCGCGCAGCGGCCGTCCGCCGAGGGCCTCGGCGAAGATCTTGGCGCAGCGCTCGGCGGACTGCTGCTCGTCGCAGTCCGCGAGACCTGCGGCGCGCCAGACCTCCTCGCGCATCTCGACGATGACGGTGGAGGCTCCTGACGGCTGCCGTTCCGGCCCGGAGGGCCTCGTCGAGGGGAGGCGTCGGGCATACGGGTAGGCGTGGAGCTGCATCACGCCGTGCTCGGTCTCGGCGATCTCGAAGCGGAACGCGTCGAACGCGAAGTCGGCGGAGAGCCATATGTAGCGGCAGCGGTGAGTGGTGATCCGCGGGCCGAAGGCGTCGGGGTGCTCGGAGCGGGTGGTGCTGTGCACCCCGTCCGCGGCGATCACCAGGTCGTGTGTGCGGGCGAGTTCCGCCGCGGGCGGGGCGGGTGTGCCGAAGCGGAGCTCCACGCCGAGGCCGCGGCAGCGCTCGTGCAGGATCTGGAGCAGTCGGCGTCTGCCGAGGGCTGCGAAGCCGTGGCCGGTGGAGGTGAGGGTACGGCCGTGGCAGACGATGTCGATGTCGTCCCAGCGGACGAACTCGCGCCGCAGCGCGCGGTAGACGTCGGGGTCGGCGTGCTCGATGCCGCCGAGGGTCTCGTCGGAGAGGACGACGCCGAAGCCGAAGGTGTCGTCGGGGGTGTTCCGCTCGTGGACGGTGAGGGTGCGGGCGGGGTCGAGCCGCTTGAGCAGCGCGGCGGCGTAGAGGCCGCCGGGGCCGCCGCCGATGACGGCGATGCGGAGGGCGGGCGTGGGCGCCGCTGTGTATTCGGGGGCTGCGCCCCCGGACCCCCGCTCCTCAAGCGCCGGAGGGGCTCCATCGGAGGCCGTACGGGGATCCGGGGGCCTGCCCCCGGCTTCGGGAAGTGGGGGTCCTCCCGCACCCCAGGGCGTAGCGGGAGGGATGGGGGACATCACCGCCCCCGCCACTCGGGCGCGCGCTTCGCCGTGAACGCCGCGTGGAACTCCGCGTAGTCCTCCCCCTTCATCAGCAGCGCCTGCGTCGACGCGTCCAGTTCGACGGCCGCCGCGAGCGGCATGTCCAGCTCCGCCGTGAGGAGGGCCTTCGTCTGGGCGTGGGCGAGGGCGGGGCCCTCGGCAAGGCGGCGGGCGAGGGCGGCGGCGCGGGCGGGGGCCTGGGACTCGGGTGTCAGTTCGCTGATGAGGCCGATGCGTTCGGCCTCTGCGGCGTCGACCGGTTCGCCCAGCATCAGCAGGCGGGTCGCATGGCCGAGGCCGACGACCCGGGGCAGCAGATAGGCGGCGCCCATGTCGCCCCCGGAGAGCCCCACCTTGGTGAAGAGGAAGGCGAACCGGGCCGACGGGTCGGCGACGCGGAAGTCGGCGGCGAGGGCGAGCACCGCGCCGGCGCCCGCCGCGACGCCGTGGACGGCCGCGACGACGGGGAAGGGACACTCCCGCACGGCCCGCACGACCTGGCCGGTCATCCGGTTGAAGTCCAGCAGCCGGGCGGCGTCCATGGAGAGCGTCGCGCCGATGATCTCGTCGACGTCGCCGCCGGAGCAGAAACCCCGGCCCTCGCCGCCGAGGACGAGGGCGCGTACGGACCGCTCACGGGACAGCTCGGCCAGCAGATCGCGGAGATCCGCGTACGCGCCGAAGGTGAGCGCATTGAGCTTCTCGGGGCGGGCGAGGGTGACGGTCGCGACGCCGTCGTCCGTCGCCAGCCGCAGATGACGCCATTTCTCGGTGCTCTGCGCGGATCCGGTGAAGGGACTCATGGGCGAGTGGCCTCCTTCTGCGAACGGACTGCCGGTGCGAGCGGACTGCCTGCCGCCCTTCGAAGCTATCACCCTTACGTGACTGCCGTCACGTATACGCGATACAGCGGTCAGATGTCCGTCTTCGGACATGAACCCGTCTCAGATGTGGCACAGGTCGCATCCCAGACAGACAACCGTTCGTATGGTTGTCGCCACAATCTCCCCGAACGGACAGCGGATCTTGCTCCATGCACCCGGCCACAGCCCGGCCCCCGGCCACGGCTCCTGGCGTATCGCGCTCCCGCGCACGGCTGCCGCCGTGCCCATGGCGCGCGCCCTGATCCGTACGGCGCTGGCCGAAGCGGGGGGAACGGCGTACAGCGACACCGCCGAGCTGCTCACCGCCGAGCTGGTGGCCAACGCCGTCGAACACGCGGCCGGTGCGGCCCCCGTCGAGTTGGTCGTGGAACTGCTGCCGTCCGGCTGCCGGATAGAGGTCCACGACGGCGATCCGGCGCCGCCCGGCGACCTCACCCCGCCGGGGCCGGGCTGCCAGCCGGACCCCTGGCAGGAGCACGGCCGGGGCCTGCTGCTGCTCCGCACCCTGAGCTCCGCCTGCGGGCACCGCCCCACCCCCGCGGGCAAGGCGGTCTGGTTCACCCTCTCGATGCGGCGCTGACCGGCTCGGGCCGGGTGTCCCGCACGGCGGCCAGCCGTGAACGGCGGCGGCCGTATCCCGCTTACAGCGCCGCCCCGGCCACGAGGAGCTAGTGCCGCGACCGGCAATGTTTGCCCGTCAAGGAGCGTCGTCCGGTGCGTGCGATCGCAAGGCGGCCGGAAGTCCTCGTAGCGGAGCTACTTGGGCTTTTGGCCAACACGGCGTGGGGGCACCTCCCGGGCCCGCAGGGCCCAGGGGGAGTGCGTGCAGGGCGGCGCGACGGGGCAAAGCTTGCCGGGAGGGGCACTAGGCCGCTTGCGCCCCCAATGTGGCGACCATCACGGCCTTGATCGTATGCATGCGGTTCTCGGCCTGGTCAAAGACGATGGAGTGCTCCGACTCGAAGACCTCGTCGGTGACTTCGAGCTCGCGCAGCCCGTGGTTCTGATGGACCTCCCGGCCGATCGCGGTGCCGAGATCGTGGAACGCGGGGAGGCAGTGCAGGAACTTCACCGCCGTGTTGCCGGTCGCGCGCAGCACGTCCATGGTCACGGCGTACGGCCGAAGATCCGTGATCCGCTCGTCCCAGACCTCCTTGGGCTCCCCCATCGACACCCAGACGTCCGTCGCGATGAAGTCCGCGCCGCGCACTCCGTCCCCGATGTCCTCGGTGAGGGTGATCCGTGCGCCGCTCGCCTCGGCGGCGGCGCGGGCGCGGGCCTGCACCCGCTCGGACGGCCAGTACGCCCGGGGGGCGACGATCCGTACGTCCATGCCCAGCAGTGCGCCGGTCACCAGGTAGGAGTTGCCCATGTTGAACCGGGCGTCACCGAGGTAGGCGAAGGAGATCTCCTCCAGCGGCCGGTCGCGGTGCTCGGTCATGGTGAGGACGTCGGCCAGCATCTGGGTGGGGTGCCAGTCGTCGGTGAGGCCGTTGTAGACCGGCACTCCCGCATATGCGGCGAGTTCCTCGACCGCCGCCTGGCTGTCGCCCCGGTACTCGATCGCGTCGAACATCCTGCCGAGGACGCGAGCGGTGTCCTTCACCGACTCCTTGTGCCCCAGCTGCGAGCCCGACGGGTCCAGATACGTGGTCGACGCCCCCTGGTCCGCGGCGGCCACCTCGAAGGCGCAGCGGGTGCGGGTGGACGTCTTCTCGAAGATCAGCGCGATGTTCCTGCCGCGCAGCCGCTGAACCTCGGCCGCCGCCCGCTTGGCGGCCTTGAGTTCCGCGGCCAGCTCGATCAGGCCGCGGAACTCGGCTGCGGTGAAGTCCAGCTCCTTGAGGAAGTGGCGGCCTGCGAGGTGTGTCGCCATAACGGCTGCTCCTGGGTCGCGGTTGCGGTGCGGCTGGAAGTATATACAAGCTTTCGCATTCATATACAGAGCCGGGGTGCATCGGTGGGGTGCGGGAACGCTAGACGGCGTCCCGCTCGACCGGACAGCTCATACAGCGCGGGCCTCCCCGGCCCCGGCCCAGTTCGCTGCCGGGGATCTCGATCACCTCGATGCCCTGTTTCCGCAGATGGGTGTTGGTGGTGGCGTTGCGCTCGTACGCCACCACCACGCCCGGCTCCACGGCCAGCACATTGCAGCCGTCGTCCCACTGCTCGCGCTCGGCCGAGTGGACGTCCTGGGTGGCGGTGAGCACCCGGATCTCCTTCATCCCCAGCGCCGCGGCGATGGCGCTGTGCATCTGCTCCGGCGGATGGTCGCTGACCCTGAGCCCCTGCGCGCCCTCGGCAGGCTCGATGGTGTACGAGCGGAGCATGCCGAGCCCCGCGTACTGGGTGAAGGTGTCCCGGTCGACCATGGTCATGACCGTGTCGAGATGCATCAGCGCACGCCGCTTGGGCATGTCGAGCGCCACGATCGTACGCGCGGAGCCGGCCGCGAACAGGCCCCGCGCCAGCATCTCCACGGCCTGCGGAGTGGTGCGCTCGCTCATCCCGATCAGCACCGCGCCATGGCCGATGACCAGCACATCACCGCCCTCGATGGTGGACGGATAGTCGCCCTGCCCCTCCGACCAGTGATGGAACGGCCCGGCCTGCGGCCCGGTGAACAGCGGATGGTGCCGGTAGATCGCCTCAAAGTGCACCGTCTCCCGCTGCCGCGCCGGCCAGCGCATGGCGTTGATGGACACCCCGTCGTAGATCCATGCGGAGGTGTCACGGGTGAACAGATGATTGGGCAGCGGGCGCAGCAGGAAGTCGTCCAGATCCATCACATGGAAGCGGACGGACGTCGGCTCGGAGTGACCGGCGAGGAACTCCCGCTTGGTCATCCCGCCCACCAGCGCCTCGACGAGATCCGCGGCGGACAGCTCCTCGAACGCGGATCTGAGGTGGTCGGCGGCGAGCGGCCCGTACTCCTTCTCGTCGAAGACCCGGTCCAGGACGAGCTTCCTGGCCTCCGGGATCTCCATCGACTCACGGAGCAGATCGCCGAAGAGGTACACCTCGACGCCGCGGTCGCGCAGCACGTCGGCGAAGCCGTCGTGCTCCTGACGCGCCCGGCGCACCCACAGCACGTCGTCGAAGAGCAGGGCGTCCTTGTTGGACGGCGTGAGCCGCTTCAGTTCCAGATCGGGCCGGTGCAGGATGACCCGGCTCAGCCGCCCGGTCTCGGAGTCGACATGGAATCCCATGCCCTCATCCTCACCGCGCGGTGCGCCGTTCACCCGGCGAACGGCGCACCAGTTTCCGCCCGGGTCTCCGAGCGGAAACCGGTGCGGGTCTCCGGGCAGGTCTCCGGGCGGAATCCGATGCGGGTCTCCGGTCGGGTTCCGCCCGCACGGGCCGCGGGCGTCACCCGGACTACGCCAGCTGCGCCAGCAGGACGATCAGCCCCACGCAGGCCGCGAGGACGCACACCATGGTGGTGACGATCCACCGGCCGTCCTGGGAACCTGCCCGGCCGGAGGCCGGCCGAACGGTGCGGGTGCCGCCGCCTCCCCAGCCGCTCGACCGCGCCGCCGGGGAGGCGGCCGGGCGCGGCGGCCGTCCGTGCGCCGTCGTCACCAGGGTCCGCCACACCGCGGCGTCCAGCAGTGCGTCGTCGTCCCGCGTGCCCTCCACGATCTGCCAGAACGCGGCGCGGCCCGCGCCGTCCGACCGGCTCAGCCGCGGCAGCAGCTCGGCCAGTCCGTCGGCCACCTGGGGCTCGCCGCCCAGCGGGCGCACCGCCCAGCGGTACAGGGAAGCGGCGTTGGCGGCCCGCAGATCGTCGCCGGGGCAGCCGGGACGGTCGTCCGTCACCAGCAGGCCCAGATCGAGGACGGCGAGGCACAGCTCGCGCCGCATCTTGTGCGGCCAGCTCGGCCATCTGCGCGCGATCTCGGCCAGCAGCCGGGTCGTCGCCTCGTAGGGAAGGTGCTCGCGCAACGCGTCGACAAGCGCCTCGTCCGCGGCGGAGGCCGGGGCGGAGGGGTTCCGGGGCTGGGCCTCAAGGCCGCCCAGCAGGGTCTGCAGATCCCCGCGGGGCCGCCGGCCGAGCCTGGGGAGGCGTCGGGGCGGCCGGTCTGGCGCCCGCCACTCCGGGGGGACGACCGGGACCTCGCCCCGCGGCGTCTGCCAGGCAGGGGAGCGCTCCGGCGCGGCCGCGGGCTGCGTCACCGGTTCCGGCGCGCCGTCCGGCGGGGGCGGGAACGCCGACGCGGTACGGGCCTCCGCCCGGGAGGACGCCTGTCCCTGCGGCCCGTGCACCGCGGGCGCGGCCGGGCTCCCGGACGCCCCCCGGAGGACCGCGCCCCCGGTGTCATCGGCGTACCGGCCACCGGACGACGGCACGGACGAACGCCCCGTCGGACCTCCCCACGCTCCGTCCCGGTACGCGCCGTCCTGCCCCGGGCCTGCGGCGTCGCCGTACGGGTCGTGCGGGCCGTGCGGGCCCTCCGCCCGCGGGCCCGGCCCACCGGCCCGATCACCGAACGGCACCTGCCCCGAAGCGAACTCCGGCCCCCCGGCCCGGTCCGGCACCCCGGGCGACGCAGCGCCGGCCCCCTCGCCGTACGGGTCATGCCGACCCTGACCCCGCGGGCCCGGACCACTCGCCCGACCGCCGAACGAGTCCTGCCCGGAGACGCCCTCCCAGCCCTCGCCCCGGCCTGCCGGCTCCGACGGCGCGGCCCCCGGGCCGTCGCCGTACGGGTCGTGCGG